>JASJCU010000145.1 GCA_030065815.1 Gammaproteobacteria bacterium | reverse complement strand
AACGGGTGGGCGAGACCAAGCAAGACAACGACAACGCGGCCGGCAAAGCGGTCGAGGCACGCGGCGGCCGGCGGCTGTTCCTGTACTTTCTCCCGGCCGTCGTCGTCGGCCTGCTGTTGATGCTGCTGGTCGCCGTGATGGCGCAGCAGGCGGTCAACAGCGCCGCCGGCGACGCCGCGCGCCTGAGCGGGCAGAGTGCCTCCGCTGCACTGGCCGGGCGCCTCGAGGGTGAGGTCCTGGCGCGGCGTGATCTGTTGACGCTGGCATTGACCGACCCGGGCGTCGGCGCGGCCCTGGCGGCGGCGGACCCGGTCGCTATCGACGCCAAGGAACTGCAGCTGCGCAAACGCCTGCCGGGCATGCTGCAGGTCCGCCTGCTGCCGCCCGACGCCAGTCAGCCGGATACCGGCGGGCCGGCGCCGCTCGGCTACGCCGGGCTCGACATGGTGCGGCGCGTCGTCGAGTCGGGCAAACCGGCGCCGGCCGAGATCCACCAGATCAAGAGCGGCGTGCCTTACATGGCGGCGGCGATGCCCGTACGGCACGACGGCCGCGACGTCGGCGTGCTTTTCGCGGCGTGGGACATGCGCGCATTGACACGGATCGTCGAATCGTCGGCCGGCTTCCCGGGTCGCCTGGCCCTGGTCCAGGGCGGCGACGACGGCTACGTGCTGGCCCGCGGGCCGGGCAGTGCGGAAGGGCCGTTCCGCGACGGTCGCGTCGAGGTCGCGGACAGCATCTGGACCGTCGACTACGTGGCCGAACCGGTGGCGACCGGTTTCGGCGGCCTGATGGGCATGCTGGCCGTGGCCGGTGGCGGCGGCCTGGCGATGCTGCTGATCGCGCTGCTGCAGTGGCGCATGTTGTCCGGCGACATTCGCGCCGACATGCAGACCCTGGTCAACCTCGGCGAGGCGATCCTCAAGCGAAACCCGATCGCGCCGGCGCAGCCGCACCTGTCGAGCAACGGCGACGCGATCGCGCTGTTGACCCAGTACATGCGCGAGGCCCGCGTGGCCGGGGTCGGCGGCGCCGGCACCGCCGACCGCGCGGCCGCGACCGAGACGCGGCAGCCGGTCGCGGCCGCCGACACCGTGGTGCGCCCGATGCACGGGCTCGAGGTCGAGGAGCTCGACAACGACCCGTCCGAGGTGCTCGGCGGCGGCATGCCGACACCGGTCGACATCGATATCCCGGCGAGCCTGTTCCGTGCCTACGACGTGCGTGGCGTGGTCGGCGACCCGCTCACCGACGACGTCGCCGAGGCGCTGGGGCACGCGATCGGTTCGCTGGTGCAGGACGATGGCGGCAACCAGATCGCGGTCGCCAGCGACGCGCGGCTGTCCAGCCCGGCGCTGACCGACGCGCTGGTGCGCGGCATCGTCGCGTCCGGCTGCAACGTGCTGGACCTCGGCCAGGGGCCGACGCCGCTGCTGTACTTCGCGATGCAGACCCAGCAGGTGCAGGGCGGTGTCATGGTCACGGGCAGCCACAACCCGCCCGAGTACAACGGTTTCAAGATCGTCGTCGGCGAGCGCGTGCTCGACGGTGACGCGCTGCAGGCATTGCGCGAACGTATGCTCGCCGGTGAGCTGCGACACGGCCGCGGCAGCGTCGAACGGCTGCGACTCGACGACGACTATGTCGACGCCGTGAACCAGGAGATCCAGCTGACCCGCCCGCTCAAGGTGGTTGTCGATGCCGGCAACGGCGCGGCCGGCGAACTCGCGGTGATGACGTTCGAGACACTCGGTTGCGAGGTCGTGCCGCTGTTCTGCGAGCCGGACGGCAAGTTCCCGAATCACCACCCCGACCCGAGTCAGCCGGACAACCTGTCGGCGCTGATGCTCGAGGTCCAGGCGCAGGAGGCCGATATCGGCTTCGCCTTCGACGGCGACGGCGATCGCCTCGGCGTCGTCGACAACGACGGCAGCGTCATCTGGGCAGACGCGGTGCTGATGCTGCTGGCCGCCGACGTGCTCGGACGCCACCCGGGCGTCGATGTCCTGTACGACGTCAAGTCATCGCGCCATCTCGCCAGTTTCATCCTCAGCCACGGCGGTCGGCCGATCATGTGGCAGTCCGGCCACTCGCGGATGCGCGCCAAGATGCAGGAGACCGGTGCGCTGCTCGGCGGCGAGTTCTCCGGCCACCTGTTCATCAAGGAGCGCTGGTACGGCTTCGACGACGCGCTGTATGCCGCGGCGCGGGTGCTCGAGATCCTGGCCCTGGAGTCGCGCCCCGCCAGCGAGTTGTTCGCCGACCTGCCGAGCAGTCCGGCGACGCCCGAATACCACCTGATGCTCGAGGAGGGCCAGAGCCGCGAGATCATGCGTGCGCTCGACGCCCACAAGGTCTTCGACGATGCCCGCCTGGTCGAACTCGATGGCCTGCGCGTCGAGTTCGCACACGGTTGGGGTCTGATTCGCCCGTCAAATACGGTACCCTCGCTGACGTTCCGCTTCGAGGCGGACGACGAGGCCGCGCTGGAGCAGATCAAGGTGCAGTTCCGCGAACTGTTGAAGCGCGTCGCGCCCGACATGCAGGCGCCGTTCTGAGCACCCGCCCTCGCGGCGTGTTCCATTCAGCAGGGCAACAACAATGAGTTTGACGGCAGAAGCGGCGGGCAACGTCGCCCACGTTCTGACAGAGGCGCTGCCCTACATCCAGCGCTTCGGCGGCAGGACCATCGTCATCAAGTACGGTGGCAACGCGATGGTCGACGAAGACCTGAAGGCCGGCTTCGCGCGCGACGTCGTGTTGATGAAGCTGGTCGGGATCAACCCGGTCGTCGTGCACGGTGGTGGACCGCAGATCGGCAGCCTGCTCAAACGCCTCGGCAAGGAAAGCGAGTTCGTCCAGGGTATGCGCGTCACCGACGCCGAGACCATGGACGTTGTCGAGATGGTGCTCGGCGGCCTGGTCAACAAGGAGATCGTCAACCTGATCAATCGCCACGGCGGTTCGGCGGTCGGCCTGACCGGCAAGGACGGCGACCTGATCCGCGCGCGCAAGCTCAATCTGACGCGCGAGAATCCCCAGGCCCAGGCACCCGAGATCATCGACATCGGCCACGTCGGCGAGGTCGACAGCATCGATGCGGCAGTCGTCGACATGCTGGTGCACGGTGACTTCATCCCGGTGGTCGCGCCGATCGGCGTCGGTGAAGACGGCCGCTCGTACAATATCAACGCCGACCTCGTGGCCGGCAAGATGGCCGAGGTGCTCGGTGCCGAGAAGCTGATCCTGTTGACCAATACCACGGGACTGCTCGACCGGCAGGGTGCGCTGTTGACCGGGCTGACGCTGGATCGCGTCGACGCGCTGATCGCCGACGGCACGGTCAGCGGCGGCATGCTGCCGAAGATCGCGTGCGCGGTCGACGCGGTCAAGGCCGGCGTCAATTCCGCGCACATCATCGACGGCCGGGTCGCGCACGCGGTGCTGGTCGAGCTGTTCACCGATCAGGGTATCGGCACCCTGATCCGTCGGCGCTAACTAGGGCCTGCTCACACTACGCGAGCAGCAGCGTTGCAGTCCCAAAATGCGCCAGGCCAGGCGCGAGGAGAGACGTTTAGTGGGCCTAAATGAACGACGAGCAACGCCGCATGGCACATTTTGGGGCGCAACCCGAAGGGACGGGGCCGTTTTCCTGCCCAACGGCGTTGCTGCTCACTCATGTACGGCAGGTACATCGCGCTCGCAGCGCCTTGTTGGCCAAGAAAACGGCCGCCGTCGCTGCGCCTCGCGTAGTGTGAACAGGCCCTAGCTTGTGCCACGCGCGTCCCGCAAACAGGCGATCCTCGAGGCGTTGGCGCAGCAGCTCGAGCAGCATCCCGGTGACCGCATCACGACCGCGGCGCTGGCGCGCGCGGTCGGCGTGTCGGAGGCCGCGCTGTACCGGCATTTCCCGAGCAAGGCGAGGATGTTCGAGGGCCTGATCGGATTCGCCGAAGAGAGCGTGTTCGCGCGCGTCAACCAGATCCTCGGCGAAGAGAAGAATACCCAGGCGCGGGTCGCCAAGGTGATCTACCTGCTGCTTGGGTTCGCCGACCGCAACCCCGGGATCACGCGCGTGCTGCTCGGCGATGCGCTGGTCGGCGAGCGCGAACGCCTGCACGACCGCGTGCAGCAGTTCTTCGAGCGCATCGACGTGCAGCTGCGGCAGATCCTGCGCGAGGCGCAGCTGCGCCAGGACGCGACGCTGCGCACATCGCCGGAGCAGGCCGCGGCGCTGTTGACCGCGTTCGTCGAGGGGCGCATGCAGCAGTTCCTGCGCTCGCGTTTCGCGCACGCGTCGCTGGCGCACTGGGAGGCGGACTGGCAGGTGTTGAGCCACGGCGTGTTCGGCGCCGGCGGCGTCGACGACGCGTTGGCCTGACGCGGCCGCGTGCCGTTCAGTCGAGGCGTAAAGGCTTCACCGGTGCCTGCTGCCAGCTGTCGTCGTGGCGCCAGTCGACCTGCGGGTCGTCGACATAGACCTCGACCTCGTTGCCGTCCGGGTCGCTCAGATAGATGCTCTGGCTAATCGTGTGATCGGCGAGGCCGCGGATCTCGCAGCCGGCGTCGAGCAGCCTGCGGTAGGCGTCTCGCAGCACGTCGCGCGATTCGCCGACCCGCCAGGCGATGTGATAGAGACCCCGTCGCTTGCCGTGCAGCGGCCCCGGCGCGTCGCCGACCTCGATCAGCATCAGCTCGTGATGGGTGGTGCCACCGCTCAACATCACCGCGCGACCGCCGAACAGGCGCGCGGTCTCGCTCAGGCCGATGGCATCGCGGTAGAAGGCGAGCGCGGCGTCGAGGTGGTGCACGTAGAGCACGACGTGGCCCAGTCGCGGCGACGCGGTGACACCGCCGCTCACGGTACCGCGGCGGTCTGCGAGCGTTTCAGCTCCGTCTTGAAGCCCTGGCGGATCGCCGTGACCTCAGGCCCGCGGCAGAACTCGCGGCCCTCGGTGAACTGGGTGCACTGCACGTCCATGAAGATCCGCTCGCCGTCGTCGTCGCGGTTGGGCAGGCGCGACACCGTGATGCTGATGTCACGCAGCTCGCGCGGCGGCGCGGTCACGAGGATGCGATCGGCCACCAGGTCGATCGGGGTCGTCGTGTGGCGTCGGGCATAGTCCTGCGCGGTCGCGAACAGCCGACTGCACTCGGCGTTGCTGGTGCAGCGGACCGCGGTATCGACCAGCTCGGGGAACTCCGACGCGGCGATCCGGTCGGCGTTCTCCGACCGCGCGCCACCGCGGCGCAGCTTGCGAAAACGCTGCAGGTCGGTGTCGTAACGCGCCAGCGTCGAGCGTTTCTCGTCTTCCTTGCCGAGGATGATCGCGTACGACTGCTCGATAGAGCGCTGCGTGCTGTCGAGGTTGGCCCGCTGCTTGTTGGTCAGCGTCTTGCCGGCACGCTCGGCCTTGGCGGCCACGGCCTGAAACTCCGACAGGCGCGCCTTGAGGCGGCGGATCTCGCTGTAGTTGAGGCGGATCTGGCCGTCGATCTGCGCGATCTTGCCGTCACGCGCCATGACCAGGTCGTCTTCGTTGCGGTACAGGCTGAGCAGGATGCGGTCGCGTGCCTGCTGCGCCTCGAGCAGTTTCTGCTGCTCGGCGCGCAGCGCGGCGAGCGCCTTGTCGCGCTCGATCTCCTCGGCGGTCTTGGCGCGCTCGTGGCGCTTGACCTCGATGCCGCGCTCGTTGAGTTCGCTGTGCGCGCGGTCCTTGTACTGCGGCGGCACGACGGTGCCGTAGTGCGTGACACCGTTTTCGTCGACCCACTTCTTGATGCTGCCGGCCTGCGTCGGAGCGGCCAGCAGCAGCGCCAGCAGGGGCGCGAGAACGGTCAGGCGTCGGCTCGTTACCATAGAATTGCGTCAGCGGCGGGCGTCAGACCCGCCATTATAGTGAGATCACGCCAGTAGTTAGCGGCCAAGTGCTCGAACAGTTCATACTTTTTTCCGCCTCTGTGCTGGCCAACCTGTTTTCCGCGTTCGCCGGCGGCGGCGCTGGCCTGCTGCAGCTGCCGGTGCTGATCTTCCTCGGCCTGCCGTTCGGCGTCGCGCTCGCCACGCACAAGATCGCGTCGGTCGCGCTCGGCGTCGGCGCCACGGTCCGGCACCTGCGCGAGGGCGGGCTGCGGCGTGATTTCGTCGTCTTCATCATCGCCACCGGGGTGCCGGGGGTACTGATTGGAGCGAGCGTGATCCTGCAAGTTCCCGGTCGTTTCGCCGAAATTGCCCTCGGTTTCCTGACGGTCGGTCTCGGCATCTACTCCGTCGTCAAGGGTTCGATGGGTCTGACCGAGGCACCGCGCAACCGCACCGGCCGCGGCCTGTGGCTCGGCGGTGCCGGCCTGTTCCTGATCGGCATCCTGAACGGTTCGCTGACCTCGGGTACCGGCCTGTTCGTGACCCTGTGGCTGGTACGCTGGTTCGGTGCCGACTACCGCCAGGCCGTCGCCTATACGCTGGTCCTGGTCGGGATCGTCTGGAACGGCAGCGGTGCGCTGGCACTCGGCATCCTCGGCGAGGTGCGCTGGGACTGGCTGCCGGCGCTGCTGCTCGGCTCGCTGCTCGGCGGCTACGCTGGCGCCCACCTCGCGATCCTCAAGGGCAACCGCTGGATCAAGCGCGCATTCGAGGCCGTGACCCTGCTGGTCGGGATCAAGCTCATCGTCGGCTGATCGCCGACCGCCTGGTCGGATCAGATGCCGTACTCGGTGCGGTAGGCCTGGATGTTGGCGAGGTGTTCGGTGCCATCGCCGCGTTCGCCGATGAACTCGACCAGGTCGGCGAGGCGGACGATCGCCGCGACCGGCATGCCGTAGTCGGCCTCGACCTCCTGGATCGCCGAGCGTGCGCCCGTGCCGCGTTCCTGGCGATCGAGCGCGATGACGACACCGGCCGGACGCGCGCCCGCGGCGACGATGATGTCCATCGACTCGCGGATCGCGGTGCCGGCGGTGATCACGTCGTCGATGATCAGGATGTCGCCGTCGAGCGGATGGCCGACGATGCTGCCGCCTTCGCCGTGGCTCTTGGCCTCCTTGCGGTTGAACGCGTACGGGACGTCGATGCCGTGCACGTCGTAGAGCGCCGCCGCGGTGACCGCGGCCAGCGGGATGCCCTTGTATGCCGGACCATACAGCACGTCGAAGCGGATACCCGCATCGACGATGGTCTGCGCGTAGAAACGCCCGAGCCTGGCCAGCGCCGCACCGGTGTTGAACAGGCCGGCGTTGAAGAAGTACGGGCTGACGCGACCGGACTTGAGCGTGAACTGGCCGAAGCGCAGCACGTCGAGATCGAGCGCGAACTGAAGAAAATCGCGTTGGTAGTCTTGCATGGCGGCTCCGTCAGGTGTTGCTGCTTGCCCTGTTTGGGACGCAGAGAACGCGGAGATGCGCAGAGATCGCAGAGGGGGGAAGGGCCGAAGGTGATGTTCGTCCGGGATGTGCTCTCTGGTGCCTCACCGAAGGTTGTTCGATCCCCGGCGCTTGCAGGCAAAAAAAACATCCAATGCTCCGCGTACTCTGCGCTCCTCCGCGTTCGCTGCGTCCAGTACCTCTCAGGGCTGCAAACTGATGCGTGATTGCGGTCGAGGGCCGGCATTGTCCGCAAGCGGCAGCGGGCTGACAAGCGGGCTACCCGATATAATCCACCGCATGCGCGTCATCAGTATCAACGTCAATGGCATCCGGGCGGCGGCGCGCAAGGGGTTCTATGCCTGGTTGCGGCGGCAGAAGGCGGATGTCGTGTGCCTGCAGGAGCTCAAGGCGCAGCTCGATCAGTTGAACGACCGGGTGTTCTGGCCGCCGAGTTTCAACTGCTACTACCACCCGGCCGAGAAGAAGGGCTACAGCGGTGTCGGCATCTATGCGCGCCACGAACCCGACGATGTCATCCAGGGTCTCGGCTGGCGCGACGTCGATGCCGAGGGGCGCTGGCTCGAGGCGCGCTTCGGCGCGCTGAGCGTGATCTCGCTGTATCTGCCGTCGGGTTCGTCGAGCGAGCAGCGCCAGCAGGTCAAGTTCGACGCCATGGCGCGGCTGACGCCGCGGCTGCAGGAACTGCGCCGCGATGGCCGCGAATACATCATCTGCGGTGACTGGAACATCGCCCACACCAAGGCCGACATCAAGAACTGGCGCGGTAATCTGAAGAACTCCGGTTTCCTGCCCGAGGAACGCGCGTGGCTGGACCAGGTGTTCGGGCCGATGGGCTGGGTCGATGCGTTCCGCGTCGTCAACCAGAACGCCGACGAATACACCTGGTGGTCGAACCGCGGCCAGGCTTGGGCCAACAAC
>JASJCU010000025.1 GCA_030065815.1 Gammaproteobacteria bacterium | reverse complement strand
GGCCGCGGTGTCGCGGCCGGTCGCTGCCGTCGACGTCAGCTCTGCGGGATCAGGACTTCGTCGATGACATGGATAATGCCGTTCGACGTCATGATGTCGGTCTGCGCGATCGCGATGTCACCGACGCTGAGCGCGCTGCCCTGGACCGTCGACAGCTGGCTGACGCTGGTCACCGCCTTGGCGTCGAGCTTGCCGGGGACGACGTGGTATTTCAACACCTGCGCCAGTTTGTCAGGGTCGGCGAGCAGGCTCTCGAGCGTGCCTTTCGGCAGCTTGGCAAAGGCCTCGTCGGTCGGCGCGAAGACCGTGAACGGGCCATCGCTCTTCAGCGTCTCGACCAGGCCGGCCGCCTTGACGGCCTCGACCAAGGTGTTGAATGAGCCGGCCGATACGGCGGTGTCGACGATGTCCGGCTTGGCCGGCTTGGCCTTGGAGTGGCCGTAGCCGCCGACGCGGATGAATTGCGGGGCGCCGGCGGACGCATACGCGGTCATGCCGCCCTTTTGGAAGGTGCAGCCAGCGCCCCAGGCCGTCCCGGCGGTTAGGATGGCGGCGGCGGCGATCGAGGCAGTGAGCGTTTTGTTCATCGGATCTACCTGTGTTGCTGTGGTAAGGGTCGGCCGCGCTGGCTACGCGAGAGCGGCCGGGGTCAGAATCGGCAGCGGCATGGACGCGTCGGGGAGGCGGGCCGGGCGAGCGCGCGAAACGGCGAGATTGCACCCGGCTGTCTGCATTTTGTTCACACCTGCCTCCGGTCATGTTGCGATTTTGTCCGCATCAATGACAATGATGGCCGACAAAATCGCGAACACAAGCCGGACAGGGCGACGGAAAACCAGGACATGACCAGCAATGCGTCACGGTTTGGCGGTCGGCGATGGCGGCAGCGCTGCGGGTAAGCTGTCGGGTATACGATGACGCAACACGGCGGCGACGGCGCGGCCGGCGAGGAGACAAGCGATGTCCAATTCACGACGCAAGTTCCTGCAGCGCACCGCGGCGGTCGTCGCCGGTGTCGCCGCAGCACCGCTGGCGGCAGCGGCGACGCTGACGCCGCGCCAACCTGCGGGACCCTTCTATCCCGCCGAGCTACCGCTCGACGACGACAACGACCTGACCCGCGTGCAGGGGCGGACCGACACGGCGCGCGGCACGGTCAGCGATCTGACCGGGCGGCTGCTCGACGCCAGCGGCAACGCGCTCGACGGTATCCGGATCGAGATCTGGCAGTGCGATGCGAACGGCCGCTACCGTCACCCGCGCGACACCGGGCGCGCCGCCATCGATCCAGCATTCCAGGGGTTCGGCCATACGCGGACCGATGCCGACGGCCGTTATCGCTTCCGCACGATCCGCCCGATGCCCTACCCGGGGCGCACGCCGCACATCCATGTCGCTGTGCGCCCGCCCGGTGTCGAGCCGTTCGTGACCCAGCTCTACGTCGCCGGCGACCCACGCAACGCCGATGACTTCCTGTTCCGACGCATCCCGGTCGAGCAGCGGCCGCTCGTGACCGCGGCGTTCGTCCCTGGCGAAGGGGCCGCCGGCCCGCTGCAGGCGAGCTGGGACATCGTGCTCGGCGTGGCCCGGGGATAGACACGGCGCGCGGCCGGGGGCGGTCGCGCCTGCGACCGACCGGTCTGTGGACCGCGTCGGCGGCGTCCGGCGCAATCCTGGTGTCGTGCCCAGCGGCCTGCAGCCGGTGTCCTGACTGGCGCGGCGCGCAGCGTCGTCAGCGGCGGCGCGGCGTGTGCAGCTGCTGCCAGTGGGCGAGGCGCTCACGCATCCGTGCGACATGGCTGCCGTCCCAGTACAGCCGCTCGCAATGCGGGCAGTAACGGACCGTCGAGGCCAGCGCGCGGGCCGCGTCGGGCACCCGGCCGCGTTCGTCGGCAGTCGCGTCGCGCAGCGGCGTATTGCACGCCATGCAGCGGCTGAATGGCCGCAACAACCAGTCGACGTCGAGATGGCGGGCGAGCGCGGCGACGCAGTCGTCGAGCCCCTGGCAGTCGAGCAGGACGAGGAGGTCGCGCGCGTGGCGGTGCTCGGCCAGCCGCCGGTCGCTGCTCAGCAGCAGACGCTGCTCGACGCGGGCGCGTTCGAGCAGTTCGCGGTCGTCGCTGCCGTCGGGCAGGATCAGCACGTCGTGACCGGCGACGCGCAGCCACTGGCCGAGGCGTTTGAGCATCTCGTCGCAGACGAAGCGCATGGCGTGGTTCGGGCCCTCGGCGTGCCGGCGGTGGGCCGAGCTTAACCCGTGCCGTCCGCGGCGGCCGCGGATTCGGGAACCCGGGACGCCGGGCGCTCGGCGCAACGCAGCGGCCGTGGACGCCGCGTCTGCGAAGCGTAATCAACGACGCCGCGTGCGCGGCGTCGACGACGAAAAGTCCCGCGCCTTCCCCGCCCGTGGCTGCAGGCCAACGCGCCGCCCGTCCCTTCGACCCTCGGCCCTCGACCTGCCTTTGGCGCGTGGCCCCCGGCCCCCGGCCCGGGCAGCGGCGACGCAGGGCATGCAGCGCAGGGTGCGCCGAGTGCCTGTTGGCGTAACGACCGCGGATGTCGGCGAAGACGGCAGTGCATCGGTTTCCTCGACACCCGGGGGCCCGCCTGGCGGCGATCGTGTCCGCGCCTGCGGCGGATCTCGGCGCCCAGGCAGCGACGACCACCGGTACCGCTGCCGGCCGCTGTCGGCGAACGGGTCGCGCCACGCCTCTCGGCGCTGCCTGCGGCCTGCGGTGCCCGGCCGGCACCCGGCAGAGGGGTCGCAGCGCATGCGGGGGTCCGCACAGGCGACATGGGCAAACGGCGGTCGACGCATCGCCGAGGGGTCGCCTGCCCGGCCAATTTGTTCTATATTTGTTCTCCATCCCTGGTGAATCGCCGCTGCCCGGTCCGGCCGGGCGGGGCCAGCCTGCATGTTGCATGAGCCGAACAACGCCGACCCTGCAAGCATCTGATATGAAAGTGATTTTTATCAATCTTCGTGAACATCCGGAAAATGCGGTCGGTGTCCGGCGCTGTCCTGTTCGGATCCCTGCGGTTTCTCGCCCGCCGTGGCTTGGCCTTCACTCAAGCCATGGCCACGGCTGTGCCTTTAACCCCACGCCGGCGCCACCACGGCTGCGAAAGCCGCAGGCCCTCCGGGTGCCCATGCAACATGCAGGCTAGGTATGCGCGGCGATGCAGGTAATCAGTCTCGACGATCTGAAACGCAACGGCGACCTCTGGCAGGGACGGCGTGCCGTGGTGCCGGCCGGACGGGTGCTGTCCAGCGGTTGGCCGGTGCTCGACGAGCTGCTCGCCGGCGGCTGGCCGCGCGCGGCGCTCAGCGAGCTGCTCAGCGATTCCCACCAGGGCCTGTCGTTGCTGCTGCCATTGATCGCGCGGCTCAGTGCCGAGGCGCGCTGGATCACCTGGGTCGCGCCGCCGCACGTGCCCTATGCCCCGGCACTGGCCGCGCGCGGCGTGCGCGTCGGGCGGCTGCTGCTGATCCGCGAGGTGTCCGACGAGCAGGCGCTGTGGGCGGCCGAGCAGGTGCTCAAGTCCGGTGCCAGCAGCCTGCTGCTGGCGTGGCCGGGCGAGGCCGGCGGCAAAGGCCCACAGACCGCCCAGCTGCGCCGCCTGCAGCTGGCCGCCGAGCAGGGCGACTGCAGCGCGCTGTTGTTCCGCCCGCTGCGTACCGCCGGCCAGGGCTCGTCGGCCGCGCTGCGCCTGCGCGTGCGCCCGGCGCCGCTGGGGCTCGAGGTCGAGGTGCTGAAGCGGCGCGGTGGCTGGGCGGGTGGGTCGTGCATCGTGCCTGTCGGCACAGGGTTGAGGGCCGAGGGCAGAGGGCGGAGGGCCGAGGATCGGGGAGCGAGGAGCGAGGGCGGGGCCGATGCGTAGCGGTGGCGGTGAGTGTCGGGTCCGGATGGCTGTTTCTCGACGGGCGTACGGCATTTGCCGGTCTGCAAGGGGTGAAGGCTTAGCGGTCGCCTGCTACGTTGACCCGCGACCCATGGCCCGCGGCCCGCTGGGCCACACCCTCGGCCCTCGGCCCTCGGCCCTCGGCCCTGCCGGGTCATGACCCGGCATGCTCTGGCTCGCCCTGTATTTCCCGCAGCTGCCGCTCGAGGTGTTCACGCGTGTCCGCCAGCAGGCCGGCGCGCTGGTGGTCGTCGAATCACAGGCCGGGCGTGAGCAGGTCAGCCGCTGCAACAGCGCGGCGCAGGCCTACGGTGTACGGCCGGGCCTGGCGCTGCCGGCGGCGCTGACGCTGTGTGCCGACCTGGTCGTGCAGCGCCGTGACCCCGGGCGTGAGCGGCAGGCACTCGACGAGCTGGCGGCCTGGGCCTACCAGTTCAGCGCGCGGATCGCGTTCGAGCCATCGCTGTTGCTGCTCGAGGTCGGCGCCAGCCGGCGCCTGTTCGGGGGCCTGCCGGGGCTGCTGCAGCGCGTGCAACACGAGCTGCAGCAGGTCGGCTACAGCGCCCGGCATGCGCTGGCGCCGACGCCGACCGCGGCCGGCCTG
The DNA here is from genome assembly GCA_030065815.1 of Gammaproteobacteria bacterium. Lineage (GTDB taxonomy): Bacteria > Pseudomonadota > Gammaproteobacteria > Chromatiales > Chromatiaceae > Thiosocius. The sequence goes on along the minus strand of JASJCU010000025.1, from coordinate 41,800 downwards.
CTGGCGCGCAGCCGTCCGGGCTGCGAGGTGAGCGATGCACAGGCGCTGCGCAGCGCGGTCGCGCCGCTACCACTGGCCAGCCTGACCCGCGAACGCGCGGTGCGCGAGCTGGTCCGGCATGTCGGCCTGCACACCATCGGCGACGTGCTCGGGCTGCCGCGTGTCGAGCTGGCGCGGCGCAGCGGCCCGGCGCTGCCGGCGCTGCTCGATCGCCTGCTCGGCCATGCCGCGGACCCGCGTGACGAGTGGTCACCGCCGCGGCACTTCGCACAGACCGTCGAGCTGCTCGGCGAGATCGGCCAGAGCACGGCGCTGGTGTTCCCGGCGCGCCGTTTGATGGTCGCGCTGTGCGGTTTCCTGCGCGGCCTCGGCGGCGGCGCGCAGCGCCTGCAGTGGACGCTGCAGCACCGCGACGGCCGACCGCCGACGGCGTTCGACCAGGGCCTGCTCGACCCGAGCCGCGATGCCGATCATATGCTCGAGGTGTTCCGCGAGCGTATCGAGCGCCTGGTATTGCCGGCGCCGGTCGTCGCGATCGGCCTGCGCGTCGACGACTGGCAGGCCTTCGCCGAGCACAGCCTGGCGCTGCTCGACGACAATCCCGGACCGCGCGACCACGCGCTGCTCGAACGCCTCAGCAACCGCCTTGGCGAGCAGCGGGTGCGCGGCCTGCGCTGCCTGCCCGATCACCGCCCCGAGCGTGCCTGGCAGCTGTGCCGGCCGGGCGACGGCGACGCGCTGCCCGACGGTGCGCACCGCCAGGGTCTGTCGCAGCCGCCGTGGCTGCTGGCCAGCCCGCGCCCGCTGCGCGATTGCGGCGGCGTGCCGGACTACGGCGGGGCACTGCGCCTGGAGAACCTGCCGGAGCGCATCGAGGCCGGCTGGTGGGACGGCGGCGACATCACCCGTGACTACTTCATCGCCCACAGCCCGGCCGGCGAGCGGCTGTGGGTGTTCCGTGACCGCCGCGGTGGCGGGTGGTATCTGCATGGACTGTTCGTTTAGGGGTCGAGGGCAGAGGGCAGAGGGCAGAGGGTGCCGGGCCGGGGGCCACGGGCCGCGGGCCAGCAGGCCTGCAGGGATGTCGTCTCCGTCAGCCACCGTCGGCGAGCAGACTACGCACCCCCTCGTCCCTCGGCCCTCGGCCCTCGTCCCTGATCCCGGCCCGCGGCCCGCGGCCCGCGGTCCGTACCAGGGGGACGCAGAGTGCGCAGAGAAGCGCAGAGGTCGCAGAGAAAACCTTTGCAAACGGCCATCAGAAACTCTGCGCTCTCTGTGCTTCTCTGCGCCCTCCGCGTCGCAAAAGAAACATCCACCGGCGCCATCGCCAACCACCGTCGGCGAGCAGACTACGCACCCCCTCGTCCCTCGGCCCTCGGCCCTCGGCCCTGATCCCGGCCCCCGGCCCCTGGCTCGCGGCCCGCGCAGCTCGGCCTACGCCGAGCTGCACTGCCTGAGTAACTACACCTTCCTGCGCGGCGCGTCGCACCCGGAGGAACTGGTCGAGCGCGCGCACGCGCTCGGCTACGCGGCGCTGGCGATCACCGACGAGTGCTCGGTCTCGGGTGTCGTGCGTGCGCACCAGAAGGCCAAGGCGATCGGCCTGGCGCTGATCGTCGGCAGCGAGGTGTGCCTGGACGACGGCCCGCGCCTGGTGCTGCTGGCGGCCAACCGGGCCGGTTACGGCCAGCTGTGCCGGCTGATCACGCATGCCCGGCGGCATGCCGACAAAGGCAGCTACCGGCTGCAGCGGCGCGACCTGGAGGGTGCACTCGCGGACTGCCTGGTACTGCTGCCGGTCGGTCCCGACGGTGACGCCGCGGATGCCGACTGGCTGGCCGCACACTTCGCCGGGCGTGCCTGGCTGGCGGTCGAACTGCTGCGCGACGGGCGCGACGCTGCCTGCCTGCAACGTGCCGGACGCCTGGCGGCGCGTACCGGTCTGCGCTGCGTGGCCACCGGCGACGTGCACATGCACGTGCGCGGCCGACGTGCGCTGCAGGACCTGCTGAGCGCGATCCGCTTGAACACGCCGGTCGCCGAGCTCGGCCATGCGCGGCTGTCGAACGGCGAGCGCCACCTGCGTCCGCGCGACGACCTGGCGGCCCTGTACCCGGCGGCGCTGCTCGCCGAGAGCGTGCGCGTCGCACGACGCTGCAGCTTCTCGCTCGACGAGCTGCGCTACCAGTACCCGGACGACGTCACGCCGGCCGGCCTGACGCCGCAGGCCTGGCTGCGCCGGCTGACCGCGCAGGGCATGGCGCGGCGCTGGCCGGACGGCTGCCCGGACAAGGTGCGGGCACAGGTCGAGCACGAGCTGGCGCTGATCGCCGAGCTCGACTACGCGGCCTATTTCCTGACCGTCTGGGACATGGTCCGCTTCGCCCGCGAGCGCGACATCCTGTGCCAGGGGCGCGGCTCGGCGGCCAACTCGGCGGTGTGCTATTGCCTCGGCATCACCGAGGTCGACCCGTCGCGCATGAACCTGCTGTTCGAGCGCTTCATCTCGCGCGAGCGCAACGAGCCGCCGGACATCGACGTCGACTTCGAGCACCAGCGGCGCGAGGAGGTGATCCAGTACGTCTACCGCAAGTACGGTCGCGAGCGCGCCGCGCTGGCCGCGACCGTGATCACCTACCGCACGCGCAGCGCGGTGCGCGACGTCGGTAAGGCGTTGGGCTTGGGCCTGGAACAGATCGAGGCGCTGGTCGCCGCGGTCGCGGCCTGGCGCCGCTACCGCGAGATCACGCCGCAGCACCTCGCCGAGGCCGGTTTCGATCCGCACAACCCGACCCTGCGGCGCCTGCGCGTGCTGGTCAACACGCTGCGCGGTTTCCCGCGCCACCTGTCGCAGCATGTCGGTGGCTTCGTGATCGCCGCCGGCCGTCTCGACGAGCTGGTGCCGATCGAGAACGCGTCGATGCCCGAGCGCACCGTGATCCAGTGGGAGAAGGACGATCTGGAAGCCTTGGGATTGCTCAAGGTCGACGTGTTGGCGCTCGGCATGTTGTCGGCGATACGGCGGGCGCTGGCGCTCGTCAATGGCTTCCAGGGCAGAGGGCGGAGGGCGCAGGGCAAAGGAAATGGATACCTCGGCCCTCGGCCCTTGGCCCTCGGCCCTGAGCAAGCGTTAACGCTTGCGAACATCCCGCCCGAAGATCCCGAGGTCTACGCGATGATCCAGCAGGCCGACACGATCGGCGTGTTCCAGATCGAGTCGCGCGCGCAGATGTCGATGCTGCCGCGCCTGCGGCCCGAGTGTTTCTACGACCTCGTGATCGAGGTCGCGATCGTGCGACCGGGACCGATCCAGGGCGACATGGTGCACCCCTACCTGCGCCGGCGGCAGGGCAAGGAGGCAGTCGACTACCCGTCGGAGGAGGTGCGCGGCGTGCTCGAACGCACGCTCGGCGTGCCGATCTTCCAGGAGCAGGTGATCAAGCTGGCGATGGTCGCGGCCGGGTTCACGCCCGGCGAGGCCGACCAGCTGCGGCGTGCGATGGCCGCGTGGAAGCGGCGCGGCGGGCTCGAGCCGTACGAGAAGAAGCTGATGGACGGCATGCAGGCGCGCGGCTACCAGCGCGAGTTCGCCGAGCGGGTCTACCGGCAGATCCTCGGTTTCGGCGATTACGGTTTTCCCGAGTCGCATTCCGCCAGCTTCGCACTGCTGGTCTACGTCTCGGCCTGGCTCAAGCATTACCACCCGGCGGCATTCTGCGCGGCGCTGATCAACAGCCAGCCGATGGGCTTCTACGCGCCGGCACAGCTGGTGCGCGATGCGCGCGAGCACGGCGTCGCGGTGCGCCCGGCCGATGTCAATCACAGCGACTGGGATTGCACCTTGGAGGGCGGAGGGCAGAGGGCAAAGAAGGGCGGAGGGCAGAGGGCAAAGGGCAGAGGGGGGCGGGCCGCGGGCCAGGGGCCGCGGGCCGGGGAGCGTGGAGCGCAGTTCAGTGCACCCCTCGGCCCTCGGCCCTCGGCCCTCGGCCCTGAAAATCCGCCTGCCATGCGCCTTGGTCTGTGCATGATTCGGGGCCTGTCTGAGTCCGCAGCATCACGAATCGCCACGGTACGTGGTGCAGGCGGATTTTCAACGGTGCAGGACCTGGCATGCCGTGCACAGCTCAACCGTGCCGACCTCAAGGCGCTGGCCGCGGCCGATGCCTTGCGCGAGCTGGCCGGTCATCGCCACCTCGCGGCCTGGGATGTCGCCGGGGTCGAGGAGGCGCCGGCGCTGGCCCGCCTCGACCGCTTCAGCGAGCGGCGGCCGCGCCTGCGGGCGCCGACAGCGGGGCAGACTGTGCTGGCCGACTATGCGCAGCTCGGCCTGACCCTGCACGAACACCCGCTGGCGCTGATCCGTGCGCGCCTGCGCGAGCGCGAGCTGCTGTCGTCGGCCGAGGTCGCCGCACGCGCGCCGGGCGAGATCGTGCGCGCGGCCGGCATCGTGCTGATCCGCCAGCGCCCCGGCAACGGCCGCGCGATCTTCGTCACGCTCGAGGACGAGTACGGCGGCCTTAACCTGCTGATCTGGGCCGACCTGGCCGAGCGCCAGCGCCGCGTGTTGCTCGGCGCGCAGCTGCTCGGCGTGGTCGCCGAGATCCAGCGTTCCGAGGGCGTGCAGCACCTGCTCTGTCGCCGCCTCGAGGATCACAGCGACCTGCTCGACGGGTTGAACGTCGAGTCGCGTGATTTTCATTGACAACAGCAGGGATGCAACGGCGGCGTGACGCTGCAACATTCCATCCTCCGGGCCGGTCCCGCTATCAGGCCCGCCCCCGTTTCCAGGAGTCGCCATGAGAATCCCATTCGCCGCTGCCTTCGCGCTGCTGATCGGCGGCCTCGCCGCGCCGGCCGTCGCCGACGACAACACCTTGTTCACCGATTTTGCCGGCGAGCTCCGGTCGATCGAGTCGTTCACCGGCAACGGCAAGTGGCTGGTGGTCAAGGTCTGGGCGCACAACTGCCACGTCTGCAACCAGGAGGCCGAGAACTATGCGCAGTTCCACGAGGCGCACAAGGACAGCGACGCGACCGTGCTCGGCGTGAGTCTCGACGGTGCCGCGGACCAGGCTGCCGCCGCGGCGTACATCGAGCGCCACGACCTGCCGTTTCCGAACCTGATCGGCGAGCCGCAGAGCGTGATGTTGAAATACATGATGCTGACCGGCGCGCAGTTCCGCGGCACGCCGAGCATCCTGCTCTACGACCCCGACGGCACGCTGCGGGCGGCGCAGGCCGGCGCCGTGCCGATCGCGTCGATCGAGGCCTACATCGCGCGCAACAGCGCAGGCGACGGCAATCCCGGCTGAGCGTCGCGACCGCCGCCGAACGCGGTGCCGACCGGGCCGGCGCCGCCGAGCCTGCCACGGCATGCCGCCGCCGAAGTCACGCGCCGGCCGCTCACGCGGCGTGCGCACGGCTGCGCGGCGACGCGGCCACGGCGTCGTCGACCGGGCCCAACGCCGCGCCACGCGCGCGGCGGCCCGGGAGGGGCGCGCCGGGCGTCGCGCCCGGTCACCAGCTGAAGTAGCTGAATCCGCGCTCCTGCAGCTGCATGATGTCGTCGACGCCGATCGGTACGACGACCGCGTAATCGACCAGGTTCTGTTCGGTCCAGCCAAGGCTGTCGATCGTGTTGCCGCAGGCGTGGAAGCGCACACCGTATGCCGACAGCGACGACGCCCGTTGCTGCAGCTCCTGGCGAATCGGGCGCTCGGGCGGGTCGCCGAGCAGCTGGATGCCGGGGCCGAAACAGGCGACGACGACCTCGACGTTGTCGCCGTACTTGCGGATCATCTCGCCGACCGAAAACAGCACGCTCGACAGGTAGCTGTCGTCGGCCTTGTTGCACTGGTAGACAATCTGGTGCTCGGACTTGTCGTCGAAGTGCGTATCGGTGTGGTGTGCGTGGGCCTGCTTTGCGGCGAACACGCCGCCGACGGCCCCGAGCAGCTGCAGCAGGCGGCGACGCGCGGTATCGATCGGTTGCATGATTTGGCCTCTCTATCGGGTTGGCGTTGGCGATTCGGGTGTTGTTTTGGCCAGTCTATCGCGGTTGGCCGGACGCTGGCTCCCCTGACTGGCAGACGTGTCGCCGCCGCGTGATGCCCGCGCGCCGGGCAGCGCCGGCCGTGCCGTGCGAACGTCGCGCGTCGGCGGCTGTCTACCGGTAACATTCCCGCCACCCGTCAACCGGTCAGTGCCATGCGGATCCCTCGAGTCGCCATCGTCGTCGCGTCAGCCGTGCTGCTGGTCGCCTGCAGTCGTACCGAGTTGTTCTACCGCAACGCCGACTGGCTCGCCTACCGCTGGGTCGACGCGATGCTCGATGCCGGGTCCGACCAGGAGCGGCAATGGGCGGCGGTGTTCGAGCGCCTGCTGATCACCCACCGTCGCGAACTGCTGCCGGATGTCGTCGCGCTGCTCGACAGCGTGTCACGGCAGGCCGACCGCGGCTTCACGGCGACCCGGGTCGAGTGCCTGTGGCGCTCGACCGACCGCCTGATCGACGCCCATGCGCGCCTGCTCGTGCCGGCAGCCGTCGAGGTGCTGGGCGGTGTGTCGGCGCAGCAGGTCGCGCACCTGCGCGATGCCCTGGCCGAACGCAACGCCGAGTATCGCGACGATTACCTCGATGCCGACCCGCAACGCCGCCAGACCGCCCGCGTCGCGCGCTACACCGAGCGCATCGAGCGCTGGACCGGCGAGCTGACGACGGCACAGGCACGCCTGGTCGAGGCCGCCGTACGGCAGATGCCCGATGTCGCCGACGACTGGCTCGACTACCGCGAGCGCCAGCAGCAGCGCCTGGTGGCGATGCTGTCGGCGGCGACCGATGCCGAGACCATCGCCGGCTTCCTCAGCGACTGGTGGGTCGAACGCCGTGACCGCGATGCGCGACTGGTCGAGGACGGGATCCGCCTGCGCAACGCCTGGCTGGGTCTGATCGTGGACCTGGACGCCACGCTGAGCAGGCAGCAGCGCGCCGAGTTCAAGGGCCGCATCGATGACCTGCGCGACGACCTCGCCGGCGAACTCGGACGCGGTTGGGAACGCGCCGCGCTGCCCAACCTCGATGCCGAGTGCGCGCGCGCACTGTGAGCGCGCTCAGCGCGGCGCAGCGCGGTCCGGGGCCCTCGCCAGCAGCAGGCCACGCATCGCCAGGTACAGCACGCCGCCGTTGATCAGGTGCCAGAGGAAATGGGTGCCGATCGGGATCGTGCGGCACAGCTCGAGGTCGACGGTGCGCAGCAGCAGCGAAACCGCCAGCAGCGCGGCCGCAGCCAGCAGCACGCGCCGCCCGCCGGCGGCGTGGCGCAGCTGGTAGACACCGAGACCGGTCAATACCAGCAACGCCGGCAGATAGGCCGGCGAGCCGTTGGCGAAACGCGTGAACGGCGTCGCCGCGATCAGCAACGCGACCAGCGCGAGTCCGGCCGCCCATTGCGCCGCACGGTCTCGCCGCATGACGCCGCCGACATAGGCCCAGACATAGACGATCTGGAACAACACGATCGGCGTCACGTCGCTCGCCATCGCCCAGTAGGTCGCCAGCGTGTGGAACAGGAAGCTGCCGATGCCGATCGCGGCGATCAGTGTCAGCAGCAGCCAGACGACGCGGTCCAGCGCGTCGCGGCGCGCGGCCAGGCGCCACGCGGCGAACGCCGCGGCGAGGAACGCAACGTTGGTCAGCGCATTGAGCGGTTCGGCCCAGAAGCCCGGCGCGATACGTTCGCAGTACTGGTCGATCATTGGCGGCTTCGGCGTCTGTCCACGCAGTGTGTGGCGCCACGATACGCGTTCCGGCCGTGCCTTGCCCATGACCGGTCCGCCGCCGCGCCGACCGCTGGCGACGGCGCCATCGGCCAACACCGAAACCGGCCGATCCGGCCACCATGCCACACCGGCACCAACCGGTCTCGCGAGCGCGGTGCGAGTCGTTACCCGGTTGCGGGGTCGGCGCGCTGCCGAGCGACCGCGGGGCGGGGTGGTAGCGACGGTCGCGGCGATGGTAGAGTCGGCGGCGACCTATGCTTAGCCCATCCACAGGCCGCGACGTAGACCGTCCGATGCAGTGGCAGCAGCTGCTGTCGAGGGCCCGGCTCGGTTCGCAGGAGGCGCCGCTCGCGTCGTCGGCGCGCACCGATTTCCAGCGCGATTTCGACCGTATCGTGTTCTCGTCGGCGTTCCGCCGGATGCAGGACAAGACGCAGGTGTTTCCGCTGTCGAAGGTCGACTACGTGCGCACCCGGCTGACCCACAGCCTCGAGGCGTCGAGTATCGGCCGCTCGCTGGGCACGCTGGTCGGCGAGCGGGTGATCGCGCGCCACGGCCTCGCCGATTTCGAGGCCGCCGATTTCGGCGCCATCGTCGCCGCCGCGTGCCTGGCACACGACATCGGCAACCCGCCGTTCGGCCACTCCGGCGAAGACGCGATCCGCCACTGGGCGCACGACGGCGACTACGGCGCCCGGCGTGTCGCGATGCTCACCGGCAGCGAGGCCGAGGACTTCCTGTCGTTCGAGGGCAATGCGCAGGGTTTCCGCATCGTCACGCGGCTGCAGAACCCGGACAACAGCGGCGGCCTGCAGTTGACTTGCGCGACGCTGGCCGCGTTCACCAAGTACCCGCGCGAGTCCTGGCTCGGCGGCAGCCAGTACGACGGTGTCAGCGTCAAGAAACAGGGCTTCACGGCCGCCGACCGGGCGTCGTTCGAGACCGTCGCCCAGAGCGTCGGTCTGATCGCGCGTGACAACCATCACGCCATGTGGTGCCGGCATCCGCTGGCCTTCCTGGTCGAGGCCGCCGACGACATCAGCTATCGCGTCATCGATATCGAGGACGGCTACCGGCTCGGGCATTTCAGCTACGCCGAGGTCCTGGAGCTGTTCTGGCCGCTGATCGGCGACCCTGACCGGCAGCGCCCGCGCCTGGAGCACATTCGCGACCGCAAGGACCGCGTCGAGTTCCTGCGCGCCAAGGTCATCAACGAGGTGATCCGCCAGGTCGTCGATGCGTTCCTGGACAACGAGGCGGAGATCCTCGCCGGGCGCTTCGACGTGCCGCTGCTCGCACTGCTGCCGCTGCGCGGCCCGCTCGACGCGCTGATCGACAACGCCGCGGCGCGCATCTACTGTGCGCCCGAGGTGGTCAGCATCCAGGCGGCCGGGTTCCAGGTCATCAGCGACCTGCTCGAGCGCTTCAGCCAGGTCGTCGACGATGTCGCCGAACGGGGCGAGCGGGCGACCTCGCGCAGCCGCATGCTGATCCAGCTGGTGCCCGAGCAGTTCATCGGGCCGGCGCGGCAGCCGGTCCGGGATCCCTACCTGCGGCTGCTGTTGCTGACCGACTTCGTCGCCGGCATGACCGACTCGTACGCGGTCAGCCTGTACAAGAAGGTCACCGGCATCTCGCTGCCGGGCGGCTGAGCGCGGCCCGGGACGTGCCGATATGTGCGGCCGCTACTTCCTGCACTCGACCGCGGACAAGCTGACCGCGCTGTTCGGCGAGATGCCGATGCCGCTGCTCGAAGCGCGCTACAACATCGCGCCGACCCAACCGGTGCCGATCGTGCGCCAGGACGCGCAGGGACGACGCGAGATGGTGCTGGTGCGCTGGGGCCTGGTGCCGGGCTGGTCGAAGGGTCCGGATGCGCGCTACAGCATGATCAACGCGCGTGCCGAGACGGTCGCGCACAAGCCCGCCTACCGCAACGCGTTCCGCTACCGGCGCTGCCTGATCCCGGCGGACGGCTTCTACGAGTGGCGCGCCGCCGGCAAGGCCAAGCAGCCGTTCGTGTTGCGCCCGGGCGATGCCAGGCCGCTGGCCTTCGCCGGGCTGTGGGAGCACTGGCAGGACGGCGACGGCAACGAACTCGAGTCATGCACGATCCTGGTCCGCGACGCCAATGCCGAGGTGCGGGTCGTGCACGACCGCATGCCGGTCGTGATCACGCCGGCGGCGTTCGACCTGTGGCTGGACATCCGCGCGCAGAAACCGCAGCCGCTCGAGACCCTGCTCGCCGCGCAGCAACCACCGCCGCTCGAGATCTATCCGGTCGGCCGCGCCGTGAACAGCCCGCGCAACGACACGCCGGCACTGCTCGAACCGGTCGCCGAGGGCGAGTGATGGACGCGATGCAGCGCCTGCTCGACATCATGGCGCGGCTGCGCGATCCCGACGGCGGCTGCCCGTGGGACCAGCGGCAGACCTACGCGACAATCGTGCCGTACACCCTCGAGGAGGCCTACGAGGTCGCCGATGCGATCCAGCGCGGTGACATGGACGAGCTGCGCGACGAGCTCGGCGACCTGCTGTTCCAGATCGTGTTCTACAGCCAGATCGCGCACGAGCAGGGGCAGTTCGGCTTCGCCGACGTCGCCGCCGGGATCGGCGACAAGATGATCCGCCGCCATCCGCACGTGTTCGCCGATGCCGGCTACCGCGACGACGCGCAGCTGCGCGAGGCCTGGGAGCGCGCCAAGGCCGACGAACGCGCGGCCCGCGACGACAAGGCCCGCAGCAGCCAGATGGACGGCGTGGCGCGCGCGCTGCCGGCGTTGATCCGTGCCGAGAAGCTGCAGAAACGCGCGGCGCGGGTCGGTTTCGACTGGCCGGACGCGCGCGGTGCGCTGGCCAAGACGCGCGAGGAGTTCGCCGAGGTCGAGGCCGAGCTCGACGCCGCCGATCCGGACCGCGTGCAGGACGAACTCGGTGACCTGCTGTTCGCGATGGTCAACGTCGTGCGCCTGCTCGGCCACGACGCCGAACAGGCCCTGAGCCGCGCCAACGAGAAGTTCGAACGCCGTTTCCGTGCGCTGGAGACGCTGCTGGCGTCGCAGGGCCGCGACGACCTGGCGACGCTGTCGCTCGACGAACTCGACGCCGCATGGGATCGTGTCAAGGCACAAGAGAAAGGAACCTGAAGGCGCCCGCGCAGGTCCCAGACAGGCCGGTCACACGCCTTCGCCAAGCCACCCAGGGGGTCGCGATGACAAGCCGAATCCACCGTCTCGCCGGGCTGTTGCTCGTGCTGCCGCTGCTGTTTGCCGGTTGCGCCGTGAACCCGGTCACCGGCAAGAACGAGATCGCATTCGTCTCCGAATCGCAGGAACTGGCGATCGGCAAGAAGAACTACGGGCCCTACCGCCAGGCCCAGGGCGGCGACTACGTCGTCGACCGTGAGCTGACGCGCTACGTGCAGTCGGTCGGCGATCGCATCGCGCGGGTCAGCGATCGCAGGCTGCCGTACGAGTTCCAGGTGCTCAACGACTCGACGCCGAACGCGTGGGCGTTGCCCGGTGGCAAGATCGCGATCAACCGCGGCCTGCTGGTCGAACTCGACAACGAGGCGGAACTGGCCGCGGTGCTGGCGCACGAGATCGTGCACGCGGCGGCGCGCCACAGCGCCCAATCGATGGAGCGCGGCGTATTCCTGCAGGGCGCGCTGGTCGCTGCCGGCGTCGCCCTCGGCGACAGCCGCTACCAGGACATCGGCATGCTCGGTGCCAACGTCGGTGCGCAGCTGACCAACCAGAAGTTCGGTCGCGACGACGAGACCGAGGCCGACCTGTACGGCATCCGCTACATGGTGCGCGCCGGCTACGATCCGGCCGCCGCGGTGGCCCTGCAGGAGACCTTCGTACGCCTCGCCGAGAGCAAGGAACCGAACTGGCTGGCCGGGCTGTTCGCCAGCCACCCGCCGTCACGGGCGCGCGTCATCGCCAACCGCGCGCAGGTCGCGGCGATGGGCAACCCGGGCGGTGAGATCGGCAGGGAGCGTTACCAGCGCGCGATCGCGCGCGCCAAACGCAGCAAGCCGGCCTACGAGGCGTTCGACGAGGCGCAGAAACTGGTCAAGGCCAACAAGCTGCCGCAGGCGCTCAACAAGGTCAACGAGGCGATCCGCATCGAGCCGCGCGAGGCCGCGTTCTACAGCCTGCGCGGCGAGATCCGCGCCGCGCAGGACGACGAACGCGCGGCGCGCGCCGACCTCGACAGGGCGGTCGCGCTCAATCCGGACTACTTCCGCCCGCTGCTGCTGCGCGGCATCGTGCGGCGCAGCGCCGGCGACGCCAGCGGTGCGGCACGCGACCTGCAGCGCAGCGTCGACCTGCTGCCGACCGCCGAGGGCTATTACGGGCTCGGTCGGGTCGCTGCCGTGCAGGGCCGGCGCGACCAGGCGGTCAACTATTTCCGCAAGGCGGCCACGTCCGACTCGCGTGCCGGCAAGCAGGCGGGCCTGCAGCTGGCGCGCCTCGACCTCGAGGCCAACCCGGCGCGTTACCTGTCGGCCGGTCTCGGACTCACGCAGGACGGCTACCTGGTCGTCAAGGTCAGCAACAAGACCCAGCTGCCGGTCGCCGACGTGCGGGTCGTGGTCGGGCAGAAGGTCGGCAACGGCATCCGTGAACAGGCCAGCTACCGCCTGCGCCGCAACCTGCCGGCCGGCCGGGTCGCGCAGCTGCGTACCGATCTCGGTCCGATGAACGCCGCGACCGCGCGCCGCTACGGCGCCGTGGTCACGGCGGCGCGCCTGATCGACAGATAACGGATTGAACGCCTGACGATCGCGCACATGCACGCCTATTACCGCCACATCGCGGCATGCAACACGCCGATCGACGAGCCGTTCCTGCCCTGGCGCGTCGACAGCCGCACGGTCGGCTGGCTGCGGCCGCGGTTCGTCGAGCACCTGCGGGCCTTCGACGGCGTTTTCGACGTCGCCGAGCATGACGTCGCGCTGGCGTCGCGACTGCAGGGCTTCGACGCCCGCAGCTCGGCGCTGCGCGACGTCGCGCGCGAGCTGGCGGCGCGCGGCGTGACCGCGCCGTACATGGACGAGCCGTACGCCGTCACGCCGGCCGGTCGCGATGCCGCGCTGTGCGTCGTCGATCGCGCCGCCGCGGCCTATTTCGGCGTGCGCTCGTTCGGCCAGCACCTGAACGGCTTCGTGCGGCGGGCCGATGGCATCCACATGTGGCTGGGTCGGCGCGCCCGCGATCGACTGCTGTTCCCGGGCGCCCTGGACAACATGGTCGCCGGCGGCCTGCCGCACGCGCTCGGGCTCGGTGAAAACCTGGTCAAGGAGTGCGCGGAGGAGGCCGGGGTGCCACAAAACCTGGCCACGCAGGCCGTGCCGGTCGGCGTTGTCTCGTACAACCGCGTTGCCGAGCGCGGACTGCGGCGTGACGTGCTTTACTGTTATGACCTGGAGTTGCCGGACGATTTTGTGCCTTGCAACACGGACGGCGAAGTCGATTCGTTCGTGCTGATGCCCATCGAGGAAGTCGCCGAGATCGTGAGAGATACCGACGAGTTCAAGCTCAATTGCAACCTCGTTGTCATCGACTTCCTGGTTCGGCATGGCATTCTCGATCCCGCCGAGCCGGGTTATCTCGATCTCGTTCTGGGCCTGCGACAGCCCCTTCACGGCGCCGACACGCGGATCGCTTCAGGAAGCTAAGTGCTTGCTGTGAAACCCTTTATACGGCATTGTCGGGACACACCCGGGCACCACCCCGAGATCGCGCACGGGTCGCGAAGAGGTACGGTTCTATGAAAAAAATGCAATCGACCGGGTTGGCACTGCTGCTCGCCCTGCTGGGCACGGCGGTGTCGGCCAAGCCGACGGTCGTCTCGGTAGACGCACTGCGCGCCGACGAAAAACAACGCCAGACCGCTCTGATCATCACTCAGGTCATGGAGAAGTTTCACTACCGCAAACCGCGCGTCGACGACGACATGTCATCGGCGGTGTTCGATCGCTACCTGGAATCGCTCGATGCCAACCGCAGCTTCTTCAGTGGACGCGACATCGCCGCTTTCGAGAAGTACCGGCTGTCGCTCGACGACAGCCTGCGCACCGGCAGGCTCGGCCCAGCGTTCGAGATATTCCGCCATTTCCGCGGCCGCGTCGAGGAACGGGTCGCGTTTGCGTTGCAGCGCCTGGAGACCAACAGCTTCGATTTCGACCGCGACGAGGACTACCGCTTCGACCGCAGCGATGCCGCATGGCTGGCCGACCAGGCGGCCCTCGACGACCTGTGGCGGCAGCGCATCAAGAACGACATTTTGTCGCTGCGCCTCGCCGGCAAGGCCGAGGACGAGATCGTCGAGACCCTGCGCAAGCGCTACGAGAGCATCGCCCGGCGCGTCGCACAGATGGAACCGACGGATGTGTTCCAGGCCTTCATCAACGCGTTCACGCTGAGCGTCGAACCGCATACCAGCTACATGTCGCCGCGGCTGTCGGAGAATTTCGACATCGGTATGCGCCTGTCGCTGCAGGGGATCGGCGCGGTGTTGCGCAGCGACAACGAGTTCACCGAGATCCAGAGCACCGTGCCCGGCGGTCCGGCCGCGCGCAGCGGCGAACTCAAGGGCGGTGACCGCATCGTCGGCGTCGCCCAGGGCGACGACGGCGACATGGAAGACGTGATCGGCTGGCGCCTGCAGGACGTCGTCGACCTGATCCGCGGGCCGAAAGACAGCGTCGTGCGTCTGAACATCCTGCCGAAGAGCCAGGGCGTGGCCGGGCGCACGCGCGAGGTCGTGCTGGTGCGCGACGAGATCAAGCTCGAAGACAAGGCGGCCAAGAGCGAGGTCATCGAGACCGTGCAGGGCATGCGCATCGGCGTCATCGAGATACCGGCCTTCTACCGCGACTTCGCCGGCCAGGCCGCCGGTGACGATGACTTCCGCAGCACGACGCGCGACGTGCGCAAACTGATCGACGATCTCGAGACCAGCCGCGTCGACGGCATCGTCATCGACCTGCGACGCAACGGCGGCGGCTCGCTGTCCGAGGCCACCGAGTTGACCGGCCTGTTCATCGAGCGCGGACCGGTCGTGCAGGTGCGCGACGCCAGCGGCAAGGTCGAGGTCGAGCGCGACCCCGACCCCGAGCAGGTCTATGCCGGTCCGCTGGCCGTGCTGGTCGACCGCAACAGCGCATCGGCGTCGGAGATCTTCGCCGGCGCCATCCAGGACTACGGGCGCGGGCTCATCGTCGGCGAGCCGACGTTCGGCAAGGGCACCGTGCAGACGCTCGTCGACCTCGGACGCTTCCTGCGGTCGCGCGAGGACATCGGCCGTCTGCGCCTGACGATGGCGCAGTTCTTCCGCGTCGAGGGCGGCAGCACGCAGCACCGCGGCGTGACGCCCGACATCGTGTTCCCGACGTCGAAGGGCGCCGAGGACCACGGCGAGCGCTCGTTGGAGAACGCGTTGCCATGGGCGTCGATCAAGCCGGCGCGCCACACCCGGCACGCCCGGACCGCGGTCAGCGGGCTGCGCGAGGCCTCGGCGCGGCGCGTCGCCAGCAGTCCCGGTTTCCGCTTCCTGGTCGAGGAAGAGGAGGACCTGATCGCGCTCGAGGCGCGCAAGTCGATATCGCTGCGCGAGTCGGTACGTCGCACCGAGTGGAAGGAACGCGAGCAGGCGCGGCTCGAGCGTCGCAACCGGCTGCGCGAGTTCCGAGGCCTGGGCCGGCTCGACAGCCTCAACGACGATGACGACGACGCCCACCTGGCGGACGCCGACGAAGACGAGGAAGGCATCCAGCGCATCATGCTCGAGGAATCGGCCAACATCCTCGCCGACCTGATCACCGCAGAGCGTCCGCTCACCGCGCAGGTCAACTGAGCAGCTCCGTGCAGCCGGGCGCAGCGTGCGCCCGGCAACGCACGCTCACAAACGGTCCCACAGCGTCAGACCGAGTGACCAACCGCCGTCGTGGCGGTCGTAGCCTTTGTAGTCGTGGTGCTTGTGGTCGTAGTGTTTGTGGCCATAGCCTTTGCGGTCGTAGCGTGGCGCCACGTCGTAATAGCGCACGCGGTCGTTGTGTTTCAGGCGGTAGATGCGGTCGCTGGCGGCGTTCAGCTTGCGCCGCAGGGCGCGCCGTTCGTGGTGGTCGAGGTAACCGTCACGGTAGAAGCGGCGTTCGAGCTTGGCGATGTGGCGCTGCTGCCGACGCAGCCGCTTGGCTTCCTTGCGCGTCAGTTCGCCACTGCGCACGCCCTGCTTGATGCGGTAGTGCTGGCGATCGAGGCGTTGTTCGAGACGGTGGCCGAAGTCGCTGTCGTAGCGGTCGGCGACCGCGGGAAAGGCGAGCATGCCGAGTAGCGGGATAGCCCACAACGTGTGTCTGACTTGCATGACGTGATCCTCCTGCAGCAATGGCCGGTATTGGCCTTGACTGCAAATCTACGCAGGATCAGCTGAACCGCGACTGAACGCCGGGGCAGGCCGCTTGGGGCAGGGCGGGGACGTGATCAGCCGGTGCCGGACAGCGCCGAACCGTCGCGCGTCGCGGCCTTGCGGCGGTGGCGGTCGACGCCCTTCTCGATCCACTTGCGCACGCGGTTGGCATCGCCGAACGGCGTCAGCTTGCCGAATGAGTTGAGCAATACGAGCACCGTCGGCGTGCCGTTGAACTCGGTATGCATGACCAGGCAGCGCCCGGCCTCGTTGATGTAGCCGGTCTTGCTGATCTGGATGTCCCAGTGTTTGCTGCGCAGCAGCCGGTTGGTGTTGACGTAGCGCAGTGCGCCGCGCCGCTTCCACGGCCGCACGTCGAGGCTGGCGCGGGTCGTCGCTTCGCGGATGGTCGGGTAGCGCATCGCGGCGAACACGAGCCGGGCGAGGTCGTGGGCGGTCGAGATGTTGCCGGCGTCGAGACCGGCGGGATCGGTGAAGCGCGTGTCGTGCATGCCCATCGTCTCGGCCTTGCCGTTCATGATGCGCACGAACTCGCGTGTGCCGCCGGGGAAGGTGCGGGCGAGTGCCGCGGCGGCACGGTTCTCGGACGACATCAGCGCCAGGGTCAGCAGGTCGCCGCGACTCAGCCGGGCGCCCACCTTGAGCCGCGACCCGGTCAGTCGTCGCAGGTCGCGGTCTTCCCGGGCGATCGTGATCTCTTCGCTCAACGACAGCCGGCGATCGAGAATGACCATCGCGGTCATCAGCTTGGTCAGCGACGCGATCGGCATCGGCTGGTCGGAATGCCGCTTGAACAGCGTGTTACCGAAGCGATCGACGACCAGTGCCGCCTTCGACCGCAGTTTCAGCTTGCGCGTATCGAGCTGCTCCCAGAGGCGCAGTGCGCGCGCCGAATCGTTGGCGTTGGCGAGTGCGGGCAGCCCGCCGACCAGGACAGCGCAGGCGATCAGCCAGCAGACGATAAGACGAAGGTTTGGCATGGCACAAATGATCGCCCAGCGCACCGGCGATCGCAATCGGCACGGGGCGCGCATCCGCCAAGGTATAATCCGCGCGTCACGTCTCAGTGTGGGGAATCTGTTGCTCGAATCCGTCCAGGCCCGGCTCGCCCGACTCGCCGGCGAGGCCGATATACAGCTGTTGCACGACGGCCTGTTCGGCCTGGAGAAGGAGAGTCTACGCGTATCCCGACAGGGTGGCATCGCGATGACGCCGCATCCGCAGGTCCTCGGTTCGGCGCTGACCCATCCCGATATCACGACCGACTACTCCGAGGCACTGATCGAGTTCATCACGCCGCCGCTAACGCGCGTCGGCGCCGCACTCGACTACCTCGCCGACCTGCAGGCCTATGTCTACGATCGCCTCGACGACGAGATCCTGTGGGCGACCAGCATGCCGTGCGTGCTCGCCGGCGAGGACAACATACCGATCGCGCGCTACGGGACGTCCAATGCCGGGCGCATGAAACACGTGTACCGCGTCGGCCTCGGCCATCGTTACGGCCACGTCATGCAGGTGATCGCCGGCGTGCACTTCAACTGGTCGCTCAGCGAACTGCTGTGGCCGGCGTTGCGGCGCGTCGATCGGCGCGTGTGCAGCCTGCGCGACTACCGCGACGACCTGTACATGGCGCAGATCCGCAACCTGCAGCGCTACGGCTGGCTGATTCCGTACCTGTTCGGCGCATCGCCCGCGGTCTGCAAGTCGTTCTTCGTCGGCACCGCGACCAACCTGCCGTCGTTCGACGACTCGACCTACTATGCGCCGCACGCGACGTCGCTGCGAATGGGCGACATCGGCTATCAGAACAGCCGCGAGGAAGGTCTCGGGATCAAGGCCTGTTACGACGACGTCCGCTGCTACGCCGACAGCCTGTTGCGCGCCACGATGACCCCGGCAGAGAGCTGGCAGCAGATCGGCGTGCGCGTCGGCGACGACTACCGGCAGCTGAACGCCAATGTGCTGCAGATCGAGAACGAGTACTACAGCACCGTGCGGCCCAAGCAGCTGCTGAACGGCCTGGAGAAACCCAGCCTGGCGCTGAAGGAGCGCGGCATCCGTTACATCGAGCTGCGCTCGCTGGACGTCAATGCCTACCATCCGCTCGGGCTCGACGAGACCCAGGGGCGTTTTCTCGAGGTGTTCGCGCTGTTCTGCCTGCTCGCCGACAGCCCGATGATCGACGCCAGCGAGCGTCGCGAGATCGACCGCAACCTGCTCGACGTCGCGCACCGGGGGCGCGAGCCCAGACTGATGCTGCAGCATCGCGGCGTGCGCCTGCCATTGCGCGCGTGGGCGCTGGAGATCCTCGAATCGATGTTGCCGGTGTGCGAGGTGCTCGATGGCATCGAGGGCGGCGCCTGGTTCGAGGACGCGATCGACGACCAGCTCAACAAGGTGCGTGCGCCGCATCTGACGCCATCGGCGAAGATGCTCGAAGAGATGCGCGATCTCGGCGAGGGCTTCTACCAGTTCGCCCGCCGCCTGTCGCACCAGCACCACCGCTATTTCGTCGAACGCGAGCTGTCGCCGGCGACGGTCGCCGAACTCGACGCCCGGGCGGTGGCGTCGCTGGCCGAGCAACGCCGCCTCGAGGCCGAGCCCGAGGTCGGCTTCGACCGCTTCCTCGCCGACTACTTCGCCCAGACCTGAGTTCAGCGGCCGCCGCCGCCCGAGGCCTTGCGCAGCAGCCAGTCGAGCTGCCGGGTGCCGAGCAGCCGGCGCAGCATGCCGAACACCACGGTCGGTGTCGTCACCGCGTAGCGCGGCCGCGGGCGACGGCTCTCGAGCGCGTGCACGACCTTGTCCAGCACCGCCTCGGGCGGCAGCGTGAACGGCGTCGTCGGGCCGTCCCGGGTCAGGCGCTCGAGCAGCGCGGCATAGTTGTCGCGGTGCACGCTGTTGTGCGCGTCGATGTTCTCGCGGAACTTGATCAACGCGTTGTCGCGGAAGCGGCTGACGATCGGGCCGGGTTCGATCAGGCTGACATGGACGCCGCTGCCGTGCAGTTCCAGCCGCAGCGTATCGGTCAGGCCCTCGAGCGCGAACTTGGAGCAGTTGTAGGCGCCGCGGTACGGCATCGCGACCAGGCCGAGGACCGAGCTGTTGTGGATGATGCGGCCCTCGCCGGCGGCGCGCATCGCCGGGATCAAACGCCGCGTCAGTTCGTGCCAGCCGAGCAGATTGGTGCGCAGCTGCGCCTCGAGCACGCCCCAGCTGAGGTCCTCGACGGCGCCGGGCTGGCCGTAGGCGCCGTTGTTGAACAGGCCGTAGAGGCGTCCGCCGGTGGCCGCGAGCACCCGCTCGGCGCACGCGGCGACCGAGTCTGGGTCGTCGAGGTGCAGCTCGACGGCGTCGAGGCCGAGGGCGCCGAGTTCGGCCAGGTCGACGTCGCGTCGCGCGGTCGCGAACACGCGGTAGCCGCGCGCCTGCAGGCCCTCGGCGACACAGCGGCCGATGCCGCTCGACGCGCCCGTTACCAGTACCGGTTTTGCTGCCATCTGTCCCCGTCGACGTCATGAAGGCGAACTAAAGTTCTCGCCGCCGCATCCGCTATCGAACACATCATCGTCCCCGGTCGCCGCGCTGCCGGCGACTGGTGACGCTAGGAGGTTTATTCGTGGATATCGCGACGCTCGTCGGCCTGCTCGGCGGCTTCGGCATCATTATCGGCGCAATCGCCACCGGTGGCGACGTCATGCTGTTCGTCAACATGCCGTCGGTCCTGATCGTGGTTGGCGGCACCTTCATGGTGACGCTGATGCAGGTCTCGCTGGCCGATTTTCTCGGCTCGTTCGCGATCGGGCTGAAGGCGTTCCTGTACAAGGTCGACGATCCGAAGAAGCTGATCGAGGAGGCCGTGGCATTGGCCGATATCGCACGCAAGAACGGTCTGCTGGCGCTCGAGGGCCAGGAGATCAGCAACGAGTTCATGCAGCGTGGCATCGGCCTGTGCGTCGACGGCCACGACCCGGCGCTGGTGCAGAAGATGCTGACCAAGGACATCGACCTGACGATCCAGCGTCACGACGTCGGCCAGCGAATGTTCAAGAACATGGCCACGATGGCCCCGGCGATGGGCATGATCGGCACGCTGGTCGGCCTGGTGCAGATGCTCGCCAACATGTCCGACCCGGCGGCGATCGGCCCGGCCATGGCGGTCGCGCTGCTGACCACGCTGTACGGCGCGATCATCGCCAACGCCTTCGCCCAGCCGATGGCCGACAAGCTCGGCCGTGCCAGCGAACTCGAGCAGGTCAACAAGTCGCTGATCCTCGAGACCATCGGCGGCATCCAGGAGGGCATGAACCCGAAAGTGCTGGAACAGATGCTCGGCACCTACCTGCCGCCGAAGAAGCGGCCGGACCAGGGCTGACGCCGCGATGCCCGACAAGTGTCCGCCGTGCGAGGCAGGCCTGCCGCCGTGGCTGGCGACCTTCGCCGACCTGATGTCGCTGTTGATGTGCTTCTTCGTCCTGCTGCTGTCGTTCGCGACCGTCGACGCGGTGCGCTTCAAGAAGATGGCCGAGTCGATGAAGGACGCGTTCGGCGTGCAGCGCGAGGTGCCGGCGGCGGAGATCGTCATGGGGGTCAGCGTCATCAAGCAGGAATGGAGCCCGAGCGTCTCCGAGCAGGCCGCGATCACCGAGATCCGCCAGGAGACCAGCCCGGAGCAGCACGAGAACCTGAAGATGCAGGACGGCGACGGCGACGCCGAAAAGCAGCAGGAACCGCAGGAGCCGGCGCCGCCGTCACCGGAGCAGCTTCGCGAGATCGAACGCCAGCAGGCCATCGACGCGGCCAAGGCCGCGATCGAGAAGGACCTCGCCGAACAGTTCGCCGATCTGCAGGAGGCGCTCGACCTCGAGGTCGACGAAGGCCTGGTCGTGCTCGAGCGCGAAGAGGGGAGCATCATCGTCCGCGTCCAGGAGAAGGGTTCGTTCGGCTCCGGGAGTGCACGTCTCGATCCGGCCTTCCACGAGGTCATGGACCGGATCAGCAGCGTGTTGGCGAAGAAACCCGGCAAGATCACGGTCGCCGGCCACACCGACAACATCCCGATCAACACCGGCCGCTTCCGCTCCAACTGGGAGCTGTCGTCGGCGCGCGCCGTGACCGTGCTGCACTCGCTGCTGCGCAACCCGGAGATCGCCGAAGACCGCGTCGTGGTCCAGGGCCTCGCCGACACCAAGCCGGTGGTCGACAACGATTCGCCGCAGAACCGGGCCAAGAACCGGCGCGTCGAGATGATCCTGACCCGCGCCATCGACGAGAACCTTGACGACCTCGAAGACCTCGAGACGGAACGACCCGGGGGTGAACAATGAGCGGCAACGACCCGCATTCGCAACAGGCCGAAGACCGGCGCAGCTACTTCCGCATCGACGACACGGTGCGCCTGAGCGTGCGCCGGGTACCGCCGGACGAACTCGACAGCCGCTTCGAGCAGCTCGACCATGACCTCGCCGGCAATTTCACGGTCATGTCCAGCCTCGCGGCGATCACCGGGCAGATGACGATCGGTCTGCGCCGTATCGAGAACCGCGACCCGGACCTGGCCGCGTACCTGCGCGCCATCGATCAGAAGATCGAGGTCATCGGTCGCGCGTTCATCACCCAGGAGCCGGAGTTCCATGCCGAACACGCGGTGCCCGCCAACCTCAGTGCCGGCGGCATGTGCGTCGGTGTCGACGAGAACTACGCGGCGGGCACGCCGCTGGAGATCCGCATGCTGCTGTTCCCGTCGTTCACCGGCCTGATGATCTACGGCACCGTCGTCGAGACCGTCGCGACGCCGCAGGACGGCGATCCGCATCGTTTCAAGTACCAGTCGCGCATCGAGTTCACGCATATCCGCGAGTCCGACCGCGAACTGCTGATCCGTCACCTGTTGCGCCGCCAGAGTCAGCAGCTGCGCACGCAGTTCGACGAGGACTCGGCATGACGACGCACGCCGCGATGCCGGCCGCGCTGAAGGCCGCGCTGGCCGCCGCGCAGGCGCAGCGCGAGGGCGACGCCGATCCCGACGGCGTCGCCGAGTGGCTGCTGCGCCAGCACGGCCGCTGCGAGGCGCTCGAATCCCTGCTGCTGGTCGTCGATCGCTACCTGCGCTTCGGCATGCCGGAGCACGAGTTGACCGAGATGCGCGTGCTCGTCGAGCACCTGCGCGAGCACGACCTCGCCGCCGACCACAGCGACGAGGTCGACAGCACGCTGCCGCTGTAGCGCGCGGCCGCGCGGCCGCGGATCCTGCAAAGACCGCCGTCGCCCCCATGTCTGCCGGCGATGCGGCAGCAGCGCCGGCCGCGCCGCGGTGGCCGGCCTTCTCGCCGAATCCGGCGCTGTGGTAGCATTCCGCGGCTGAGACTTAGCGAGGGTGTGGGTATGCCTTTTTACGAATACCGATGCGACGCCTGCGGGCACCAGCTGGAGGCGCTGCAGAAGATCAGTGATGCGCCGCTAAGCGATTGTCCGGAATGCGAAAAACCGGAACTCACGAAGCTCGTGTCGGCGGTCGGCTTCCGCCTCAAGGGCGGCGGTTGGTACGAGACCGATTTCAAGGGTGGGGCGAAGAAGGACGGCGCCGAGTCGCCCGCCAAGGACGCGTCCGGCGGTCACAGCTGCGGTACCGGCAGCTGCCCGGCCTGCAGCTGAACCGGGCACCGATCCGGGCCCCGTAGCCGACCACCACCTGCCAACCGGGGCGCCCCGCGGGACGGGGCGCTTTGTTTTTTCAGCCGGGATGAACCATGCGCAGCCATTACTGCGGTGACGTCAACACCGCCCACATCGATCAGACCGTCGAGTTCAGCGGCTGGGTCAACCGTCGCCGCGATCACGGTGGCGTGATCTTCATCGACCTGCGCGACCGCAGCGGCCTCGTGCAGGTGGTCTACGATCCCGACCTGCCCGACGTGTTCGCGACCGCCGAGCAGGTGCGCAACGAGTACGTCGTGCGCGTCAAGGGGCGGGTGCGGCACCGCCCGGAGGGCACGATCAACCCGGACCTGCCGACCGGCGAGGTCGAGGTGCTGGGTCAGGAGCTGGAGATTCTGAACCGCGCCGAGACACCGCCGTTCCAGCTCGACGACGACGATACCTCCGAGGAACTGCGCCTGCGCTACCGCTACGTCGACCTGCGCCGCCCGGTCATGCAGCAGCGCATCATGCTGCGCGCGTTGGCGACGCGCACGCTGCGCCGCTACCTCGACGACCACGGTTTCCTCGACATCGAGACCCCGATGCTGACCAAGGCCACGCCGGAGGGCGCGCGCGACTACCTGGTGCCGAGCCGCGTGCACGCCGGCAGGTTCTTCGCGCTGCCGCAGTCGCCGCAGCTGTTCAAGCAGCTGCTGATGATGTCCGGCATGGACCGCTACTACCAGATCGTGCGCTGCTTCCGCGACGAGGACCTGCGCGCCGACCGCCAGCCCGAGTTCACCCAGCTCGACCTCGAGATGTCGTTCATGGACGAAGACGCGATCATGGGGTTGATGGAGGGCATGATCCGCGACCTGTTCGACAACACGCTCGGCGTCACGCTGCCGGACCCGTTCCCACGCATGAGCTTCGCCGAGGCGATGCGGCGCTTCGGTTCCGACCGCCCGGACCTGCGTTGCCCGCTCGAGCTGGTCGACGTCGCCGACCTGATGGCCGATGTCGAGTTCAAGGTGTTCGCCGGCCCGGCCAGCGACCCGAACGGCCGCGTCGCCGCGCTGCGCGTGCCCAAGGGCGGCGAGCTGAGCCGCAAGGACATCGATGAGTACACCAAGTTCGTCGGTATCTACGGCGCCAAGGGGCTGGCCTACGTCAAGGTCAACGCGCTGGCCGACGGCCGCGACGGCCTGCAGTCGCCGATCCTGAAGTTCCTTCCGGACGACGCGGTCGGCGGTATCCTGGCCCGCACCGGCGCGCAGGACGGCGACCTGATCTTCTTCGGTGCCGACAAGGCCGGCATCGTCAACGAGGCGCTCGGCGCGCTGCGCGTCAAGCTCGGCCACGACCTCGACCTGATGGCCGACGGCTGGCAGCCGCTGTGGGTCGTCGACTTCCCGATGTTCGAGTGGGACGATGGCGAGAACCGCTGGCAAGCGCTGCACCACCCGTTCACGGCGCCGAAGGCCGAGCACGTCGAGCTGCTCGACCGGCAACCCGGCGACGCGCTGTCGCGCGCCTACGACATGGTCATCAACGGCACCGAGGTCGGCGGCGGTTCGGTGCGTATCCACCAAGAGGCGGTGCAGAACCGGGTCTTCCAGCTGCTCGGGATCGACGAGCGGGAGGCCGACGAGAAGTTCGGCTTCCTGCTGACCGCGCTCCGCTACGGCTGTCCACCGCACGGCGGCCTGGCATTCGGCCTCGATCGCCTGATCATGCTGATGAGCGGCGCGAGTTCGATCCGCGACGTCATGGCGTTCCCGAAGACCCAGAGCGCGAGCTGCCTGCTGACCCACGCGCCTTCGGATGTCTCGCAGGGCCAGCTGCGCGAGCTGCACCTGCGCGTGCGCAAACCGCCGACCGCGGAAAAGGCCGCGGCCGGCGAGGGCTGATCCCGCCCGCGCGGCGCGCCGTGGCGTGACCGACCCGCAGCGTTTCAAGCGACCCGAGTCGGTCCTCGTGCTGGTGTGCACGCGCGCCGGCGACGTGCTGTTGCTGGAACGCACCCGGCCGCGCGGCTTCTGGCAGTCGGTGACCGGATCGCTCGAATGGGGCGAATCGGCGACCCACGCCGCGCAGCGTGAGCTGGCCGAGGAGACCGGCCTGCGCGCTGCCGGCCAGCTGCGCGACCTGCGGCGTGGCGCGCGCTTCCCGATCGTGCCGCCGTGGCGCGCCCGCTACGCC
Organism: Gammaproteobacteria bacterium; assembly: GCA_030065815.1. GTDB lineage: Bacteria > Pseudomonadota > Gammaproteobacteria > Chromatiales > Chromatiaceae > Thiosocius. The sequence goes on along the minus strand of JASJCU010000025.1, from coordinate 16,732 downwards.
CCCGATGCCCATTTCAACCGTGAGCACTGGTTCGTGCTCGAACTGCCGGCGCGCCGCAGCGTGCGCGTCAACCGCCACGAACACCGCCAGTGCCGCTGGCTGCCCGCCGCGGCGGCGCTGCGCCGCGCCAGTTCGTGGACCAACCGCAAGCTGATCCGTCACTGGTTGGAACGCCGGCCATAGTCCGGGTGTGCGGTGTAGCCGGCCCGGCCCGCTGTGAACCGACGCGGTTGCACGGCCGCTGACAGGATCGCGCTTCCCGGGAACGCTATTCTTGATCGGCGGGTGCGGCGCTCGTGCTGTCGACGGGCGGACATGCCACAGACGCGCACAACGCGCCCGCGCGGCCCCGCCGGCCGGTCGAACGGTCGGTGGCCGCCAAGGCGGCGAACGCGCAGCGTGGCGTCGCAGCGGTCGGTGCTGGCCTCGCAGTGACGGATCGGCGAAGATCGGGCGACCGACGCGGCGCTGCCCGATTGGCCGGCGTCGGCTACAACAAGCAACAGCACCGCCGGCCCGTGTGTCGGGAATCCGCGCCGCACACCGCGGCGCGGCGGGTCGGTCGCCAGGGGGTCATCATGCGCTCGACACTCGCGCGTTTTCTGCTGCCGCTGTGCATCGTCTGCGGATCGACCAGCAGTTGGGCCACGACGCTCGACGTCTTCATCTTCGGTGACAGCCTGTCCGACACCGGCAACATGTCTGCGCTGAGCGGCGGCCTGATACCGCCGCCGAGCTACGCCGGTGTGTTTTCCAACGGACCGGTCTGGGTAGACCAGGTGGCCGCCGAGCTGGGTCTGCCCGGGGTCAACAACGCCTACGTCAGCGGACCCGGGCCGGCGATCACCAACTATGCGGTCGGCGGCGCCTACACCGGGCCACAGGCGGTCGACTTCGGCGGACTGCTCGGCGTGCTGCCGAGCCGCAACTCGAACGACCGCTTCGCCGGCGCGCCGGTGTTCCCGTCGCTGCTCGGTCCGGCGCTGTCGCTGCCGCCGCCGGCGGTCGTCGCGCCGTCGCAGTTCGAGCTGTTCACGGTGCAGACCGGCGGCGTCGCCCCCAGCGATGCGCTGTACGTGATCTGGGGCGGCGCCAACGACCTGATCTTCGCCGATGACTTCTTCAGCGTCGGCCCTGCGCCGACGGCGAGCGATGTCGCGCTCCCGGCCGTGGCCAACCTGCGCCTGCTGATCGAGGGCCTGGCCGCGATCGGCGCCGATGACTTCCTGCTCATGAACCTGCCCGACATCGGCAGGACGCCTTTCGGCCTGCTGTCCGGTCGCGCCGCCGAGCTGAGTGCCGGCGTGCAGCTGTTCAACGGCGCGCTCGCGGCGATGGCCGCCGACGTGACGGGCCTGCTCGGCGTCGCCGTCGACATCGTCGACATCGAATCGCTTTTCGACGACCTGCTCGACGCGGTCGCCGCGGACCCGGTCGCGGCCGGCTTCCCGGATGCCAACAGCCTGTTGCCGGGCGGCCTGTCGTTCTGCGTCAACGAGACCACCCGGCTGGACGAGTTCTGCGCGCCGTTCGGACTCGATCCCAACGATCGGGTATTCTGGGATGCGGTCCACCCGACCAGCGCGACGCATACGCGGATCGCCGACGCCGTGCTGGCGCGGATCGATGCGCCGTCGCCGCTGCTGCTGCTGCCGCTGGGCCTGCTGATGGCGCTGCGCGCCGCGCGCCGCCGGCGCTGATCCCGATGCCGTCTGTACGAGGTGTGATGCGATGACCGACGAAGACAAGACCGCCGATGCCTGCTGCCCGCCGTCCGTGGGCCTCAGCGTCGACTCGATCAACGACCGCCACCGCAGCGACGTCCGCGATGCCTATGCCCAGGTCGCCCGGGCCGACACTGCCGGCGAGGCCTGCGGCAACGGCAGCAGCTGCTGCGGTGTCGGCGACGACGCGGCGATCAACGCCATCGTGTCGACCCGGCTCGGCTACAGCGAGGCCGACCTGGAACTGGTCCCGGACGGCGCCGACATGGGCCTGGGATGCGGCAACCCGACCGCGATCGCGGCGCTGCAGCCGGGCGACGTCGTCGTCGATCTCGGTGCCGGCGGCGGTCTCGACTGCTTCCTCGCCGCGGCCGAGGTCGGCGGGTCCGGCCGCGTGATCGGTGTCGACATGACGCCGGACATGCTCAGCAAGGCGCGATCGAACGCCGAGCGCGGCCGCTTCGGCAACGTCGAATTCCGCCTCGGCGAGATCGAGTACCTGCCGGTCGCCGACGCCACCGCCGACGTGATCATCTCGAACTGCGTGATCAACCTGTCGCCAGACAAGGCGCAGGTGTTCCGCGATGCCTACCGTGTGCTCAAGCCCGGTGGCCGCCTCGCGGTGTCCGATATCGTCGCGACCGCCGAGCTGCCGCAGGCGATGCGCACGTCGCCTGAGCTGGTCGCCGGCTGCATGGGCAATGCGTCGCTGATCGACGACATCGAGGGCATGCTGCAGGCAGCCGGTTTCGAACAGGTCCGCATCGAGCCGAAGGACGAGTCGAAGACCTTCATCCGCGACTGGGCGCCCGGGCACAACGTCACCGACTACCTGGTGTCGGCCGCGATCACGGCGGTCAAGCCGGCCGCGGCCGGCTGCTGCTGACGCCGACGCCTACCGGTCGTCGCCGCGCGCCCTGGCTTGGGCCGGCGCCGGCGGCGGGTTCGGCGAGTTGGGCACGATCGCGACCTCGTCGCCTGGGTCGAGCTTCGTGAACGGCTCGGCGAACTGCTTGTTGACCGTGACCCGCACGCTGTCGTCGACCAGCAGGTAGCCGCGCTCGCCCTTGACCCTGCGCAGCCACGCCAGCAGCTGTTCGACCGTGTCGACGGTGTCCGGCGGCGACAGCTCCTCGGACGCCTTGCACATCTTGTCGGCCAGGTAGTTGAAGTACAGCACCGTGACCTTGCGCTCGGCATCGGGTGCGCCGGCGAGGCGCGCGCCGCTGCGGTCGTAGCCGGCCGCGGCCAGGCGGTCGAGGTAGGCCTGCCAGTAGGCCTGCTGGTTGACGCCGAGGTCGTACAGGGTCTCCCACGAGTAGATGCCGGTATCGTGGCCGTCGTCGAACGCGATGCGGATCGCGTAGGTTCCCTGCGGTTCGAGGCGGTCGATGTTGACCTGTTCCTTGCCGGTCTCGGGGGTGCGGCGGCTGGTGACCTCGGCAGCGTGCGAGTGCACGCGCAGGTACTCACACGGCAGCGCGAACGACTGGCCGTCGGAAAAGCTGATGTTCAGCAGCCGGGACTTCCGGTGCAGGTTGATCTCGGTCGGGATCGGTCCCTTGGATTCGTCGCTCACGCCGCTCTCTCCGTTTGCGCAGCGCGCATCGTTTCATGCCGCCAGCGACCATTCACCTGCGCGGCAGCGGGGTATTCAGCTGTCGGCCGGCGTCGCCACGCGGCTGCCGGCGACCAGTGTCGATGTCGACTGGCTGCACAGTTCGCGGAACCGTCGATAGCCGTGTTCGCTGAGGTCGCTGCCGTCGCCGTACATCAGCCCGAGCGGCCGGTCGCCGACGAACAGCGACATCATGTAGGCGCCCCCGGGGCCGATCGCGCGATCCAGCGAATCCGGCAGGTAGTCCCGGTATTTTGCCGCATTGTCGCGGTTCAGCCACAGGCTCTGCGGCTTGCCCATCAGCGCGCTGAACAGGTTGCGCTCGTCGAGCCCGAGATCGAGACGGCGGATGCCGTCGGCGGTATCGCCGCCGAGTGCGAGACGGGTACGCAGGCGGCTGCGGTCCTTGCTCAACATCGCGAACACGACGCGCGTCGTGCCGGCCTCGTCGCGGATGCGTTTCATCAGCGCGCCCATCGTCGCATGCAGGTCCGGTCGGGCAACCGCGGCCTGGCGACGCCGCCAGGCGCCGAGTTCGGGGATGTCGTCGTCGTCGCTGTCGTCGTCGCCCGGCAGCAGCAACAGTTCGAAACCGGGCAGTGGGTAGTCGCAGTCGCCGAAGTGGCGGGCCGCGGCCGCGGTCTGGGCGTGCAGCCACGCCGCGGCCTCGTCGACGTCGATGGCAAGGAAGTCGGCGAGGATCGTGTTCAGCGTCGCAATGTGCGCATGCTGCCAGCCGTTCGCCGCGGCCTGCGAGATCTCGTCGGCGAGCTTGACCAGCTGCGGTCGCGGGTTGAGGTCGTCCCAGTCGCCGATCGCCTGCCGCGCCAGCGACGGCAGGGCCCAGGCGTCGGCGCAGCGGCGGTTGGCCTGTTGCAGCGGCTCGCCGAGTTCCGCGCCGAACGCGACGTCGACCGGGACGCCGTCGCGCACCGCATAGATCGCGCGCTGTACCGACTCGCCGTCGAACGCCGCCAGCGCCAGTACCGCCGGGTGTTGCAGCAGCGCCGCCGTGGACAGTTCGTCGCGACGCGGCAGGCCGCTGCGTTGCGCGAGTGACGCGGCGAAGTACGCGGCATGCGCGGCCTCGCTGTACGCACGCGCCTGTGCCGATTCCTGGCAGCGGTCGCCGACGCGGACCTCCGGCAGCGCGTCGATCAGCCGCCGAAACGACTCGACACCGAGCAGCGACACCGCGTGCGCGGCGTCGCCGACCTGTTCGAAAGAGCCGGGGCGCGTGACCTCAAGCGCACGGAACACCGCGACCGCTGCCGCCGGATCGCTGAGCAGCACCTGCTGGAAATGCGGAATGCGCGTCGACGCCAGATCCATCAGTCGGCGCAGTTCGCGGCCGGTGCGCGGCATGATCGGCAGCGTCGTGTCGAGCAGTCTGTGGTTGAAGCCCTGCATGCCCGTCGTGGCGGTCCCGAGGTCGCTAGCCTGCCTGCTGCATGAGCCGAACGACGCCGACTCTACAGGCATCGGATACGAACGTGGTCTCCGTCAGTTTTTCTGCAAGTCCGGAAATCGTCGTCTGTGCCCGGTGTCGTCGCATTCGGATTCCTGCGTTTGCTCGCTCGCTGTGGCTTGGCCGTCACCCAAGCCATGGCGACGGCTATGACCCCCGCTCCACGCCGGCTGCGAAGGCCGCAGGCTCTACGCAGCTCATGCACTATGCAGGCTAGACAAGACGGCCGGCGACGTCGATCCTTGAACCCTGCCGCGCGGCTGCCGCGGTGATAAAATCGGCGCAGCGACGCCGCTGTGGCAGGCGATTCCGTAACTGGCGACGAGGTAAGGCATGGCAGGTCACAGCAAGTGGGCCAACATCAAGCACAAGAAGGCGGCCAACGACAAAAAGCGCGGCAAGCTGTGGTCGAAGCTGATCCGCGAGGTCACCGTCGCGGCCAAGGAAGGCGGTGGCGATATCGACGCCAACCCGCGGCTGCGCCTGGCCGTCGACAAGGCGCGCGCGGCCAACATGCCCAACGACACCGTCGATCGCGCGATCAAGCGCGGCGCCGGCGGCGAGGACGGCGACAACTACGACGAGATCCGCTACGAGGGCTACGGTCCGGGCGGTGTCGCGATCATCGTCGATTGCATGACCGACAACCGTAACCGCACCGCTTCCGAGGTGCGCCATGCGTTCACCAAGCACGGCGGCAACCTCGGCACCGATGGCTCCGTCGCGTACATGTTCAACAAGAAGGGCATCATCAGCTACGGCCCCGGTGCCGACGAGGACGCGATCATGGAGGCCGCGCTCGAGGCCGGTGCCGACGACGTCGTCGACAACGATGATGGCTCGGTCGACGTCTATACCAACCCGGACGATTTCTCCGATGTGCTCGCAGCGATGCGCGACGCCGGTCACGAACCGGACAACGCCGAGGTGACGTTCGAGGCCGACACCAGCTCGCCGCTCGACAAGGACGGCGCCGAAAAGCTGATGCGCCTGGTCGACTTCCTCGAGGACCTGGACGACGTGCAGGAGGTCTACAGCAACGCCGACATCGCGGCCGAGATCATGGAGCAACTCGAGGCTTGAGCGGCGTGACCCGGGTGCTGGGGATCGACCCGGGCTCGCGGGTCACCGGATTCGGCCTGATCGAGTCCGACGGCGTACGCAGCAGGCACCTGCACTCGGGCTGTATCCGCACCACGGCGGACGCGTTCCCGCGCCGGCTCGGCGAGATCTACCGCGGCATCAGCGAACTGTTGGCCGACTGGCGACCGCAGGAGGTGGCCGTCGAACAGGTGTTCGTCGCGCGCAATGCGGCCACCGCGATCAAGCTCGGCCAGGCACGCGGTGCGGCGATCAGCGCCGTCGTGATCCATGAGCTGCCGGTCTACGAGTACACGCCGGCCGCGGTCAAGCAGGGACTGGTCGGCAACGGCCGTGCCGAGAAGGAGCAGGTGCAGCACATGATCCGCGTGATCCTCGGCATGCAGGGCAGCCTCGCGCTCGACCAGTCCGACGCGCTCGCGATCGCGCTGTGCCACGCCCACAGCCAGGCGACGCGGCGCAAGATCGAGGCCGCGCAGTGATCGGCCGGCTGCGCGGACGCATCCTCGCCAAGCAGCCGCCGTTCCTGCTGCTCGACGTCAACGGCGTCGGCTACGAGGTCGAGGCGCCGATGTCGACCTTCTACGTGCTGCCCGCCGGTGACGACGAGATCGTGCTGCACACCCATCTCGCGGTCCGCGAGGACGCCCACATCCTCTACGGCTTCGCCCGCGAGGCCGACCGCACGTTGTTTCGCGCGCTGCTCAAGGTCAGCGGGGTCGGCGGCAAGATGGCGCTCGGCGTGCTGTCCGGTATGACCGCCGAGGAATTCGGCCGCGCCGTGCAGGCCGGCGACATCGCCGCGTTGACGCGCCTGCCGGGCGTCGGCAAGAAGACCGCCGAGCGCCTCGTCGTCGAGATGCGCGACAAGCTCGACGCGGTCGCCGAGCTGCCCGGCAGCGCGCCGCCGGTGGCCGGCAGCGAGCCGCACAAGGGCGCCGACCAGGATGCCGTCAGCGCGTTGATCGCGCTCGGCTACAAGCCGCCCGAGGCGAGTCGCATGGTCAGCAAGGTGTTCGAGGCCGGCATGGATACCGAGTCGGTGATCCGCGCGGCGCTCAAGGGCAGCGTCGGCTGACGTCGATAGCGGCACGCCACGGCCGCCAACCCCGCGGCCAACCCCACAGCGATCGTCGACCGCGCGGCAAGCCGATCGCGGTGATCGGTTTCCCGGTCTTTGGTCGCGCAGTGTTGCGCGCGCTGCCCGGCGGCGGTCGTGGGCAGGCTGTTCGGCGCTGGCAGTACGCCGCGTGCCGGGCCCTGCCGGGTGCTGTGCGACTGCGGTGTCCTCGGCATCGCGGACGCGGTCGTCGCGGCCATTGCGGTATACCGCAAGGCGCTCTGCGCGCGGCGGCGCCGGTCACCAGCGGTCCATCGGATCGGACTCCGCACGGATCGCGCCGCTCAGCAGTTCGTCGAGGAAGCGCCGCGGGTCGGCCAGGCCGACGAAGTGGCGGTAGGCCTTGACGCCGAAGCTGCCCGGATCCAGCAGGTAGTAGATCCACGACATCTCGTCGACGCTGGCATAGGCCGGGGCGTCGTCGCGCGCGAGGATGCGTGCGCGGGTCGTCGCCGGTAATACCGACAGCTGCACGACGTAGGCGACGTACTCGTGCGGGACGCGCGAGCGCTGGGCCGGCGAGCGGTTCTGTTCGACGATCGCGTGCGCGACCTCGTGGGCGACGACGCTGCGGTAAAGCGCCGCGTCCATCGCCTCACCGAACAACGCGTCGGTCACGGACAGCTCGGCGGCGGCGTCGAACGTCAACAGCTCGATGCGGTCGCTGCGCCGGTCGTAACGGCCGATCAGGTGGGTGTCGCCGCTGCGCAGCGTCGGTCGCAGGGCGACCCGTATGCGGCGCTGTGGCTGCACGCCGTGGCCGGCGAGGAAGGTCAGCGCCGCGCCGGCACCCTGACAGACCAGCCGGCGCGTATCCGCGGCGACGCCGGCGTCGTCGTCGATCGCGATCGCCGGGCAGTCGGCGTCGGCCGCGCGCAGCGGACCCGCGACCGCGCCGATCGCGGCGAGCAACAGCAGGCAGGACAGCGCGGCAGGCCGCATCGGCGTCGACTCCTCGGGGGCTGCGTGCAACGCTACCGCGAGCCGGCCCCGAGTGCGAGGCGCCCTGTCCTTGCCAGCGGTCCCGGCCGATGGCTGCGCGGACCTCCGTCGCGGCGCGCCGGGGAACCGGCGGCGCCGATCCGCATCCAACACCTGACGACACCCGGAGGCGACGATGAACCGACGACAGTTCCTGGCCATCGGCGGCGCGACCCTGGCGTCGCTGGCGGCCGGCCCGGGCGCCGCGGCGCCGTCCGGTCCGCTGCGCAAACCGATCCCGTCGAGCGGCGAGCGCATCCCGGCGATCGGCATGGGCACCTGGATCACGTTCAACATCGGCAGCGACGCACAGACCCGCGCGCAGCGCGCCGATGTGCTGCGGACCTTCTTCGCGCACGGCGGCGGCATGATCGACTCGTCGCCGATGTACGGCTCGGCCGAGGCCGTGGTCGGCGACCTGCTCGGCCGCCTCGACTACCCGCAGGGTCTGTTCTCGGCGACCAAGGTCTGGACCTCGTCCGGCGACGACGGGCCGGGCGAGATCGAGCAGTCACGCCGGCTGTGGGGCGTCGAGCGCTTCGATCTGCTGCAGGTGCACAACCTGCTCGCGTGGCGGCCGCACCTCGAGACCCTGTTGGCGATGAAGGACAGCGGACGGCTGCGCTACGTCGGCATCACGACATCGCACGGCCGCCGCCACGGCGACCTCGAACAGGTCATGCGCGACTGGCCGATCGATTTCGTCCAGGCGACCTACAACGTCGTCGACCGCGACGTCGAGCAGCGCATCTTGCCGCTCGCCGCCGAGCGCGGCATTGCGTTCATCGCCAACCGCCCGTTTCGGCGCGGCGCGCTGATCGACCGCGTGCAGCGCGAGCCGCTGCCGGCCTGGGCGGCCGACTGCGACTGCGCCGACTGGGCCGGGCTGTTGCTCAAGTTCATCGTCTCGCACCCGGCCGTGACCTGCGCGATTCCGGCGACCAGCCGGGTCGAGCACATGGTCGAGAACATGCGGGCGATGCACGGCCGGCAGCCCGATCCGGCGCTGCGCCGGCGCCTGGTGGAGCATGTCCGCTCGCTGTGATGACCGACTGGGCGGGCTACGCGCTGGCCGATTTCCTGATGTTTGCGCCGGATACCTACGTGCGCCAGTTCGCGCTGCTCAACGCGGCGCTGTGGCCGCTGCACGTCGTGCTATACCTGCTCGCCGGCGCCGCGGCCTGGCGGCTGCGCCCGGCGGTGTCGCAAGACGCGGCCGTGCTGTGGCTGCTGGTCCCGGCCTGGGCGGCGTGCGCGTGGTGGTTCCTGCACCAGCGCTACGCGCCGATCAGCCTGGCCGGCGACCCGTGGACCGGCCTGTTCGCGCTGCAGGCGCTGCTGCTCGCCGCGGTCGCGGCGCGGCCGGCGCTGCGACTCGTGACGCCGCGGACGCGGCTGCCCGGCATGCTGCTGATCGGCTATGCGCTGCTGGTCCACCCGTTGCTCGGCCTGCCGGCCGGTCGCGACGCCGCGGCGCTGGAGTGGTTCGGCCTGGCGCCCGATCCGACCGCGCTGGCGACCCTCGGCGTGCTGCTGACGCTGCGCGGCCTGCCGGCCGCGCTGCTGGCGCTGGTACCGCTGGCCTGGTGCCTGTTCAGCGGCCTGAGCTACCTGGCGATGGCGATGCCGCTCGGCACGCTGGCGCCGCTGGCGGCGATCGCCGCCGCGGTCGCGCGCTACCTGCTCGGACGCACGGCGCCGGCCACGGGCGCGTCGTGAGCGGCCGCGGCGCGGCTGTGGCGCGGAACTGGCCCCGATCTTGCGGAGTCGAGCTGCGGCGGCGGATCGTGCGTCGCCGGACCCGGTTCGCGCCTCGTTGTGGTGCACGAACCCGCGGCTGCCCCGAAAACGAGCAACGAACGGCGGAGGAATCGACATGAAACTCAAGAAGTTGCTGAAAAAGACCCTCGCGGTACGCATCGCCAACGAGCCGCTCGATGTCGGCATGGTGGCCAAACCGGTGCTGATGACGCTGTTCGAGGCGCGCGAGATTCCGGCCCATGGCCGCGCGCTGGGACCGCTCGGCGGGCTCGACCTGACCGGCTACGGCGAGTACCGCCTGACGCTGCGCTTCGCCGGCGACAAGGGCACGCCGTTTACGATCCAGGAGTTGTTCGGCCCGGCCGGCAGCGTCGACCAGGTCAAGTTCGAGATCGGCAGTGGCCAGATCGGGCCGGACGGCATCCTCAACTACCGGGCGCGCTTCGACGTCTTCGGGCCGAAGAACGTGTTCATCCAGATCACCAACAACGGCGAGGCGCCGTTCCGCGTCGACGGCACGCTGTATGCGGTGCGTTGACGCCGCCGCGCGGCGTCGGGCCGAGGGATCGATCGGCACCCGGCGGCGGGCGCAGCGACCGGACCCGGGCGTGTTCCGCCGGCGTGCGGGCGCCGGCCGGTGGTCGCCGTGACAGCGCCGCGATTGCCCGCAGATTGCCGCTTTTCGCCCCTCGAATCGGCGCCGGGGTTCCTCCATAATTGCGCGATGCAAGACGCCGACCGCCTGATCAGTGCCCAGTCCGCTGCCGACGACGTCGCGATCGACCGTGCGATCCGGCCGAAGACGCTGGCCGAGTACGTCGGCCAGCCGGCGGTCCGCGAGCAGATGGAGATCTTCATCCCGGCCGCGCGCGACCGTGGCGAGGCGCTCGATCATGTGCTGATCTTCGGCCCGCCGGGGCTCGGCAAGACCACGTTGGCACACATCGTCGCCAACGAGATGGGCGTCAATCTGCGTCAGACGTCGGGCCCGGTGCTCGAGCGTCCCGGCGACCTCGCGGCATTGCTGACCAACCTCGAGCCGCACGACGTGCTGTTCGTCGACGAGATCCACCGCCTGAGCCCGGTCGTCGAGGAGGTGCTGTACCCGGCGATGGAGGACTACCAACTCGACATCGTGATCGGCGAGGGACCGGCGGCGCGCTCGATCAAGGTCGACCTGCCGGCATTCACGCTGGTCGGCGCGACGACCCGCGCCGGACTGCTGACGTCGCCGTTGCGCGACCGCTTCGGCATCGTGCAGCGCCTCGAGTTCTACTCCGAGAGCGAGCTGGCGCACATCGTCGCGCGCTCGGCCGGGATCCTCGGCGTCGAGATCGATGGCGCCGGTGCCGCCGAGATCGCGCGCCGCTCGCGCGGCACGCCGCGCATCGCCAACCGCCTGCTGCGCCGTGTGCGCGACTATGCGCAGGTGAAATCGGCCGGACCGGTGAGCGCGCAGATCGCCGACGCCGCGCTCGGCATGCTCAAGGTCGACGGCAACGGCTTCGACCAGATGGACCGGCGCCTGCTGCAGGCCGTGATCGAGAAGTTCGACGGCGGGCCGGTCGGCCTCGACAACCTGGCCGCGGCGATCGGCGAGGAACGCGGCACGATCGAGGACGTGCTCGAGCCGTACCTGATCCAGCAGGGCTTCCTGATGCGCACGCCGCGCGGGCGCATGGCGACACGCGCGTCGTACCTGCACTTCGGCCTCAATCCTCCGAGCAAGGCCGATGCGCGCGATCTGTTCGCCGACCTCGCCGACGACTGAACTTTTCCAGTCGGCCCTAATGACAGCAGGGTATTTGCTTTGAGCGCTTTTCAATGGCCGGTTCGCATCTATTACGAGGACACGGATGCCGGCGGGGTCGTCTATTACGCGAACTATCTGCGCTACCTCGAGCGCGCGCGCACCGAATGGCTGCGTGCACTGGGTTTTGGCCAGGAAGCGTTGATGCGTGACGCCGGGATCCTGTTCGCGGTTCGCCACGTCGCGATCGATTATCTTCAGCCCGCGCGGTTCGATGACGAACTGCGCGTCGAGGCCGATATCGCGCAGCTCAGCAAGGTCAGCCTGACCTTTGCGCAGCGCATCGTGCGCCCGCCCGATACGGTGCTGTGCACGGCGACCGTCAAGGTCGTCTGTCTCGACCGGGACCAGTTCCGCCCGACCGCGATACCGCCGGACATCCGACACGCGATGGAGGTGGCTTGACACGGTTGGTATTGACGCTGCCGGCGACCACGATCGGGCCGACCCGGCGCAAGGAGAGAGGTGCATTGACGCCGTACGAACGACCGATGACGCGATCCCGCAAGCGGCCCCGGCGACCCGTCGGGCGCAACCGGGGAACCTGTTCCATGCGACGACCGGACACGCGTTTGTCGGCGCTGGGTCGCGCACGGCACGCCCCGGCCGCCGCGTCTGCCGGCAATGCCGTTGCGCATGAACTACTGCGGACGGGCCTGTAGCGATGCACAGCACCGATCTGTCGTTCGTCAGCCTGATCCTCGATGCCAGCCTGGTCGTCCAGCTGGTCATGGCGATACTGGTACTGGCGTCGATCCTGTCGTGGACGATCATCTTCGACCGCTCACGGATCCTGAAGAAGGCGCGCCGCGAGGCCGACGAGTTCGAGAACCGCTTCTGGTCGGGCGGCGACCTCGGCGAGCTGTACCGCGCGATCGACCACGATCGCGACGGCCTGCGCGGTATCGGCGCGATCTTCCATGCCGGTTTCCGCGAGTTCGCGCGCCTGCGCGAGAACGCCGACATGGACCCGATGGACGTCGTCGAGGGTGCGCGGCGGTCGATGCGCGTCGCGTTGAGCCGCGAGATGGACGCGCTCGAGACCTACCTGTCGTTTCTCGCGACGGTCGGCTCGACCAGCCCCTATATCGGCCTGTTCGGCACGGTCTGGGGCATCATGAACGCGTTCCAGGCGCTCGGCAACGTCAAGCAGGCGACGCTGAACCTGGTCGCGCCCGGCATCGCCGAGGCGCTGATCGCGACCGCGATGGGCCTGTTCGCGGCGATTCCGGCCGTGGTCGCGTACAACCGCTATGCCAACGCCGTGCAGCGCCTGGAGAACCGCTACGACGACTTCGTCGAGGAGTTCTCGAACATCCTGCAGCGCCAGGCGCACGTGCGCGCGAGGCGGGGGTAGTTTCCGGCATGGGCGCTGGAACGCAGAGGACGCGGAGAATCGCAGAGGGCGCGGAGTGGTCTTCTGCTGAGCGGGCTTGTCGAAACATCGCGGATACTCGGGATCCCGGAATCATCCACGACCAGGAAACACCAAGTCTCCGCGTCCATTGCGGAACTCTGCGTCCTCAGCGTTCCGGTATCCACTGACCCATGGCCCACCATCGACAGAAAACCCGCCGCCCGATGGCCGAGATCAACGTCGTGCCGTACATCGACGTGATGCTCGTGCTGCTTGTGATCTTCATGATCACCGCGCCGCTGCTGACCCAGGGCGTCAAGGTCGAGCTCGCCGAGGCCGACGCCAAGCCGATCGAGGACGAGGCCAAGCGCCCGCTGGTGGTCAGCGTCGAGGTCGACGGCACCTGGTCGATCACCTACGACGACGACCGCACCCAGGTCGTCGATGCCGACGGCCTGTTGCAGAAGAGCGCCGCGATCATCAAGAACAATCCCGGCATCCCGGTGCTGATCAAGGGCGACAAGAACGTCGTCTACGACCGCGTGATCCAGGCCATGGTCGTGCTGCAGAACGCCGGCGCGCCGAGCGTCGGGCTGATCACGCAGCCACCGGAAGCGAGTCGCTAGCGGCGCAACGGGCGATGTTAGCGGTCTTCAAACGCAACCCGGTCGCGCTGGTCCTGGCCATCCTGCTGCACATCGGCCTCGCCGTGTTCCTGGTGTTCGAGTTCGACTGGGGCGACAAGGTCAAGCCGATCGGCGGTGACGTCCAGGTCGTGCAGGCCGAACTGGTCGACGCTGCGGCGCTGCAGCAGGCCGAGGACGACAAGCAGGCCGCCGAGCAGGCGCGCAACAAGGCCGAGGAGGACGCGAAGCAGCAGGCGCTGCAGCAACGCCGCGCCGAGGAGCAGCGCAAGCTGGCCGAGATCGAGGCGCGCAAACAGCGCGAGAAGCAGGAGGCCGAACGCCAGGCCGCAGAGGAGAAGAAAAAGGCAGAGGAGGCCCGCCAGGCCGAGATCAAGCGCCAGGAGGCGTTGCGTATCGAGCAGGAGGCGGAAAGAAAACGCCAGGCCGAGCTCGAGGCCAGGCGCAAGGCCGAGCAGGAACGCAAGGCCGAGGAGGCGCGGCTCGCCGAACAGAAGCGCAAGCGCGAGGAGGCCGAGCGCGAGGCGAAACGCAAAGCCGAGGCCGAAGCCGAGGCCAAACGCAAGGCCGAAGCCGAGGCGAAGGCCAAGGCCGAGCGCGAGCGCAAGGAGCGCCTGGCGCGCGAGAAGGCCGAGAAGGAGCGCAAGGCGCGTGAGGCCGCCGAGGCCAAGGCGCGCGCCGACCGCGCGGCGCGCGAGGCCGAGCTGGCCGCGCAGCTCGAGGCCGAACAGGACGCGTCCGAGTTGGCGCGTGTCGCCGGCCTGATCAAGGAAAAGGTCGAGCGCAACTGGACGCGCCCGGTCGGCACCGAGGGGCTCAAGTGCACGGTCTCGGTACGCCTCGGTGCGAGCGGCTCGGTGCTGCTCGTCAACGTGGTAGAGTCCAGCGGCAATATCGCGTTCGACCGATCGGTCGAGGCCGCGGTGCGCAAGGCCGATCCGCTGCCGATGCCCAAGTCCGAGCGCCTGCTGGCCGAGTTCCGCAAGGGCCTTAAATTCATCTTCGACCCAAGTAGCTGACGTGACTGTCATGAAACGAATCCTGTTGTTGTTTTTCGTCCTCGGTGTGGTGGTGCAGGCGCGTGCGTCGACGTTGACCATCGAGATCACCCAGGGCGCCGAGGGCGCGCTGCCGATCGCGGTCGTGCCGTTCGCGTGGCGCGGCGATGCCGGCAGCCCGCCGCCGCACGAGGTCGGTGGTATCGTCGCCGCCGACCTGCAGCGCAGCGGCCGCTTCAAACCGCTGCCGACCAACGAGATGCTGGCGCGGCCGTCGCGCGGCGAAGACGTCGACTTCCGCGACTGGCGCGCGCTCGGTGTCGACAACCTCGTGATCGGCGACGTCAGCCCGAACGGGCCCGGCGGTTACCTGGTCAGGTTCTACCTCTACGACGTGTTCCGCGGTGAGCAGATCACCGGCTACAGCATGCCGACGACGGCGAGCGATCTGCGCGCCACCGCGCATCACATCGCCGACATCATCTACGAGACGCTGACCGGTGAACCCGGTGCGTTCGCGACGCGCATCGCCTATGTCACGTCGATCCGCAGCGGTGCCGGCGAGCAGGCCAAGGAACGCGTCGAGCTGCGCATCGCCGACGCCGACGGCTACGCACCGCAGGCCATCGTGTCGTCCGACGAGCCGATCATGTCGCCGGCCTGGTCGCCGGACGGCCGCCGGCTCGCCTACGTGTCGTTCGAGAACGCGCAGCCGTCGGTGTGGATCCAGGAGGTGTTCACCGGCAAGCGCGAGCGCATGACGTCGTTCAAGGGCATCAACGGCGCGCCGGCGTTCTCGCCGGACGGCCGCTACCTGGCACTGACCCTGTCGAAGGACGGCAACCCGGACATCTTCATCATGGACATCGCGCGCCGCAGCCTGCGCGCGATCACGCGGCACTGGTCGATCGACACCGAGCCGTCGTGGTCGCCCGACGGCAAGTCGCTGGTGTTCACGTCGGATCGCGGCGGCAAGCCGCAGATCTACCGGGTCTCGGTCAACGGCGGCGAGGCGCAGCGCGTGACCTTCGAGGGCGACTACAACGCGCGGGCGTCGTACTCGCCGGACGGACGCATGCTGACCATGGTCACCCGGGTCAGCGGTGCCTACCGGATCGCGACGCTGGACCTCGACCGCGGCGACTATCGCGTTATGAGTACTGGTCGACTGGACGAATCGCCCAGTTTCGCGCCAAATGGCAGCATGATAATTTACGCCACGCGGGTCGGCGGCAAGGGCGTGCTCGCCGCCGTGTCGACCGATGGTCGCGTGCAGCAACGCCTGCGCCTGCAGGAAGGCGACGTGCGCGAGCCGGTGTGGTCGCCCCATCATCAACAACAGAGGAACCGCTAAATGAACCCTATCCGTTTGGCCGCAATGGCCATCGTCGCATCGTCACTGTTGTTCGTGGGGTGTACATCCACCGGCACCAAGCAGGAAGGTGGCGCGTCGGTCGAAGAGGGCGGCACCGGTGCCGCCACCTCGGGCGCGAGCCGCGGCGGCGCGTGGACCGGCAACCCGCTGGACGACCCGAACAGCCTGCTCTCGACCAAGACCATCTACTTCGAGTTCGACCAGAGCACGATCCGCAGCGAGTTCGTCGACGTGCTGCGCGCGCACGCCGGCTACCTGAACACCAACCGGTCGGCGACCGTGCGCATCGAGGGACATGCCGACGAGCGCGGATCGCGCGAGTACAACATCGGCCTCGGTGAGCGTCGCGCCAACGCGGTGCGCCGCTACCTCGAGGCCGAGGGTGTCTCGGCGGCGCAGATCAGCACGATCTCGTACGGCGAGGAACGCCCGGCGGCGCTGGGCAACGACGAGATCTCGTGGGCCGAGAACCGCCGCGCGGTGCTGGTGTACTGACGGCGATGACGCGGCGCGCTGCCACGCTGCTGCTCGCCGTGCTGCCGGCGTTCGCGACGGCGGCGACGCCGTCGACCGCGCAGCGCCTCGAACTGCTCGAACGCCGCGTCGGCCGGATCACCGACCTGACGTTGCAGCTCGACCAGGTGCGCAGCGAGAACCGCGAGCTGCGCGGCGAGATCGAGAACCTCGGCTACGAGATCGAGCGCCTGAAGCGCAAGCAGCGCGACATCTACCTCGACATCGACCAGCGCCTCGGCACCCTGTCCGGCGCCGGTGC
>JASJCU010000144.1 GCA_030065815.1 Gammaproteobacteria bacterium | reverse complement strand
CCCGCGGTCGTCACCTCGGCAGAGAAGTCATCCCCATCAGGTAATCGTCGACGGCGCGCGCGCACTGCCGGCCCTCGCGGATCGCCCAGACCACCAGCGACTGGCCGCGACGCATGTCGCCGGCCGCGAATACGCCGTCGATCGAGGTCTTGTAGGCGCCATCGCCGTCGGTGCTGCCCTGCACGTTGCCGCGCGCATCGAGTGCGACGCCGAGATCGGTCAGCATGCCCTCGTGCACCGGGTGCACGAAGCCCATCGCCAGCGTGACCAGTTCGGCCTTGAGCTCGAACTCCGAATCCGGCACCTCGGACATCTGCCAGCGCCCGTGCTCGTCCTTGTCCCAGCGCACCAGCGCGCACTTGAGCGCCCGCAGGCGGCCGTCGTCGTCACCGAGGAACTCTTTGGTCGTGACGTTCCACATGCGCTCGCAGCCCTCCTGCTGCGACGACGACGTGCGCAGCTTGTTCGGCCAGTCGGGCCAGGTCGTGCCCTTGTCCTCCTGCTCCGGCGGCTTGTCGAGGATCTCGATCTGCGTGACCGACGCGGCGCCGTGGCGGTTCGACGTGCCGATGCAGTCTGAGCCGGTGTCGCCGCCGCCGATCACGACGACGTGCTTGCCGGCCGCGCTGATCAGCTCGTCGGCGGCGCCGGGCACGCCCTGCACCAGCTTGCTGTTGGCGCGCAGGAAATCCATCGCGAAATGGATGCCGTCGAGCTGGCGCCCGGGGATCGGCAGGTCGCGCGGCTTTTCCGAACCGCCGGCCAGGACGACCGCATCGAAGTCGTCGAGCAGGCGCTGGGTCGGGAAGCTGTCGCTGCCGACATGGGTGTTGACGTGGAACTTAACGCCCTCGGCCTTCATCTGGCCCATGCGGCGCTTGATGATCGCCTTGGCGAGCTTGAAATCCGGGATGCCGTAGCGCAGCAGGCCGCCAACACCATCCTGCTTCTCGTACACCGACACGGCATGGCCGGCGCGCGCCAGCTGCTGCGCGGCGGCCAGTCCGGCCGGGCCCGAACCGACCACGGCGACCCGCTTGCCGGTCTTGTGCGCCGGGATCTGCGGCTGGATCCAGCCGTTGTCCCAGGCCTTCTCGACGATCGACAGCTCGATGTTCTTGATCGTCACCGGCGCATCGTCGATGTTCAACGTGCACGAGGCCTCACACGGTGCCGGGCAGATCCGACCGGTGAACTCGGGGAAGTTGTTGGTCGAGTGCAGCACGTCGATCGCGGCGCGCCAGTCCTCCTGGTAGACGAGGTCGTTCCAGTCCGGGATCAGGTTGTCGACCGGGCAGCCCTGGTGGCAGAACGGGATGCCGCAGTCCATGCAGCGCGCGCCCTGCTGGCTCATCTGGTCGTCGCTGAGCGGGATCACGAACTCGTTGTAGTGGGTGATGCGGTCACCGACCGGCGCGTAGCTGAACTCGATGCGCGGTATCTCTTTGAAACCTGTTGGCTTGCCCATGGCTGTTACCTAAAACCTCAGTGGAAGGGGTCGCCCCCTGGCAGCACGGCGCACGTGGCGCCGCCCGGCGTCGCACTCACGCACGCTCACGCCGCGCTCTTGGCCTTCTCCTGCGCGGCCTGCATCTCCATCAGCGCGCGGCGGTACTCGACCGGCATGACCTTCTTGAACTTCGGCAGCCAGGTCGCCCAGTCGTCGAGCACGCGCTGCGCGACCGTCGATCCGGTTGCCTTGCGATGCCTCTCGATCAGCTGGCGCAGGCGGATCGCGTCGAAGCGGGTCATGTCGTGCGACACGTCGACGCGACCGTGCGCTTCGAGGTCGCCGCCCTGGTGGGCGAGCTGCTCGAGCGCCTCGTCCTCGGCCTCGATCGGTTCCAGTTCGACCTGCGCGAGGTTGCAGCGCTGCGCGAAGCTGTCGTCCTCGTCGAGCACGTAGGCGATGCCGCCTGACATGCCGGCCGCGAAGTTGCGCCCGGTACCGCCGAGCACGACGACGACGCCGCCGGTCATGTACTCGCAGCCGTGGTCGCCGACGCCCTCGACGACCGCGGTCGCACCGGAGTTGCGCACCGCGAAGCGCTCGCCGGCGACGCCGCGGAAATAGCATTCGCCGTTGATCGCGCCGTACAGCACGGTGTTGCCGACGATGATGTTGTCTTCGGCGCGGGCGATACCGCACTCCGGCGGCGGGTAGATGATCAGCTTGCCGCCGGACAGGCCCTTGCCGACATAGTCGTTGCCCTCACCGGCGAGCTCGACGGTCACGCCGTGCGCGACCCAGGCGCCGAACGACTGCCCGGCCGTGCCGCGGGCCTTGATCGTGATCGTGTCGTCGGGCAGACCGGCGAAGCCGTATTTCTCGGCGATGCGGCCAGACAGCATCGTGCCGAAGGTGCGGTTGACATTCTCGATCTCGATATCGATCTCGACCTTGTCGCCGCTGTCCAGCGCCGGCCTCGCCAGCTCGATCAGCCGGTTGTCGAGCGCCTTGTCGAGGCCGTGGTCCTGGCCCTCGGACTGGTGCAGCGTGTCGCCGTCGGCGGCGACCGGCTTGGTCAGCAGGCGCCGGTAATCGAGGCCGTGGGCCTTCCAGTGGTCGATCGCGCGGCGCATGTCGAGCCGGTCCATCTGGCCGATCATGTCGTTGAAGGTCCGGAAGCCGAGCCGCGCCATCAGCTCGCGGACCTCTTCGGCGACGAAGAAGAAGTAGTTGATGACGTGCTCGGGTTCGCCGGTGAAGCGCTTGCGCAGCTCCGGGTCCTGGGTCGCGACGCCGACCGGGCAGGTGTTGAGGTGACACTTGCGCATCATGATGCAGCCCTCGGCGATCAGCGGTGCCGTCGAGAAGCCGATCTCGTCGGCACCGAGCAGCGCCGCGACGACGACGTCGCGACCGGTGCGCATGCCGCCGTCGGCCTGTACCGCGATGCGCGAGCGCAGGCGGTTGAGCACCAGCGTCTGGTGGGTCTCGGCCAGCCCGATCTCCCACGGCGAGCCGGCGTGCTTGATCGATGTCAGCGGCGAAGCGCCGGTACCGCCGTCGTAGCCGGCGATCGTGACGTGGTCGGCGTGCGCCTTCGACACGCCCGCGGCGACCGTGCCGACGCCGACCTCGGAGACCAGCTTGACCGAGATGCGCGCATTCGGATTGACATTCTTGAGGTCGTGGATCAGCTGCGCGAGGTCCTCGATCGAGTAGATGTCGTGGTGCGGCGGCGGCGAGATCAGGCCGACACCCGGCGTCGAGTGGCGCACCCGGGCGATCTGCTGGTTGACCTTGTGGCCGGGCAGCTGGCCGCCCTCGCCGGGCTTGGCGCCCTGCGCCATCTTGATCTGGATGTCGTCGGCGTTGACCAGGTACTCGGTCGTGACGCCGAAGCGGCCGGACGCGACCTGCTTGATCGCCGAACGCTCCGGGTTGCGCGAGCCGTCGGGCAGCGGATTGAAGCGCTCCGGCTCCTCGCCGCCCTCGCCGGTGTTCGACTTGCCACCGAGGTGGTTCATCGCGCGCGCCAGCGTCGAGTGTGCCTCGTACGAGATCGAGCCGAACGACATCGCGCCGGTCGCGAAGCGTTTGACGATCTCCTTGGCCGGTTCGACCTCGTCGAGCGGCAGCGGCTCGGCCGCGAACTTGAACTCGAACAGGCCACGCAGTGTCAGCAGGGTCTCGCTCTGCTCGTTGACCCGCTTCGAGTACTCGGCGTAGGTCTGCGCATCGTTGCCGCGCACCGCGTGCTGCAGCTTGGCGATCGTATCCGGCGTCCAGACGTGGCTCTCGCCGCGCAGGCGGAACGCGTAGTCGCCGCCGACGTCGAGGTGCTTGCGGTAGATCTGCGCGTTGCCGTAGGCATCATGGTGACGGCGCACCGCTTCGGCCGCGACCTCGGCCAGGCCGATGCCCTCGATCGTCGTCGACGTGCCGGTGAAGTACTCGTCGACGAACGGGCTCGACAGGCCGACCGCGTCGAAGATCTGTGCACCGCAGTACGACTGGTAGGTCGAGATACCCATCTTCGACATGACCTTGAACAGGCCCTTGCCGACCGCCTTGACGTAGCGCTTGCGCGCCTCGTCGATGTCGGGGACGTCGACGTCCTTGACCCCCGGCGTCGCCGCCAGCGTCGGCAGGATCGCCTGGATGGTGTCGAACGCGAGGTACGGGTTGATCGCCTCGGCGCCGTAGCCGGCCAGCGTCGCGAAGTGGTGGACCTCGATCGCGGCACCGGTCTCGACGACCAGGCCGGAGTCGGTGCGCAGGCCGGCGCGGATCAGGTGGTGGTGCACCGCCGACGTCGCCAAAAGCGCCGGGATCGCGATGTTGTCGGCATCCACCGGGCGATCCGACAGGATCAAAATGTTGAAGTCGTCGCGCACCGCCTGCTCGGCGGCGGCACACAGCGCGCGCAGCGCGTCCTCCATGCCGGCCTCGCCCTCGGCGGCCGGGTAGGTGATGCGCAGCGTCTTGGTGCGGAAGCCGCTGCAGCTGTCCTCGATGTTGCGGATGCGCTCGACGTCCTCGTTGGTCAACACCGGCTGGCTGACCTCGAGGCGCATGTCCTCGCCGCCGTGGTTCAGGCCGAGCAGGTTGGGACGCGGGCCGATCAGCGACACCAGCGACATCACGATCTCCTCACGGATCGGGTCGATCGGCGGATTGGTGACCTGCGCGAACAGCTGCTTGAAGTAATTCGACAGGTGCTTGGGCTTGTTCGACAGCACCGCCGGCGGGTTGTCGGCGCCCATCGAGCCGATCGCCTCCTGGCCGGTCATGACCATCGGCGTGAGCAGGAACTTGATGTCTTCCTGGCTGTAACCAAACGCCTGCTGGCGGTCGAGCAGGGTCTCGGGATCGGGCGACATCGCGCCGACCACGTGCGGCAGCTTGTTGACCGCGATCTGGGTCTTGTCGAGCCACTGCTGGTACGGATTGGCGCGCGCCAGCTCGGCCTTGATCTCGGCGTCGTCGATGATCCGGCCCTGCTCCATGTCGATCAGGAACATCTTGCCGGGCTGCAGGCGCCACTTCTTGATGATCTTTTCTTCCGCGATCTGCAGCACGCCCATCTCCGAGCCCATGACCACGAGGTCGTCGTCGGTGACCAGGTAGCGCGCCGGGCGCAGGCCGTTGCGATCGAGCGTCGCGCCGATCTGCCGACCGTCGGTGAACGCGACCGCGGCCGGCCCGTCCCACGGCTCCATCAACGCGGCGTGATACTCGTAGAACGCGCGCCGGTCGCTGTCCATCAGCGGGTTGCCGGCCCAGGCCTCGGGGATCAGCATCATCATCGCGTGCGACAGCGAGTAGCCGCCGGCGACCAGCAGTTCGAGCGCGTTGTCGAAGCACGCCGAATCGGACTGGCCCTCGGGGATCAACGGCCAGATCTTGTCGAGGTCTTTGCCGAGGATATCGGACGCCATCGACTCGCGGCGCGCCGCCATCCAGTTGACGTTGCCGCGCAGCGTGTTGATCTCGCCGTTGTGCGCGATCATGCGGAAGGGGTGGGCGAGGTCCCAGGTCGGGAAGGTATTGGTCGAGAAGCGCTGGTGCACCAGCGCCAGCGCCGAGACCATGCGCTCGTCATTGAGGTCCTGGTAGTACTCGCCGACCTGGCCGGCCAGCAGCATGCCCTTGTAGACGATCGTGCGCGACGAGAACGACGTGAAATAGAACGCCTCCTTGCCGTCGAGCGCGGACTCGCGGATACGATTCTCGATCTGCTTGCGGATCACGAACAGCTTGCGCTCGAACGCGTCCTGGTCGGCGCACTTGTCGCCGCGACCGACGAACACCTGGCGGATCACCGGCTCGGTCGGCAGCACGCTGTAACCGAGGCCGGCGTTGTTGACCGGCACGTCGCGCCAGCCGATCAGGCGCTGGCCCTCGAACGCGACGAAGCCCTCGACGACCTTCTCGGCCTCGTGGCGGGCGTGTTCGTCGCGCGGCAGGAACAGCATGCCGACCGCGTACTCGCCCTCGGGCGGCAGCTCGAGATCGACGACGCCGCGAAACAGCGCATCGGGGATCTGCAGCAGCATGCCGGCGCCGTCACCGGCGCGCGGGTCGGCACCGACCGCGCCGCGGTGATGCAGGCGTTCGAGGATCGTCAGACCCTGGCGGATGATCGCGTGGCGTTTCTCACCCTTGATATGCGCGACAAAACCGACGCCGCAGGCATCGTGTTCGTTCGCAGGGTCGTACAAGCCCTGTTGCGGCGGCAAGGCACCGTTATTCATCGCACACCTCGTCTTGTTGTTGCTCTGCGCCCCCCACCGGGCGACCGTCAAACACACCGGTCTCGCGCTGGTGCGCAGGCGATACCGACTGGAACCGGGGCGACAAGGGCGGTCGACGTCTGGCCTGTCACCCGAACCCGGCGCGCGGCGCGCGCCTGTGTGCCAATGCAGCCGGCCGTCGGGCGCGAAGACATGCCTGCCCGACGGGGACCGGTACAGATGGCCGGACACGATAGGATAATGGAATCCGAATATACGAACCACCGTTTTGCCCCGGACACCCGGCGACAATCGGCAAGCAAGGCGCTATATCACTGTTTTACTTGATTATTTCCTGGACGGACGCGAACGTTCGCGGCCAGATATCGGACCGCGCCAGGGCCTTGGGCAGGCGCCCGCGCGCGGCGACGGCGGCGTCGCGACTGGGGTAGTCGCCGGCCACCAACGAGTACCACGGGCGGCCGTTGAGCTGGCGTTCGAAGATCGCGTACGGCTGCGCGACCCGGTGCACACGGACGAACGCGTCGACCGCGGCGCGGTCGCGCGCGCCGACCAGCTGCAGCGTGTAGCGCCCGGGGGCGCGGGCGCGGACCCAGGCGAGCCCGCCGTCGACCGCGTCGCCCGCCGTCCGCGACGGCGCCGCGGCCGCGCTCACCGTGCGGTCCTCGACCGGGGCCGGGCCGG
>JASJCU010000143.1 GCA_030065815.1 Gammaproteobacteria bacterium | reverse complement strand
GTGACCCACTACCAGCGCCTGCTCGACTACATCGAACCGGACGTCGTCCACGTGCTGGCCGGCGGCCGCATCGTCCGCTCCGGCGACAAGCAGCTGGCGCGCGAGCTCGAACAGCGCGGCTACGGCTGGTTGGCCGACGGGGAGGCAGCATGAGCCGCGACGACGCGCAGACCACCGATCTGCACGCCGTGCTGCGTTCGGGTCTCGCGGCGCAGCGCGCCGCGGCACCAGCCAGCGACTGGCTGAGCGCGCTGCGCGAGCGCGCCGCGTTCAAGGCACGCTCGCTGGCGCTGCCGGCGCGCAAGGACGAGGCCTGGCGCTACACCTCGGTCGCGTTTCTCGACAGGCAACGCTACCAGCCGGTCACGCAGGCGCCGATCGACGCGCTGCAATTGTCCGACATCGAGGAGCTGCTGCTGACAGGCCACGCCGGGCCGCGCCTGGTGTTCGTCAATGGCCGCTACGCGCCGAGCCTGTCCAGCGCCGGCGGAACCGCGACCGGCGTGACGCTGACGTCACTCGGCAGCGCCGCGGCATCGGATTCCCCGGTTCTGCAGCGTCATCTCGATCAGGTCGCGGCACACCGGCACCTGTTCTCGGCGCTCAATTCGGCGCTGATGGCCGATGGCGGGCTGCTGCATGTGGCCGCCGACGCCGACGCGAATCAGGAGATCGAGCTGCTGCATATCGCGGTTGGCGGCGACGACCCGGTGCTGTGTCATCCTCGGCACATGCTGGTGCTCGAGTCCGGCGCGCACGCGCACGTCGTCGAACGCTACTGCAGCCTCGGCAACGCCGTCTATTTCAACAACGCGCTGGTCGAGGTCCTGGTCGGCGACGGCGCCGAGCTGACCCACGAAACCCTGCAGGAAGAGAGCGCAGCCGCGCAACACCTCAACGACCTGCACGTGCGCCTCGGTGGAGGCAGCCGGTACCGCTTCGCCTGTGCGTCGCTGGGTGGCGAGTGGGCGCGTACCGACGTCGCACTGAGTTTCTCCGGCGAGGGCGGCGAGGCCGACCTCAACGGCCTGATGCTGGCGCGCGACGGCCAGCTCAATGATGTCCATCTCGACGTTCGCCACGACGTGCCCAGCTGCAGCAGCCGCGAGACCTTCAAGAGCATCCTCGACGGACGTGGCAAGGTGGTATTCGACGGCAAGATCGTCGTCGCCCAAGACGCGCAGAAGTCGGATGCCGCATTGGCCAACCACAACCTGATGCTCGCGCGCTCTGCCGAAGTGGATACCAAGCCGCAGCTCGAGATCTACGCCGACGACGTCAAGTGCAGCCATGGCACGACGGTCGGCGAGCTCGACGCCGACGCGTTGTTCTATCTGCGCTCGCGCGGTATCCCGCAGGATCAGGCGACACGCCTGCTGTGCCAGGCCTTCGCCCAGGACGTGCTTGACGAGATACGCTCCAATGCCCTGCGCGAGCGGGCCATGGCGGTGCTGAATCGGCGTCTCGCCGGCGCCGCGGCGCAGGTGGGGTGACGGCATGCTGGCGGCAATCAATCAGATGATCGCAGTGGGATCAGACATGACGTACGACGCAGAAGACGACCGGTTAGATGCCATCATCGCGGCCCTGCGCACGGTGCACGACCCCGAGATACCGGTGAACATCTACGATCTCGGCCTGGTCTACGCCATCGATGCCGTCGGCGAGGCCGATATCGCCATCGACATGACGCTGACGGCGCCGGGGTGCCCGGTCGCGGGCATCCTGCCGGGTCAGGTCGAGAAGGCCGTCGAAGGTGTCGACGGCGTCGGCGCGTGCCGGGTCAAGCTGGTCTGGGATCCGCCGTGGAGCAAGGACAGAATGAGTGAAGAGGCCCGGCTCGAGCTGGGCATGCTGTGACACGGCATAGTCCGTGGGAGTAGAGGTATGGCAGTTGAACTGACACAGGTTGCCGCCGCGCACGTGGCAAACGAGATCGCCAAGCGCGGCACCGGCATGGGCCTGCGTGTGAGCACGAAGAAGAGCGGTTGTACGGGTTTCGCGTACGTCGTCGACTATGCCGACAGCGTCGGCCCGTCCGATCGCGTGTTCGAGAGCCATGGTGTCAAGGTGGTCGTCGACGAAGGCACGTTGTCGCAACTCGACGGCATGACGATCGACTTCGTCAAGACCAACATGCTGAACGAGGGCTTCGAGTTCCGCAATCCGAACGTCAAGGAGATGTGTGGCTGCGGCGAGTCCTTCAGCGTATGAGTGCGCCGGCATGCTGACGACCCAGGACGTCATCGACAATTTCGAGCTGCTCGACGACTGGGAGGCACGCTACGCCTATCTGGTCGAGCTCGGCGAGGGCCTGGCGCCGCTCGACGACGCGCTGCGCACTGACGCCAACCGTGTGCAGGGCTGCATCAGCAAGGTCTGGGTGTGCCCGTTGACACGCCCCGGCGGCGATCCGCGCATCGATTTCGTCGGCGACTGCGATACCGCGATCATCAAGGGTGTGCTCGCGCTGCTGATCGAGCTGATGTCCGGACACACGCCTGACGAGATCGAGTCGCTCGATATCGACGGCCTGTTCGATCGCCTGAAACTCGCCGAGAACCTCAGCCCCAACCGCCACTTCGGCATCTTCGCCATCGTCGAACTGATGAAGGCGCAGACCCGAGAGCTGATGCCCGGCATCGTCCGGAGCGCATCCTAGACGCTGCGCGGCCGCCTTGCGGTCGCGGCGACGCCGGCCCGGTACTGGCAGGTCCCGGCAACACCCCGTACCATGGCGCCGGCCACGCGATCGGCAGACAGTGAGCGGAACAGCCATGGGTAGAATCAGCGCCTCGGTGAGCCCGGAAGGGAAACTCGAGGTCTTGTCACAGCGCGAGGTCCGGACCCTCCTCGACACCAGCGCGCGCGGGCTGTACCGGCTGTTCAGGAACTGCGCGCTGGCGGTGCTGAACAGCGGCAGCCATACCGACGACGCGCGCGAGATCTTCGCCACCTACCGTGATTTCGGCATCAACCTGATGCAGCGCAACCAGGGCATCAAGCTGCGCCTGGAGAACGCCCCGGACGCCGCGTTCGTCGACGGCAGGATGATCCGCGGCATCCGCGAGCACCTGTTCGCGGTGCTGCGCGACATCATCTACACGCACAACGAGATCCAGGGCGACCCGACGCTCGATCTCAGCATCGGCGAGCACATCACATCGGCGGTGTTTCACATCCTGCGCAATGCCCGGGTGCTGCAGCCGGGCGTCGACCCGAACATCGTCGTGTGCTGGGGCGGGCATTCGATCGGGCGCGCCGAGTACGACTACACCAAGGAGGTCGGCTACCAGTTCGGGCTGCGCGGCCTCGACGTCTGCACCGGCTGCGGCCCCGGCGCGATGAAGGGTCCGATGAAGGGCGCGACGATCGGCCACGCCAAGCAGCGCATCGCCGGCGGCCGCTACATCGGCCTGACCGAGCCGGGGATCATCGCCTCCGAGCCGCCGAATCCGATCGTCAACGAACTGGTGATCCTGCCCGACATCGAAAAGCGCCTCGAGGCGTTCGTGCGCATCGGCCACGGCGTCGTGATCTTCCCCGGCGGCGTCGGTACGACCGAGGAACTGCTGTACCTGCTCGGTATCCTGATGCACCCGGCCAATGCCGAGCATCAGTTCCCGCTGATACTGACCGGGCCGGCGCAGAGCGCCGACTATTTCGACGCGATCGACCGCTACATCGCGACGACCCTGGGGGCGGACGCGCAGCGTCGCTACGAGATCGTCATCGACGACCCGAGCGCCGTCGCGCACGCGATGAAGACGGCGATGGCAACGGTCAAGACATTCCGTCAGCAGGGCCGCGACGCGTTCTACTTCAACTGGCAGCTGCACATCGAGCAGGACCTGCAGGCCCCGTTCGAGCCGACCCACGCGTCGTTGGCCGAGATCTCGCTGGACGCGACCCAGCCGCCGCATCACCTGGCCGCCAGCCTGCGCCGCGTGTTCTCGGCGATCGTCGCCGGCAACGTCAAGGAGCAGGGCATCCGCGCGGTCGAGGAGCACGGGCCGTTCGAGATCCGCGGCGAGCGCCGGATGCTCGACGCGATGGACGACCTGCTGCAGCGCTTCGTCGACCAGCAGCGCATGAAACTGCAGGGCGATTACACGCCGTGCTACCGCCTCGTCGGGTAGCCGGCGGAAAGGGTTTACGTCGTCCGCAGGTAGTTGATCCGGCTCAAGATTTTCCCCTTGAAACTGTTGCCGGGCAGCCCTATGTAAGGAGTAGGGAGGCGGGACGCAACACCCGCCCGTGTGCCATATGGCACGTCTCTTCACAGGAGGGATTCGCCATGACCCTGACCAGATATGAACCCTGGGGCCTGCTCGACCAGATGCGTCGCGAAATGGAGCGGGCGATGGACAACCGCACCGCCGAAGGCAGCAGCGTCGCGACCAGCGACTGGGTGCCGGCCGTCGACATCAAGGAAGACCGCGACAGTTTCCGCATCGTCGCGGATATCCCCGGCGTCGATCCGAAGGACATCGAGGTCCACATGGAGAACGGCGTCCTGACGATCAGGGGTGAGAAGGAGTCGGAGAAGAAAGAGGAGCGCGAGGGCTACAAGCGCGTGGAGCGCACCTTCGGCAGCTTCTACCGGCGCTTCAGCCTGCCGGATACAGCCAACCCGGAAGACATTACCGCGAGTAGCAATCACGGCGTGCTCGAGGTGCGGATCGGCAAGCAGCAGCAAGTCCAGCCGCGCAAGATCGAGGTCAACAGCTGATGCAGCCGGGCCGGCGCCGGAACCGCCGGCGCCGGTTCTTCCGTCGCCGGGCGTGGTGACCGGGCAACAGTTTCTCGACGATGGACTTCAAAGACTACTACGCCGTCATGGGCGTCGAGCGCGATGCCACGCAGGACGAGATCAAGCGTGCATACCGCCGACTGGCGCGCAAGTATCACCCGGACGTCAGCAAGGAGTCCGGCGCCGAGGCGCGCTTCAAGGCCGTCGGCGAGGCCTACGAGGTCCTCAAAGACCCGGAGAAGCGCGCCGCCTACGACCAGCTGGGCACCGGCTGGCGCGACGGCCAGGAGTTTCGGCCACCGCCCGGCTGGGACGCCGGTTTCGAGTTCTCCGGAGGCGGTTTCTCGGGCAGCGGACAGGCCGGCTTCTCGGACTTCTTCGAGTCGCTGTTCGGCGGACTCGGCGGCGCCCGACACGGCGGTTTCACCCGTGGTGCCCGGTCGTCGGGACGCGGTGAGGATCACCATTCGACGGTCGAGGTAGCGCTCGAGGACGCTTACCACGGCGCTACGCTGCCGTTGCAGCTGCGGGTCCCGGAGTATGACGCCAACGGGCGTCTGTCGATGCACGAGCGGCGCCTGCAGGTCAAGGTGCCGCGCGGCGTCATCAACGGCAAGCGCATACGCCTGCCCGGTCAGGGCGCGAAGGGCGTCAACGGCGG
The DNA here is from genome assembly GCA_030065815.1 of Gammaproteobacteria bacterium. Lineage (GTDB taxonomy): Bacteria > Pseudomonadota > Gammaproteobacteria > Chromatiales > Chromatiaceae > Thiosocius. Next base: position 2,602 of record JASJCU010000143.1, on the reverse strand, counting down.
TAAGCCCGGTGACCTGTTCCTCGAGATTCGGCTGCGACCGCATAGCATCTACCAGGTCGACGGCAAGCATATCTACCTGAATCTGCCGGTCGCACCCTGGGAGGCGGCGCTGGGCGCGCGCATCCAGGTGCCGACCCTCGGCGGCCGCGTCGACCTGAACGTGCCGGCCGGCGCGCGCAGCGGCCAGAAGCTGCGCCTCAAGGGTCGCGGCATGCCGGTGCCGGGCGAGTCGCCCGGCGACCAGTACGTCGTCGTGCAGATCGTCACGCCGCCGGCCGACAGCGACGAGAAACGTGAGTTCTACGCGACGATGGCCGAACGCCTGGCGTTCAATCCGCGTGCCCACCTCGGAGGTTGATCGGCATGTCGGCAGAATCCACAGACCGCTATCCATCGGGCGATCAGCGCCTCAGTCTCGCCGATATCAGCCACGGTTGTGGCGTCAGTGTCGACAGCATACTGATACTCGTCGGCGAGGGCGTACTTCAGCCGCGCGGCCGGCGGCAGCGCGACTGGGTATTCGGTGCCGACGACCTGGCCAGGGCACGCTGCGCGCTGCGCATCCAGCACGACCTCGGCGTAAACAGCGCCGGCGCCGCACTGGCCGTGGAGCTGATCGAGGAGATGCAGCGGCTGCGCGAGCGTGTCAGGGTACTGGAGCGGCTCGCGTTCCGCGGTTGACCGAGGGTGCCGGCGCGGCGCGGGCATGCGTCGACACCGCGCCGTCACAATGCCGACGCGTTCTGGCGGGCATGGCGATTCACCGCGTGCCCGATTCATGGCATCGCCGCCACCGCCGACGCTCGCCGATCGCTTCGACCAAACCGTCTTCAATGCCGTCTATTCGCGCGCCCTGGTCTACAACGCCTGCTGGGAGGATCCGGCTGTCGACCGGCGGGCGCTGTGCCTCGGCCCCGACGACACGCTGCTGGTGATCACCAGTGCCGGCTGCAACGTGCTCGACTACGCGTTGACGCGCCCGCACAGTATCCACGCCGTCGATGCCAATCCGCGCCAGAATGCGCTGTTGAAGCTGAAGATCGCGGCCGTCCGCAGGCTCGGCTTCGACGATTTTCGCGCGGCCTTTGGCCACGGCTATCATCCGCGGATCCGCGAGCTCTACGGCGACGAACTGCGCGGAGAACTGTCACCGTTCGCCCGGGCGTTCTGGGACCGGCGCATCGCGTGGTTCGGCAACCCTGGTGGCAGCTTCTATTTCCACGGCCTGTCGGGAATCGTCGCGCGCATGTTCCGCGCCTACCTGTCGGTCCGCCCGCGTCTCGCCCGCAGTATCCGCGAGCTGTTCGAGACCCGGACACTCGACGAGCAACGCGTTGTATACGACACGCGGATCCGGCCGTTGCTGTGGACGCCGGCGATGAACTGGACACTGTCTCGGCAGATCACGATGAGCACGCTCGGTGTGCCACATCCGCAGCGCAAGCAGGTCATCGCCCAGCATCAGCGCGGTGTCGCCGGATTCATCCGCGACGCGCTCGACTACGTGATGCGCCAGCTGCCGGTCTCGACCAACTATTTCTGGTCGGTCTACATTCACGGCCGCTACACCGACGGCTGCTGTCCCGAGTACCTGAAGGCGGACAACTTCGCGGCCCTGAAGGGCGGGCTGTGCGACCGCATCCATCTGCACACGTCGACAGTGACCGAGTTCCTGCAGGACAATGCCCTACCGATCTCCAGGTTCGTGCTGCTCGATCATATGGACTGGATGAGTTCCTACTACCCCCAAGCGCTGGCCGAGGAATGGCGCTACATCCTGCGCCGCGCGACCCCCGATGCGCGGGTCATCTTCCGCAGTGCGCATGCGGCGCCGGCGTATCTCGAACGTCCCGAGCTCGGCGACGGCCTCGGCCCGCTGCGCGAGCGACTGCTGTTCCATCCGGCGCTGGCCGCCGAGCTGCAGCGCCGCGACCGCGTGCACACCTACGCCGGTTTTCACGTCGCCGACGTCAGGCCATGATCGCCGAGGCCCGGGTGCTGTGGAGCCTGCTGCGCGGCCAGCCGCGACGCGGCAGCCACGCCGAGCGCCTGCAGGCGTTCTACGCGCCGCAGGCCACCCGCTACGACAGATTCCGCGAGCACCTGCTGCACGGCAGGCAGGCGCTGATCGAAGCGCTCGATGTGCCACCGGGCTCACGGGTCGTCGAACTCGGCGGCGGAACCGGGCGCAACCTGCTGTATTTCGGCGGCCGTCTGCCCGGCCTCGCCGGCGTGGACCTGGTCGACCTGTGTCCGGCCATGCTCGCCGAGGCCAGGCGGCGCACGGCGGCGTGGCCCAACGTACGGGTCGTCGAGGCCGATGCGACGTCGTGGCGCCCGGCTGCGCCGGTTGATGCGGTGTACTTCGCGTACTCGCTGACGATGATGCCGGCGTGGCGCGCTGCGATCGACAACGCGATCGGCATGCTGCGACCCGGCGGTCGGCTCGGCGTCGTCGATTTCTATGTCTCGCGGGCCGATCCGGCGCCGGGCCTGCAGCGTCACGGCACGCTGACGCGGCACTTCTGGCGACACTGGTTCGGGCACGACGGTGTGGTCCTCGATCCCGCGCACCTCGACTACCTGCGGCTGCGGCTGCCCG
>JASJCU010000142.1 GCA_030065815.1 Gammaproteobacteria bacterium | reverse complement strand
ATCCAGCACGAGATCGATCACCTCGACGGCAAGCTGTTCGTCGACTACCTGTCCAACCTCAAGCGCCAGCGGATCCGCAAGAAGCTCGAGAAGGAGGCGCGGCTGTCCGGCGACAGCACGCAGAAACGCCGCGCCATCTGACGACCTCCGGGCATGCCCGACGACCGCTACCCGCCGAGCTTAGGTGCGGTGCCGGTGCGGCGTTGAGACCCGCATCCCACTCCAGGGCCATTCGATGACCGACCGCAAACGCATCATCTTCGCCGGCACGCCGGACTTCGCGGTGCCGCCGTTGCGCGCGCTGCTGGCCTCACCGTATGAGCTCGTCGGCGTCTACACGCAGCCCGACCGACCGGCGGGCCGCGGTCGCAAGCTCCGCCCGAGCCCGGTCAAGGAGGTCGCCGTCGATGCCGGCATCCCGGTCTTCCAGCCCGCCAACTTCAAGGATCCGGCCGACGTCGCCCAGCTGGCCGCGCTCGCCGGCGACCTGATGGTCGTCGTCGCCTACGGCCTGCTGCTGCCCGAGGCGGTGCTCGATGCGCCACGCCTCGGCTGCGTCAACATCCATGCCTCGGTGCTGCCACGCTGGCGCGGCGCGGCGCCGATCCAGCGTGCGGTGCTGGCCGGCGACGCGGTCTCCGGCGTGACCATCATGCGGATGGAACAGGGGCTCGACACCGGCCCGATGTTCCTCGTCGAGGAGACGCCGCTGGCCGCCGACGAGACCGGCGGCAGCCTGCACGACCGCCTGTCGGCGCTCGGCGCCGCGGCGCTGATGAAGGCGCTGCCCGGCATCCTCGACGGCTCGCTGGTACCGCAGGCGCAAGACGACGCGCAGGCCTGCTACGCGAAGAAGCTCAACAAGGCCGAGGCGGTCATCGACTGGACCCGGAAGGCCGCCGACATCGAGCGCCAGGTGCGCGCGTTCAACCCGTGGCCGGTCGCGCAGACCACGCTCGAGGACGCCAGCCTGCGGATCTGGCGCGCGCATGCGATCGCCGGCGTCGGCGCCCAGCCGGGCCTGGTCATGAACGCGACCCGCAACGGCATCGATGTCGCGACCGGCGACGGCCTGTTGCGCATCACCGAGCTACAGCTGCCCGGCAAGCGGGCGATGGCGGCCGGCGACTTCATCAACGCCCACGCCATCCAGGGCACGCTGCTGGGCACGCCCTGATCCGGTCGCGCGCACGATGACCCAGTCAGCCGATGCACGGCAGGCGGCGCTCGCCAGCGTGCTGGCGGTGCTCGACGGCCGTTCGCTCGACGACGCCCTGGGCGCCGCGGCGGCGCTCGACGACCGCGACCGCGCGTTCAGTGCCGAACTCAGCTACGGCGTCTGTCGCTGGTACCGGCGCCTCGACGCGCTGATCGGCGCGCTGCTGCAAAAGCCCTTCAAGGCCCGCGACCGCGACCTGCACGTGCTGCTGCTGCTCGGCGCTTACCAGCTGCTGTACAGCCGCGTGCCGCCGCATGCGGCCGTGTCGACCAGCGTCGAGATCAGCCGTCGGCTGGGAAAGGGCTGGGCGAGCAGGCTGGTCAACGGCGTGCTGCGCCGCCTGCAGCGCGAGTACGACGCACTCGCGGCGCGTGTCGACGCCGATCCGGCCATGCGCTTCGCGCTACCCGACTGGTTGTATACGGCGATCCGCGAGGCCTGGCCGGCGCAGGCCGCGAGCGTCTGCGCGGCATTGCAGCAACGCCCGCCGATGACCCTGCGAATCGACACCCGGCAGATTTCGCGAACCGACTATGCTGCGCGGCTGGCGGCGGCCGGCATCCCGGCGCGGCCGCATGCCACGGTCGCGACGGCGCTGGTGCTCGACGACGCGGTCGCGGTCGCGCGCCTGCCCGGTTTCGCCGACGGCCTGGTCTCGGTGCAGGACGCCGGTGCGCAGCTCGCGGCCGGTCACCTCGACCTGCACCCGGGCCAGCGCGTGCTCGATGCCTGCGCGGCGCCGGGTGGCAAGACCCTCGACATGCTGCAGCGTGTCGACGACCTCGCGGTCACCGCGCTCGACATCGATGCCGAGCGCCTGCAACGGGTCGCCGACAACCTGCAGCGCGGCCGCGTCGTCGCGACCCTGAGCCAGGGTGACGCGGCACGGCCACAGGGCAGCGACTGGGGTGCGCAACGCTACGATCGGATCCTGGTCGATGCGCCGTGCTCGGCCACCGGCGTGCTGCGCCGCCATCCCGATATCCGCCTGCTTCGCCGCGCCGACGACATCGTTGCACTGGGCCGGCGCCAGCGCGCGATCCTCGATGCCTTGTGGCCGCTGCTCGCGCCCGGTGGCCGCCTGCTGTACGTAACGTGCTCGCTGTTGCCGGCGGAAAACCGCGAACAGGCCGACGCCTTCGCGGCGCGCCACGCCGACGCGCTGGCCGTGGTTCTGCCAACCAGACCCGGAAGCGCGACCGGCAAAGGTGTACAGTTGCTCCCTGGGGTCGATGCCACCGACGGGTTTTTCTACGCCGCATTCGAGAAGGTGCCGGCTTAGGCGACATGAACGGGTTCCTGCGCAAGCTGATGATCGTGATGCTGCTGGCGATGCCGCTCGGCGTCGCTGCCGACGGCGTCACCTTCGACCGCATCGCGCTGACCCTCAGCGACGAAGACCGCATCCTGCTCGACGCCGACATCGCCTTCGACCTCAACGATACCGTCGCCGAGGCGCTCGAGAACGGCGTGCCGCTGACCTTCGAGACCCACGTGCAGATGCGCCGCGTCAAGGCCTGGGTCTGGGAGTCCGACGTCGTCGAGCACAGGCTGCGCACGGTGCTGCAGTACCGCCCGCTGTCCGGCCTGTACGAGCTGCGTAACCTGCAGGGTGACGAGCGGCTGTCGTTCGCGACGCGCGATGCCGCGCTGCGCACGCTCGGTCGCATCGTCGGCATGCCGGTGGTCGCGCGCGCCGAGCTCGATCTCGATGCCGAGTACCTGGTGCGTATCAACGTGCGCCTCGACATCGAGGCGCTGCCGCTGCCGATGCGTCCGGTCGCCTACATCAGGCGCGACTGGAAGATCGCCAGCGACCCCTGGGAGTGGCGGCTGCGGCCATGAACGGACGGCGCTTCGACATGCTCGCCGCGGGTATGTTGGTCGTGCTGCTGCTCGCCGCGCTGCACATGATCAGCGCCGCGGTGCAGCGATCCGAAGACCTCGGCCAGTGGTTCATGCCGCTGCTGTTGTTCAGCGTGGTCGGGCTGGTGCTGCTGTTCGCGCTGGTCGGCTGGAACCTGTGGCAGCTGCTGCGCGACTACCGCCGCCGGGTAGCCGGTTCGCGGCTCAGCGCGCGCCTGTCGGTGATGTTCCTGGTGCTCGCGCTGCTGCCGGTCAGCGTCGTCTACTTCTACTCGATCCGCTTTCTGTCGAGCGGCATCGACAGTTGGTTCGATCTGCAGGTGGACAGCGCGATGGAAGATGCGCTGACGCTGAGCAAGCTGTCGCTCGACCTGCACAAACGCGAACGCCTCAAGCTCACCGAGAACCTGCTGGCGGCGATCGAGGATACGTCGCAGACGGCGATCGCGCTGAGCATCGGCGAGATGCGCGCCACCGCCGGCGCGTCCGAGATGGCGCTGTTCAGCGTCCAGGGCAAGCTGCTGGCGATGAGTCACGACAATCCCGAGGTCATGCTGCCGATGCCGCCGGACAGCGGCATGGTGCAGCAGGTGGTCGGCGGCGCGGACTATGTCGGCGTCGCCAGCGGTCCCGACGGCCGCCTGGTGGTGCGCTGCCTGGTGCTCGACCGCCAGGAACGCGGCATCGTGCTGCAGGCGCTGTACCCGGTGCCGGAGTCGCTCAGCGACCTGAGCAAGAACGTGCAGGACGCCTACGAGACCTACCGCACGCGCGCCTACATGCGCTCGCAGATCAAGTTCACGTTCGCGCTCAGCCTGTCGCTGGTGCTGGCGCTCGGGCTGTTCGCAGCGGCCTGGGCGGCGGTGTTCACGGCGCGCCGCCTGGTGCAGCCGATCAGCGACATCGCCGAGGGCACGCGCGCGGTTGCCGAGGGCGACTACGACAAGCAGCTGCCGATGCCGCGCTCGGAGGACGAGATCGGCTTCCTGGTGTCGTCGTTCAACGCGATGACGCGGCGCATCGCGCGCGCGCGCAACGCGCTCGAGGACAGCCGACGCGAGCTGCTCAACCAGCACAACTATCTCGAGACCGTGCTCGCCGGCCTGTCGACCGGGGTCATGGCGCTCGACGGTAACGGCAACATCCGTACCGCCAACCCGGCCGCCGACCAGATCATCGGTATGCCGGTCGGCGAGCTCGAGGGCCAGCCGCTGGCGATCCTCGGCGAGCGCAACGCGGCGCTGCTGCCGTTCGTCGAGCGCGTCGACGAGGGCCTGCGCAGCGCCGCGCACGTCGGCCGCGCCGAGATCACGCTGTACCGTGGCAGCGGCCGCCAGGTGCTGTTGTGCCGGCATTCGGCGCTCGACGACGACGACGGCGACGGCGTCGGCGGTCACGTGCTGGTGTTCGATGACGTCACCGAGCTGGTGAAGGCGCAGCGCGACGCGGCCTGGGGCGAGGTCGCCCGGCGCCTCGCGCACGAGATCAAGAACCCGCTGACGCCGATCCAGCTGTCCGCCGAGCGCCTGCGCCACAAGTACCTCGGCAAGCTGCCGGTCGAGGACGGCAAGGTGCTCGATCGCGCGACCCACACGATCGTGCAACAGGTCGAGGCGATGAAGGCGATGGTCAACGATTTCTCCGACTATGCCAAGCCGACCCGCCTGCAGCTCGAACCGGTGCAGATCGATGCGCTGCTCAACGAGGTGCTGGCGCTGTACGAGGGTGGTACGCAGATGCTGGCCCTGCAGCTCGACGCGCCGGACCTGACCATCGAGGCCGACCCGGTACGCCTGCGCCAGGTCATGCACAACCTGATCAAGAACGCGCTCGAGGCCAGCGGCGAGCACGGCTGCGTGGTGGTCAGCAGCCGTGTCGGCGAAGAGGAGGACAGCGGTTTTGTGGAGATCGTCGTCAGCGACAACGGCCCCGGCTTCGACCCGGAGCTGATCGGCCAGGCGTTCGAGCCGTACGTGACCAACAAGACCAAGGGCACCGGTCTCGGCCTGGCGATCGTCAAGCGCATCGTCGCCGAACACGGTGGCCTGGTGCACGCCGAGAATGCCGACCAGGGCGGCGGCCGGGTCGTGCTGCGCCTGCCGGCGCTGGCGCGGGCACGCGCCGGGATCGCGGCCGCCGCGGCCGGTCGCGCCCACGGCGGGGGCGGCCGATGAGCACGCCGCTGATCCTGGTGGTCGACGACGAGCCGGATATCCGCGAGTCGGTACGCGACATCCTCGAAGACGAGAACTACCAGGTCAGCGTCGCCGAGCATGCCGAGGCGGCGCGGCGCGCGCTGCGCGACCGCCGGCCCGACCTGATCCTGCTCGACATCTGGATGCCGGACGTCGACGGCATCAGCCTGCTCAAGGAGTGGGCCGACGGGCGCGGCCTGCCGTGCCCGGTGATCATCATGTCCGGCCACGGCACCGTCGAGACCGCGGTCGAGGCGACCCGCCTGGGCGCCTACGATTTCCTCGAGAAGCCGCTGTCGCTGGCCAAGCTGTTGCTGACCGTCGAGCACGCGCTCGAGGCCGAGCGCCTGACCCAGGAGAACGTCGGCCTGAAGCGCCGCGCGTCGCCGGTCATCGAGCCGATCGGTCACAGCGCCGTGATCCAGCGCCTGCGCGAACAGGTCAAGCGGGTCGCCCAGCACGACAGCTGGGTGCTGATCTCCGGCGAGCCGGGCAGCGGCCGCGAGACCTTCGCCCGTTACCTGCACGCGCACAGCTCGCGCAAAGACCGGCCGTTCATCGACGTCGCAGTGTCGACGATCAGCCCGGGCAACGCCGCGCGCGAGCTGTTCGGCAGCGAGAAAGACGGGGTTATCCAGTACGGCCGCCTCGAGCAGGCCGCCGGCGGCACGCTGTTCCTCGACGAGGTCGCCGACATGGACCTCGAGGCGCAGGCGCAGCTGGTCGGCGCACTCGACAACCGCTCGTTCATGCGCGTCGGCGGCTCGGCGCCGGTGACCATCGACGTGCGCGTGATCGCCGCGACCCAGCGTGACCTGCACGGTGCGGTCGAGGAGGGCAGGTTCCGCGAGGACCTGTTCTACCAGCTCAACGTCGTGCCGCTGATCGTGCCGCCGCTGCGCGACCATCGCGAGGACATCCCCGAGCTGCTGCAGAGCGCCGTCGACCACCTGGTCGAACAGGACAAGCTGCCGTACCGGCGGTTCTCGATCGCGGCGCAGAACATCCTGCGCAACCACGGCTGGCCGGGCAATATCCGCGAGTTGAAGAACCTGGTGCAGCGCGTGCTGATCCTCGGCAACAGCGACGAGATCGGGCCACAGGAGGTCGAGGCCGCGATGGGCGCGGCGCAGGTGGCGAGCGGTGCCGGCGGCGTGCCCGGCGTGACGTTCGACCAACCGCTGCGCGACGCGCGCGACGCCTTCGAGAAGGCCTACCTCGAGTACCAGCTCGAGAAGCATGGCGGCAACGTCAGCCAGATGGCCGAGGAGGCCGGCATGGAGCGCACCCACCTGTACCGCAAGCTGCGCGACCGCGGCATCGAGATCAAGGACCGTCGATGACCCCGGCGGTCAAGGCGGCGCAGGCCGCGGGCGTCGCGATCACCTTGCACGAGTATGCGCACGACCCGGCCAACAGCAGTTACGGCCGCGAGGCCGCCGATGCGCTCGGCCTCGATCCGCGACAGGTGTTCAAGACCCTGCTGGTGATGCTCAACGGCGAACCGCGCCGGCTCGCGGTCGCGGTCGTGCCGGTCAGCGGCCAGCTCGACCTCAAGGCGATGGCCGCGGCTTGCAAGGCCAAGAAGGCCGAGCTGGCAGACCCGGCCGCCGCGCAGCGTGCGACCGGTTACCTGGTCGGCGGCATCAGCCCGCTGGGGCAGAAGAAGCGCCTGCCGTGCGTGATCGACGCCACTGCGCAGGGCTTCGAGCGGGTGTTCGTCAGCGGTGGCCGGCGCGGGCTGGACATCGGTATCGCACCGGCCGACCTGGTCCGCCTGTGCAGCGCGACGCTGGCCGAAATCGGCCGCTGAGATCGCCCGGCTCAGCGCCGGAACAGGTTGAACAGCACGGTCAGCACGACGCTGACGATGACCATCGACGTGATCGGTATCAGTATCTTGCCGCGCTCGCCGTCGATGCGGATGTCACCGGGCAGGCGGCCGAACCAGTTGAACAGGCCGGGCGCGACGTGCAGCAGCAGGCCGATGCCGAGCAACACCAGGCCGGCGAGCATCAGCCAACGCGCCACGTCTCAGGCCTCGCCGCCGGCTGCGACCCGGCGCTGCAGCGCATCGATCCAGTCGTGCAGGCGGCGGCGGTTGACCCCGAGGTCCCAGTAGCCGACGCGCGAGCGGCTGTACGCGACGAAGGTCGCGCGCCCGGCGTCGAGCGCGATCGCGCGGAAGCTGATGTCGTCGACGAAACCGAACAGCGCGCTGCGCTGCTCGGCCTCGACCTGCAGGTCGTCTGCCGACACGCTGCGGATGCGCGTGCGCGGCTGCGCCTGCACCACGGTCTGCCAGTGTGCGGCGAGGTCCTGCGCCGGGATCGCGAATACCGGCGCCTCGGCATCCGGCCGCCGCGGCGGCCCGGCGGTTGGGCCGATCAGCGCGCTGTTCGGGCTGCCCGGCCGTTCGAATCTGTCGAAGTCGATCGCCGTGCCGGTATCGTCGGCGGTGGCGTGGGCCAGGTACAGCAGCGACAGCAGACCGGCGCGCGACAGCGTCGACGCCAGCGACGGTGTGCCGGGTCGCCGTCGGGGGTGGGCTTGCAGCGAAATGTCGGTCATCGGCGTCAGGGAT
>JASJCU010000023.1 GCA_030065815.1 Gammaproteobacteria bacterium | reverse complement strand
CCACAGCGAGCAGGCCCGCGGCGAAGAAAGCGACGGCGACGAAGACCGCGGCGACCAACAGAACCGCGACCAACAAAGCGCCGACCAAGCCAGCGGCGACCAAGAAGACGACGACCAAGAAGGCGACGACCACGAAAGCGGCGAGCAAGAAAGCGGCGACCAAGAAAGCGGTGACCAAGAAAACGGCGGCGGACAGGCGTCCCGCGAAAAAGGCACCGGCAAGGCGGGCCGCGGCCAAGCCAGAGACCGCTGCCAGATCTGCACCCGCGGCCGCATCTGCCGACGCCAAGCCGACGTCACGTCGTAGCGACAAACAGGCCGCGGCCACGCCATCGGCGACCAGGCCGAATGGCGACGGAACGACCAATCACGACGCCGCAGCGGGTCGTGAACCGCAGCGTCCGGCGGCGCCGATCGGCCCCAAGGTTGCGCCAAGTCGAAAAAAGGGTTCAGGAAGGCGGGGTATCCAGTTGAAAAGCCTGGGAAAACCAGGCGGAGACGGGCTAAACTAGAGGCAGACGCAAAGATCCGGGCCGCGACCGCCGCGGTGCGGATCGAATACCGCGAGGTCTGTCTTGGTTGCGCGACTGCTCGGTCTGGCCGGGTTACTTGGCCTGTTGAACCTGGGCCTGCTGGTTTCGCCTGCATCGTCAGTGGCGCAGGCGGCGCCCGGCAGCGGCACCGTGTTCTCGTCGCCGACCAAGCGGCCACTGTTCCGCCCGATCTCCCCCGACATTCAGCGCGGCAGCGCCCCGGAACAGCAGGCACGCACCCGGGCGGGCGGCAATGCCGGGGCGTCGATGCCGCGGCGTAACCAGCCGGCGGTGCCGTCGCGACGCGACACCAGTGGCCTGATCTTCAACGGGCGAACCGGCGCGCGCAAGGCGCTGCCGGTGACCCGCGGACAGGAACTGGGCCTGCGTTTCCGTCCCGATGAGCGGGCCTCGCCTTACGCGCAGCCCGGCGCCGGGCGCCCCGATCTGTCCTCACCCCCGGGGGCGTCGTCGGCCGAGTTGCAGTCGCAGTTCCGGCCGATGCAGCGGCGGCGCCGGCCGACCTACGAAGAACTGCAGGCAGAATCGCTGGCGCCGCCGACGCTGCCGCAACCGCTACTGCCGCCGCCGGCGCTGCCTGCACCGATGCCGCCGGGCGTTGGTCCCGGTTGGCCGTTGTGGTAGGCGCGGTGGGTCGAGCGGCGCCGATGACGACGCTCGGGCATGATCGGGCCGCTTTAAACGCTTCACGTCAATAAAGACGCTGAAGTTACTGATTCGCTGAATTATTCCTTTGTTCTTGCTACGATATCCACAGCTCATCCACAGCTTTCGCGCCGGTTATCACAGCGTTGTCCACAATATCTTGTGATTGACACCCCTGGGTCGTCGTATATATTGTGTCCATCGGTGTAATGATGGGGTGTCCTGTGGATCATCGTTTGCGGGGTACGATGTGATTGCGCGGTGGCTGGCAGTCGGGATCACGATGGGACTGACGGCGCTCTCGCCACTGCTCCCGGACACGGCGTACGCCGGCAGCTCGGCATCGGGTGGCTACACCGGCAGTGGGCACCGCGGACTGTTTCGCCCGCTCGCGGGAGCGAAGCGTCAGCCACAGCGTCTGTCGCGCTGGCGGCCGGTCACGACCGGCGCGAAAGCTCGCTACACGCGCTCGCGCGAGTCGCTGGTCAATGAAGTGGCTTGGCCGCGAGGCGCGATATCGCCGCGCCTGGTCAGGCCCCTGGCAGGCCACGACAGGCAACACAATTTCCGCCCCAACGTGCGGCGCGAGCCGCCAGCTAAGGCGCATGTGGATAGACCGGCGCGGGCGCAGCGCCGCGCCGCACAGGGTTCGGTGTTTCGTCCGGCGGCCACGGCCCGCAGGCCATCCTACGAGCAGATGGTGAGCAACAGATACCAACAACTCGCAACCCCCGCGCGGCAACAGTCGGGCTACTCGGCGATGCCGGTATACACGCCCTACTGGATGGGACGCTGACGGCTACGACCGGTCGGCGCAGAGCCGTCGGTCGGCAGCAGCCCGGTCGGCGTCGTCGCGGCGGGACACAACAGTTTTTTTGATGAGGAGCGACATGAGGATTTCAGGGAAGGCATTTGCACTTGCTGGCGCAGTGATCGTTGCTAGCGTCGCGCTGGCCCCGGCGCACGCCGGTTCGTTCGGTCAGCAGTGGCGGCCGGCCGCCTACGCCCCGGCGCCACAACAGGCCTACCGGCGCGTCGCGAACATGCCGGCGTTCCGTCCGCACGGTTCGCTGTCGAGCCCGCGCCACGGGTACGGGCGGTCGACGTCACGGCGCGCCGTCACCGCGCCGGCGTACGCGACACGACTGGCGAACCGGCCACGGACCGCCTACCGGCCGACCCGGCCGGCGAGGCGCGCGGCCTATCGCGGCCAGCCGATGGATACGCGAAGCGGCCGGCCGGTGGCCTACGCGGCGCCGTCGATGGCCTATCCGCCGATCGCCTATCCAGCAGCACAGGTCGCTTATCCGCCGCCGGCACCGTGGACGCACATGCCGGTCTGGGCGAACCCGTTCGCGCAGATGGCCCGCCCCTGGCAGTACCCGGCTGCGCGCTATTCGCGCCAGTTCGTATCGCGTCCGACGGAACGCCGCCGGCTCTCGGCGGCCGGCGACCACCGTTACTACCGGCCGGTTGCCGCGCCGGTCGGGGCGGCGCGCGGCATGACGCGGCCGGCGCCGGCGTTCGCCGGTGGTGCGCCGGCGTGGCGACCGTCGGCAGCGCCGACAGTCGCGCGCACGGCGTATGCGCCACGCACGGTCGCCAGCTACCGCCCGATCGCCATGCGGCCGGCGTACGTGTCACGCACCACTGCGGCGGGAATGCCGCGTGACACCTGGCGCCCTGCGCCGCTGCACCGCGCATCGGTACAGGCGGCAGCAGGCCGCGAATTCCGTCCCGCGGGCTATGGCCGCGGCGCGACGCTGGCGCAGCGCGCTGCGCGTGGTGGCGCGGACCGGCTGCCCGGCTGGGCGACGACCTACGACAGTCCGCTCGGCGCTTCGACTTGCGATTGGTGCGGCGGCAGCTGAACGCGCCGGACTGACGTCGCCATGATCACGGTCATCGGCAGCCTCAAGGGTGGGTCCGGGAAGAGCACGGTCACCTTCAACCTGGCTGTCTGGCTCGCGCTGGCCGAGCACGACGTCGTCGTCATCGACGCGGATCCGCAAGCGACGCTCTCCGACGTCCTCGAAGTCCGCCGCGAAGAGGGCTTCGAGCCGTCCGTCGAGCGCCTCGACAGCAGCCTGCTCTACGAACCGGAGCTGCTGCACGGGCGGGGTGACGTGTTGATCGATGTCGGTACGGCATCGATGGACCATTTCCGGCAGGCCCTGACCATCGCCAATCGCATCCTCGTGCCGGTTCCGCCGTCCCAGGCCGACATCTGGTCGACGCAGCGCTTCCTGCGGTTCCTCGACTCGGTCGCCCGCGACGGCGCACCGGAGGTGCTCGGCTTCATCAACCGGGCGGATACGCATCGTGCGATCCGCGAGTCGGACGAGGCCGCCGCGGCGCTGGTCTCGCTGCCCGGTATCCGCCATCTGAAGCCGCGCCTGTCGCAACGCACCGCTTACCGGCGTTCGTTCAGCGAGGGCCTGGCGGTATTCGAACAGGAGCCACGTGGCAAGGGTGCCGCGGAGTGGAACGCACTGGCCGCGGTGCTGTACGCGGACATGCTGACCTGAGCGCGGCATGCCGGCTGGCCCCGTAATTGCTGTCGTCAGCTGGCTGGCCAGCCACCTGATCCTGTGGACGCTGCTGGCCTTCCTGTTCGTCGGCCTGGTTCTGTTCGGTGTTGTCGACGTCGGGCTGCCCGGTTCTGCGCCGCACGATCCGGCGAGCGCCAGCCGACCCGCGCAGGGCGCCGTGCCGCCGGCCGCGCCGGTCGCCGGGCAGATGCCGCCGGCGGCCGCGGTGGAACCGACGCCGCCGCAACGTGCGCCGCCGAAGATGATCGGTGGCAGTTTGCCGGTCTACGACGTTCGCGGGCGCGACGACATGACGCGGCACACGCCGGAATCCGGGGCGTTTCGCCCGCCATCGGCGGCGGCTCCGGCGACGGCCGCGCCTCCCGGGCTCGACGAACTCCTGCAACGCGCCCGGCGTGCCTATTGGGACGGCGAGTTCGAGCGTGCCGAGGCCGCCTACATGGACGCCGTGACCCAGTACCCGGGCGAACCCGATCCGTTCGGCGAACTCGGCAATCTCTACGAGGCGATGGGCAAACCGGCGCTGGCCCAGGACGCCTTCTTCGAGGCGGCGGTTCGACTCAAGGAGCGTGGTCAGCAGGAAAAGTTGAACGAAGTCATCCGTTTGCTGGATGACAAGGGGGACGCGCGCGCGCCATTGCTACGCTGATCGCCACGGTTGCTGCGCTGCATCATAGCGCGTCGAAGGCGTCGCCACGGGCGTTGTTACGCGGCCGCCATGGTATCTTTCGGGGGCTATTTATAGTAAAATAAGAACATTACCATACCCGAAATGTAAGGACGCGCTGTGAACGACACGAGCGATGTCGCCGAAACCAAGATGGACGCAAACGCCGAGTACGCGCGGCTCTCGGAGGTGTTCGAGTCGAGCGCCCGGCGTTGGGAATTAATCGTTTATCCGTCGTTGTTCGCGTTCATCATCCTCGCCGCCTACGGCTTCTACCTCGTCTACAACCTCGCCCGGGACGTGCACTACCTGGCCATCAGCGTCGACTCGAACATGACGATCCTGTCCGGCAACATGCAAAACGTGTCCGAGAACATGGGTCAGTTGACCGCAAACATCCGCGCGATGACGGTCACGATGGACTCGATCGACAACAAGGTCGCGACGCTCGAGCCGATGCTGGCCAACCTCGATTCGATGGACGGCGCCATCCAGTCGATGACCCGCGCGACCCACACGATGGGGCGGGCGACGCAGTACATGCAGCACGACATGGGGCGGCTCAGCTACAGCGTCGGCCGACCGATGTCGTTCATGAATGCGTTCATGCCCTGGTAGGCCGGGGCCCGGCGACGCGGCGGCCCCATCAGGGGCTTTTTTCATGGCTGGCCGGTAGCCGGCAGCCGGTCGTCACGGCAACGCCTCCTGCTCCTCCTCGAACGCGATCGTGCTCGATGGCTCCTGCAGGAAATAGCCCTGGATATAGTTGACGCCGACGTTCCAAAGGATCGCCAGGCTGCCGGCATCCTCGACCCCGCTGGCGATGGTCTTGTAGCCGGCCTCCTGCAGGCGGCGGTTGATGTCGGTCATGCGGTCCTGCTGGGCGGCATCGCTGGCCAGGCCGCGCATCAACTCCGGTGACAGCTTGACGACGTCGATCGCGAGATGCTTGAGCAGGCCGTTGGTCTCTTCGTCGTTGTAGTTGTTGATCGCGATCCGGCAGTTGATCTTCTTGAGCCCGCTGATCAGTTCCTTGGCGGGGGTTAGGGCGTTGCGCAGGTCACTCTCGCGGAACTGGAACACCAGCCACGAGCCCTTGGCGCGGAATTCGCGCAGGCAGTCGACGATCCACAGCAGCATCGAATCGTCCTCGATGCCGGCACGCGACAGGATGATGTAGAAGATGATCTTCTTGCCGTCGCGGCGGTGGCTGGAGAGCTCGCGGATCGCGTTGCGCACGACCCAGCGGTCGATTTCGGCCAGGCGGCTGGCGTCCTGGGCGGGCGACAGGAAGACATCCGGCACCACCTCGGAACCGTCTTCGTTGACCATGCGCAGGTAGACCGAGTAGTTCTCCCGGGTGTCGCCCTGCAGACTGACGATCGGCTGGTACTTGAGACGGAAGCCGTCGTTGGCCAGCGCGTGATCGATCTGTTTGACGACGGCGGCGTCGGCCTCGGCGAGGTGGCCGGTGTCGCCGGGAATCTGGTCGTTGTAGAAGATCACCCGGTTCTCGCCCTCGGAGCGCGCGATGCCCGTGGCGCGGCACGACCGGTTGATCAGTTCGTGTGCCGTGATTTCGGCGCCGTCGGTGCGCGTCACGCCGATCGAATAGGTCGGCTTGATCGGCGAGTCGTCGATGCCCTTGAAGGCGTGGTTGCGCAGGTTGTGCAGACAGCGCTCGGCGATCTCCAGCGCCGGCTCCTCGTCGTCGCACAGGATCATGAAATCGTGATCGCCGAAACGGGCGATGGTGTGCGCGGTGGTCGCCGTCGCGGCGAGTACACTCGCGGCCTCGGTCAGCATCTGTTCGGCGCAGCCGAAGCCGCAGGTCTCACGCATCGCCGGATAGTTGGTGATCGACAGCTGCACCAATGCGTGCCCCTTGTCCTGCTGCTGCGGATCGGCGATCAGTGCCTCGAGCCGCTCCATGAACGACTGCCGGTTGAAGAACCCGGTCTGCGTGTCCTTGCTGGTCAGCTCCTCGATGCGTTTTTGCAGCGCGAGGTTCTGGCTTTGGTCGCGGATCATGACCTGCGTGCAGGCCTCGCCGTCGATGCTCGCCGGGCAGAACTCCATGCGCGCGTTGAACGCGTTGCCGTCGCCGGTGATGCAGCGGAACTCCTCGACGTGCTTGCCGGTCTCGCCGACTTTGCGCAGCGCGCCCTTGAACGCGCCGCGCGATTCGGCATCGATCATGTCCATGATCGGCAGCCCGTCGATCTCGTCGGCCGACTCGTAGCCGAACATATCGAGGTAGGCCTGGTTGGTGTGTAGGTACATGCCTTCGTGGACGTAGGCGATGGCGTCGCGCGAGCTCTGCACGAGCAGGTTGCTGCGTTCCTCGGCCTCCTCCAGCTGGCGCTTGAGCTGCGCGGTCTCCTGGCGCAGCAACAGCGTCTCGTGCTCGCGGCGTACCGCCAGCGCGATGTGCTCCTCGTCGTCGATCCGGATCAGGTCCTGGAGGCCGCGGTCGATGGCCATCGACCGCAGGTCGTCCGGTCTCTCACAGACCAGCAGGATGCGTGCCGTCGGGTTGTACGCACGCACCTTGCCGATCGCCTCGACGGGTGACAGACCGTCGGCGTCGGCATTGACGACGACCATGTCGCAGCTGTCGTTGCTCAACTGCTGATCGAGCGCATCGGCCGTCTCTGCAGTCTTCAGGTGCGCTGCCTGGCCCTGGTTGCGCAGCGCGTTGGCGAAGCCGTCGGCGACGCTCAGCGAACAACCGACGACCAGCAGCTCCACCGGCGTCTCGACGGCGTCGCGGGGCGATTCGGCGAATTCAGGGTAGGCGGACACGGTGCAACGGCTCCTTGCCGATCGTCGGATCATCGGCGCGACGCTGCCTGATGCTGGCCAGGGCGCGCATGGTTTACAGGTTGCCCCACAGGTCGCTGAATTCGTCGCCCGGGCGCTCGTCGCCGTCGTCGGCGTCGTCATCGGACTTGACCATCTCGAAATGGTAGCGGGCGAACGCGCTGCTGAACTCCACCAGCTTGCTCAGGCGAATCAGCTGCTCCCTGCCGCCGACGTTCAGTACCAGGTCGATGCCGGTCTGCAGGTTCATCGCGCTCAGCACCAGGCTGGCAGTGGCATTGCTGGCCGGGTCGGTGTCGTTGACCACCAGGCACTTGTACGACGGCGCGCGATTGCGCGGCGAGTCGCCGCCGGCTTCGCGCACGTCGGCGGCCTCGCAGCGCGTCGAGATCACCTCGAGGCCGAGGTCCAGCGCCTGGTCGGGCATCTGTTTCATCCAGCGGATGACGCCGAGGCCATAGGTCGTGCGGTTGGATGGTGACTCGACGCCGATCAGTTCGCCGATCTTGACCCGCGGGATGCCTTCGCCGACCCAGCGGATGCAGTAGCCGCCGGCGCTCTCGTTGATCGTCTTGACCGCGTGCGGCTCGTGCTCGTCGCGGGCCTTGTCGTCGTGGTCGCGCGGTTCCTCGGCGAACTCCCTGAGGCGCGCCGGCGGGATCGTCGGTTCGGCGCCGAACAGGCGGCTGTCGGCGAACAGCGAATCCGATACCAGATCGCTGTCGAGCGGCGCCAGCGACACGTCCTCGAGGCTGCCCGTGGACCAACGCACCTTGCGGACCGGGCCGCCGTCGGCCGAATCGGTCTCCTCGAGCGTGAACAGCTCGGTGCGCGTCGGCGCATACGGCGTGTCATCGTCGGATTTCAGGTTGCCGTACACGGCATGCAGCCCGGCGACCACGCGCAGGTCGAAGTTCAGCTTGGTGCGCACGAAGCGGCGATCCGGCGGCCGGCTCCAGGCCATGATCAGCAACCGCAGCAGCGGGCGGGTGACCACCGGTTTGCCGGACTGCAGGCCGCCGCGGTTGTCCCACGGGGCGTCCTCGAAGTCGCTGCGCAGCTTTTTCAGCAGCTCGCGGACGTCGAGGATCGCGATGCGCTTGCCGGGCACCGGCGTGCGCAGCGAGTTGTGCATCGGCGCCGAGTCGGACCACAGGTCGACGTTGAAGCGTCCGAGGCTGGTGCCACCATCGTCGGCGTGCAGGATGCTCGTGTAACGCGTCCAGTCAGCGAGGTTGGCGAACAGCAGGCGGGCATGGCTCTGGCGCAGCCGGTGCGGCGTCGAGCTGGCGAACAGCATCAGCGCCTTGAACAGGTCCTCGATCGTCGTGCTCGGCGCGTTCTGTCGTCCGTCGTCGGGTTTCACCGGGACCTGGTGCACGTGATTCTGCGACGCGTAGGCGAAGATGCTGTTGATCTCACGCCACATGCCATCCGGCCAGGCCGAGTAGATCAGCGCGTTCTGCAACAGCGTCTGGCCGAGATAGTGCAGGGCGCGGTGCAAGGCGATGACCAGCAGGCGGCGATCGAAGTTGCTGCCATCGCCGCCGATCATGCGCTCGACGATGATCTTGTACGACGTCGCCAGTTCTTTCTGCAGCTCGCGGGCCAGCGACGCCGTCTTCCAGCCCTTGGCCGACAGCGGCAGGCCGATGTCGATGTAGTGTTTCTGCAGATTGCTGGTGATGTACTCGACCGGCGGACGGAACTTCTCGACCGTTTTGGCACGCAGCAGGTCGGGCAACTCGATGCGGTTGAACTCGATCAGCGTGTTGTACACCTGGCGGGCCGTCTCGCCGATGTTCGCCATCGGCAGGGCGTCGAACCAGGCCTCGGTCTCTTTCGGATCGAGCAGCATGTTGTCGGCCTTGGGCGCCGACTGCGACGGGATCTTCAGGCCCAGCAGGGGGTGCTGCGGCTCGGTATTGGCATCGGCCGATGATCTGCTCGCCTTCTTGTCGTCTGGTCCGGTCAATGTGCCCGCCAACTCGCATCCGGTAGAAATGGAATCGCCCACGATACTGGCGCAGCGGATTGATGTCGTACACGAAACACCCGACATAACCCCCTGTCAGTCGTCAATTCTAGCCACAGGCGCGCGATAAATGCACCGCGTTCCCAAAATCCCCCGTCACAGCGGCGCCAGCGGCGTCTTGCCGCTCGCGCCGGCGGTCTCGCGCACGACGCGCGGCACCAGATAGCCGGGCAGGCGCGCCAGCAGCGCGGCGTGGAGCGCCTTCGCCCGGGCGGTCGGCACGTCGAAATGTGCGGCACCGGCGACCGGATCGAGCAGGTGCAGGTAATACGGCAGCACGCCGGCCCTGAACAGGGATTCGCTGAGCTCTGCGAGGGTATCGGCATCATCGTTGACCGACTTGAGCAGCACGGCCTGGTTCAGCAGCGGGATGCCGGCCGCGCGCAATGGCGCCAGCGCGGCCGCCAGCACCGGCGTGACTTCGTTGGGGTGATTGGCATGGATCACGACGACCGCCTGCAGGCGTGTCGCGCCGAGGATGTCGCACAGCCGCGCGGTCACCCGGCCGGGCAGGACCACCGGCAGGCGGGTGTGGATACGCAGCCGGCGCAGCTGGACGACGTCGGCAGCGGCATCGACCAGGGCAGCGAGGCGCGCGTCGGACAGGCTCAACGGGTCGCCGCCGCTGAGGATCAATTCGTCGACGTCGGGCATGTCGCGCAGCGTCGCGAGCGCGCCGCGCCAGTCCTTCAGCGACGTGTGCTCGGCGTACGGAAAATGGCGGCGAAAGCAGTAACGACAGTGGACCGCGCAGGCGCCAGTGACCACCGCCAGTGCGCGGCCGCGGTACTTGCGGATCAGGCCGCCGCCGACGTGGGCCCGGAGGTCGCCGACCGGGTCCGACGTGTAGCCTGGCACGGTCAGCCGTTCCGCGGCGCACGGCAGCACCTGGGCGAGCAGCGGATCGGCGGGATCGCCGCGGCGCATCAGGCCGGCGAAGTAGCGCGGCACGCGCAGCGGAAAGCCGTCGTCGACATCCGCGCTGGCAGTCGGCAGGCCGAGCAGGGTCAGCAGTTCCGCGGCGTCGGTGATGGCCGTCGCCATGTCGTGCTGCCAGGACGCGGATTCCAAGCATGCGGGCGAAGGGGTTATCATTACCGGCTTTGTTGCTCTTGTGTATTGACGAGGATCGAATGGCGACGTACAGCACAAACGAGTTCAGGGGCGGTCTCAAGCTGCTGCTCGATGGTGACCCATGCACCATAATTGAAAACGAATTCGTCAAGCCCGGCAAAGGCCAGGCGTTCAACCGGGTAAAGATCCGCAACCTCAAGACCGGGCGGGTGTTGGAGAAGACCTTCCGCTCCGGCGAGACCGTCGAGGCCGCCGACGTCATCGAGCGCGACCTGCAGTACCTGTACAGCGACGGCGAGTTCTGGCACTTCATGGACAACGAGAGCTTCGAGCAGGTCCAGGCCGACGCCAACGCGATGGGCGACGCGACCAACTGGATCCGGGAGCAGGACGTGTGCATGGTCACGCTGTGGAACGGTTCGCCGATCGCCGTCGAGGCGCCCAATTTCGTGACCCTGGAGATCACCGAGACCGACCCCGGCCTCAAGGGCGACACCTCGGGCGGCGGCGGCAAGCCGGCGACGCTGGAGACCGGCGCGGTCGTGCGCGTACCGCTGTTCATCCAGACCGGCGAGAAGATCAAGGTCGACACCCGGACCGGTGACTATGTCAGCCGGGTCAAGGACGATTGACGAGCCGCCCGTGTGCGGTGCCGCCACCCGCCTGTCGCCCGGACGATCGCCCGCGCGCCGACGCGCGGCGGGTTCGCGGGCGCGGTGTCGGGGTTCGGCGCGGACGCAGCGCGGCAGTGGCGCGGGGCTGGCGTTCCCGTCGGCGGTTACCGTAATGGCTGACGGCGGTGTCATGCCGCGCTCGCGCTGGCGTTGCCCGGCCCGCGTGCCTTGCCGCAGGCCCTCGAGGCAGCGCTGAGTGAGGCGTTAGTTGCGGGACAGGGCACTCGACAGCGACTGGCGTCCTGGCGCCGACCTCGCGGCGCTGCGTGCCCGCGCCACGCTGCTCGCCGACCTGCGCCGACACTTCGCCGACGGCGGCGTGCTCGAGGTCGAGACGCCGCTGGCGTGCGCGACGGCCGGCACCGATCCGGCGCTGCAGCCGCTGACGGCGCGCTACCGCGGCCCGGTCTATCCCGACGGCACCACGCTGTACCTGCAGACGTCGCCGGAGTTCGCGATGAAGCGCCTGCTGGCGGCCGGCAGCGGGCCGATCTACCAGATCTGCAAGGCGTTTCGCGACGGCGAGGCCGGCCGCCTGCACAACCCCGAGTTCACGATCCTCGAGTGGTACCGGCCCGGCTGCGACCTGCCGACGCTGATCGACGAGGTCGCCGACGTCGCCCGACTGGCGCTCGGCATGCCCGACCTCGCGGCGCGCCACAACGACTACGCGGCATTGTTCGCGCAACACCTCGACATCGACGTGTTCGCGGCCGACCCGGAGTCGCTGCGCGGCTACGCCGTCGCGCGCCACATCCTCGGTGCCGAGGGCATGGAGCTCGATCGCGACGGCTGGCTCGACCTGCTGTTCAGTCACCTGATCCAGCCGGCGCTCGGCGCCGACCGCCTGTGCTTCGTGACCGACTACCCGGCGAGCCAGGCGGCGCTGGCCCGGCTGAATGCCGACGGGCAGACCGCGGCGCGCTTCGAGCTTTTCTATCGCGGCGTCGAACTGGCCAACGGTTTCCACGAACTCAGCGACGCCGACGAACAGGCGGCGCGCTTCGAGGCCGACAATTGCGCACGGCGTGCGGCGGGCCGGCCGCCGATCAAGGTCGATCGCCGCGTGCTCGCGGCACTGCAGCACGGCCTGCCCGATTGTGCCGGCGTCGCGGTGGGCCTGGATCGCCTGTTGATGCTGCGCCTCGGCTGTCGCGACATCGACGCGGTGATGAGTTTCTCACTGCAGCGCTGCTGAGACCGCATCGCGGCGTGGCTTCATGCATCGCGGTGGCTGCCGTTGTGCAAGAATGCTCGCATCCCGCCGGTCTTAGCGGCAGACATCCCTCACGGAGACGCCAGATGCGCAAGTCGCTGTTTCTCGTTGTCACCCACGCCGTCGTCGGGCTGATCGGCTTCGCGGCGGGCATCTACGTGCTGCCGATCCTGACCGCGCCGCCGGCCCCGCAGGATTCACAGGTCGAGGCGATCGCCGCGCAGGCGATCTACTCGGGCCAGTTCCGCCGCACGCTGGCCGGCAGCGATGCGCTGCACTGGGGCGAGGGCGTGGTGTCGATCGGCCGCTCGCAGATCTCGCTGCGCGGCGAGATCGCGCCGGGGCCGGACTACCGCTTGTACCTGTCGCCCGAGTTCGTCGAGACCGAAGACGCGTTCAACGCGATCAAGGATCGCATGGTGCAGGTCGGCCACGTCCGGACGTTCGAGAACTTCGTCGTCGATGTCCCGGCAGCGATCGACCCGGCCGCGTACCGGGCGGTCGTGGTCTGGTGCGAGACCTTCGGCGAGTTCATCACCGCCGCCGAGTACCGCTGAGACCGTCCGGTCGCCGGCCGCGCCACGCCGCCGTCGAGCGCCGCTCAGCCGGTCACGCCGGTCGGCGTACCCAGGGCCTCGCCCATGCGCACGCTGCTGCCGGGCCGCAGCGCCGACGACCAGCTCGCGACACCACCGGGCAGCAGCACGATCACCGTCGACCCCATGTTGAAGCGACCGATCTCGGCCGCGGTCGCGAACTGCCGGCGCTGTTCGCCGCGGTAGACCCATTTGGTCGGCTGGCCGCGCTGACCGCGCACCTCGCCATGCCAGACGGTCTCCATACTGCCGACGAAGATCGCGCCGACCAGGATCACCGCCATCGGCCCGAGCGCGGTATCGAAGTGGCAGATCACGCGCTCGTTGCGCGCGAACAGGTCAGGCACCAGCTGCGTCGTCGCATCGCTGACGCTGAACAGCCGGCCGGGTACGAACACCATCGCGCGCAGGGTCGCGGCGTAGGGCAGGTGGACGCGGTGGTAGTCACGTGGCGACAGGTAGACGGTCGCGAACAGGCCGTCGCGGTACCTGTCGGCCGCGGCGCGGTCGCCGGCGAGCAGCGCGGTCACGGAGAAGTCGCGGCCCTTGGCCTGCAGCAGGCGTTCGCCGTCGAGCGCGCCGATCTGGCTGACCGTGCCGTCCGCCGGCGACACGATCGCATCGGCCGCGATCGGCCGCGCGTCGGGCTGCAGCGCGCGCGTGAAGAACGCGTTGAAGCTCGGATAGGCCAGCGCATCGGGCTCGGCGGCCTCGCTGACGTCGATGGCGTAGTGGCGGCTGATGCGGCGGATCAGCAGGTCCTTGAGCCACGGCGTCTCGGCGCGCATCAGCCCGTACATACCGGCCGCCAGCAGGTGCTGCGGCAGGACCCGCAGCAGGTTGGTCGACAGGTGGTCGAGCAGGCTGGGCTTGGCCGGGTCCGGCATCTCGGTCGTCACTCCACGAAATCGATCAGCGTGATGATGTTGCGCGCCATGATAGCCGCTGCCTCATGCGGAATCAGCGCCCACGCCGTCGCATCCGGGGCGACCAGGGTCGCCGCGGCCCGGGGGCCGGTGCACCAGGCGCCGCCGGCCGGCCGCATGTCGAGCTGACCGGCGAGGCCGTCCAGCGTCGCGCGGTCGGCGCTGATCACGTCGACCCAGTCGTGGCCGCCGGTGAACAGCGCCACGCGCTCGGGTTCCGGCCGGTCATAGGCGAGCACGCTGAGGCGCACGCGTTGCTGGATGTCGGGGCGGTGGGCGAGGCGGTTGATGACCAGGGCATAGTCGCGGCGCAACCCGGTGCAGGCCGGTTCGCGGATGTCGGCGGCGACGAACAGCCGCCATGCCGGTGCCGCATCGGCGATCGCCAGGCCCGCCGGGTAGTCGATCGCGCGGCCGTTCGCATAGACGACCGCCGTCAGGTCGGCCAGCGGCTGGCGCTGCCAGGCCTGGCCCAGGTAGTAACCGGCGATCAGGCTGGCCAACGCGGCCAGCGTCAGGACCAGGCGCCTGCCGGGACCGCGACGACGCGATCGACCCATGCCCGGTCAGGCGGCGGCCAGCACCTTCTCGGCCGCCGGCAGCGCGGCACCGGCGGCGACCGGCGCGCCCATGTCGGCGAGCACGCCGTCGAGTGCGCCGAGACAGCCCGTGATGTTCTCGATGCGGCTGCTGTACCCCATCAGGCCGATACGCCAGACCTTGCCGGCGAGGTCGCCGAGGCCGGCGCCGATCTCGAGGTGGTGTTCCTGCAGCAGGCGGCGGCGCACCGCGGCGTCGTCGACGCCGTCGGGGATGCGCACGGCAT
The DNA here is from genome assembly GCA_030065815.1 of Gammaproteobacteria bacterium. Taxonomy (GTDB): domain Bacteria; phylum Pseudomonadota; class Gammaproteobacteria; order Chromatiales; family Chromatiaceae; genus Thiosocius. Next base: position 28,608 of record JASJCU010000023.1, on the reverse strand, counting down.
TCAGCTGCGGCAGGCGGTGGGCCTCGTCGACGATGAACGCGATGCCCATCGCCTCGAGGCCGGCGCGCAATGCGACGTGGTTGCGGCGGTGCCGCGCCCAGGCATTCTCCAGCCCCTCCTCGTGCACCATCAGGCACGCCTCGTGCAGTGCGTACATGGCGTTGACCGGTGCGGTGTGGTGGTAGGCACGCTTCGCCCCCTGGCCCCAGTAACCCATGATCAGATTCATGTCGAGGAACCAGCTCTGCACCTTGTGGGTGCGGTTCTTGATCCGGTGCTGGGCACGCTCACTGAAGGTCACCGGGGCGATGCCGGGCACGCAGCTGAGGCATTTCTGGGTACCGGAGTAGACCGCGTCGAGCTGCCACTCGTCGACCCGGACCGGGGTGCCACCGAGCGACGTTACGGTGTCGACGATGGTCAGGCAGTCGTGGCGGCGGGCCAGCTCGGCCAGCGTCGCGGCATCGGACTGGGCGCCGGTCGAGGTCTCGGCGTGGACGAAGGCGACGACCTTCGCATCCGGATTGGCGAGCAGCGCGTCTTCGAGCTTCTGCGGGTCGATCGCGCTGCCCCACGGGTCCTGCACCATGACCGCAACACCGCCGCAGCGCTCGACGTTCTCCTTCATGCGCCCGCCGAACACGCCGTTCTGGCACACGATGACCTTGTCGCCGGGCTCGACGAGGTTGACGAAGCAGGCCTCCATGCCGGCCGAGCCGGGCGCCGAGATCGGCATCGTCAGCGCGTTCTCGGTCTGCATCAGGTATTGCAGCAGCCGCTTGACGTCGTCCATCAGCTCGATGAAGGCCGGGTCGAGGTGGCCGATCGTCGGTCGGCCCAGTGCCTCGAGGATCCGGGGCGGCACGTCCGACGGACCGGGGCCCATCAGGGTGCGGAGGGGCGGATGAAAGGCGCGAAAATCCATGGCAAAAACCCAGTAGACGCGGAACGGACAGGGCCGCGAGTATAGTGAGCATTGGAAAAACCAAGCAAGCGCAATTGCCGTCGGGGCATCCCGCGCGAGGGGGCGACGTGACCGACAGGATCCAAAAGACCGATGCCGAGTGGCGCGAACTGCTCGACGATCAGCAGTACCACGTGTGCCGCCAGAAGGGCACCGAGAGGGCCTTCACCGGCGCGTACTGGGATACCAAGACGGCCGGGACCTATCGCTGCGTCGCCTGCGGCGAGGCGCTGTTCGGGTCCGGCACCAAGTTCGATTCCGGCACCGGTTGGCCGAGTTTCTTCGCGCCGCTCGACGACGCCGCGGTCGAGACCGAGACCGACAGCTCGCTTGGCATGCAGCGCACCGAGGTGCACTGCCGGCGCTGCGGGTCACACCTCGGACACGTGTTTGCCGACGGCCCGCAGCCGACCGGTCTGCGCTACTGCATCAATTCGGTGTCGCTGCAGCTCGAGCCCGAGGACTAGCGCCCACAGGCGGCGCGACGCGCGGCGTCGCTGCGCCTAGTCGGCCGCTTCGGCGAGCAGCGACTGGATCTTGCCGGCCGACCACAGGCCACCGCCCGGTGCCGGGCGGCCGAGTTCGTTCCACAGCTGCGCGGTCTGCTCGGGTGAGATGCGGTTCATCGCGAAATCCCCGGCCTCGCGACCGAGCGCGTCGAGATACGGTCGTTCGCCGACCAGTTGGATCAGCTGGTCGAGGCCCATCTCCGACGCGTGCCGTTCGGCCAGCGCATCGAGCACGTCGTCCGGGGACAGCGTCTCCAGCAGGCCGCTGGCGATCGCCGCGATGTCCGGCTGCTCGGCCGGTCGCGGCATGCGCAGCTCGACGTTCTTCAGCCGGCGGCGCACCAGCGGCACGACATCGCGCGTGCGATGGCTCGACAGTTGCGGGAAGTTCTCGTTGAAGCGGTCGATGCGGTCGACGACAACGGTCGCCGTCTCCATCTTCTTCCACGCGTCATGGGCCGGGATCCAGGCGTCGCCGAAGCGGATCAGCGGTTCCTGCGCGTCGTCGGGATTTGCGTCACTGGGCATGGGCGGCCTTCGTGCGTGGGGCTCGAGCAGGGTAGCGACCGCGACCGCCACGGCTTGAATCCGGCGCCACGGCAGCCGCCGGCCGGCGGGCCGGGCGACGCGCTGCTGCGAACAGGAATCGCGTGCCCGACTACGCCGCCGCCGGCGGCGTCGACACCGACCGGATCCGGTCGCGCCGGCAGCTCGCGTCGAAACCGGTTTCCGGTTGGTTGCGACGACCATCGGCACCGGCGACGGCCCGGCGGGGCTGTCGCAGCGCATTGCCGTCGACAAACGGCGACCGGATGTCCAGCGCCGGTCGGGTGCCCACGACGATGGCCGGCGGAGTGGCGCTCAGCGTGGTAGCGACACGCGGATTTGCGCGCCGCCGCGATCGCCGGCGGCGATCGCCAGGTCGCCGGCGTATTGCGCCGCGATCTGTGCGGCCACCGCGAGGCCGATGCCCTCGCCGGCGTGGCGCTGATCGGCGCGCTCGCCGCGCCGCAGAAGGCGTTCGACGTCGGCGTCGGCGATGCCCGGGCCGTCGTCTTCGATCGTGACCATCACGTCGTCGTCGCTCGCCTGCGCGCTGACCCGGATCGACGCTGCGGCGAACTTGTAGGCGTTTTCCAGCAGGTTGCCGAACAGCTCGAACAGGTCGCCCTCGTCGGCGCGCAGCCGCGTCTCGGCCGCCACCTGCAAGGTGCAGACGATGGCGCGCCCGGCGTAGACCTTGTCGAGACTGCCGACCAGGCGTTCGAGCACCGGGGCCAGCGCGACCCGGCGCGTGATCGCGCTGGCGCCGGCCACGGCGGCGCGTTGCCGCTGGTAGCTGACGATCTGATCGATGCGACCGGTCTGCTCGATCAGGGTCTCGCGCAGCGCCGGGTCGGCCTGCTGCTCGGCGGCGCCGCGCAGTACCGCGAGCGGCGTCTTCAGGCTGTGGGCGAGGTCGGCGAGGCTGTGGCGGACGCGTTCCTGGCGGCTCCGGCTCTGCCGGATCAGCGCATTGAGGTTGTCGCTGAGGCCGCGCAGTTCGCGCGGTACCGGTCCGTCGATCGAGGCGCTGTCGCCGTCCTCGATGCGCCGCACGGCTTCGCTCATCGCGCGCAGCGGCGACAGTCCCCAGCGCGCCAGCAGGGTCTGTACGACCACCAGCAGCAGCGCGAGGCCACCGAGCCACAGCCACAGCGTGTGGCGGAACGTCGCCTGCTCGGCGCGCAGGGCCCCGGTCTCGGTCGCGACACCGAGCGCGTAAGGAATCGCGTTCCCGGCGTCGTCCTCCCAGGCAATGCCGAGCTCGAACACGGCCAGCCCGGGCAGCAGGCGGAAGCGGCTGCTGCCCGGCGCGGGGCCGGTAATCAGCACGTGGCGCGTGCCGATCAGCGAACCGGAGCGCCAGCGGTAGGCGCCGTCCTCGCCGCGCACCTCGGCGTACAGGCCCGAGTCGGGCTGGTTGAACGCCGGCACGCCGAGGGCGTCGGGCAGGCGCATGCGCCCGTAGGAGTCGGCGTCGGCGGTCGCCAGCAACGTGTAGACATGGGCCTGCAGGCGCTCGCGGACCGCGGTCTCGCTGCTGGTGCGAAACGCGCGGTCGAGGGCCGCGCCGGCGAGGCCGAGAAAGGTCGCCAGCACCAGCAGGTTGCTGACCAGCAGGCGGCGCGTGATCGAACGCGGCACCGTCAGGCGGGGTCTCTGACCAGGCGGTAGCCGCGCCCGCGCAGGGTCTCGATCGGCTTGCGCTCGCCGCCCGGGTCGACCTTCTTGCGGATGCGCCCGATCAGGACCTCGACGACGTTGCTGTCGCGGTCGAAGTCCTGGTCGTAGACGTGTTCCGTCAGCTCGGTCTTCGACACCACCTTGCCGGCATGGACCATCAGGTACTCGAGGATGCGGTACTCGTGGCCGGTCAGCGTGACGCTCGTGCCGTCGACGGTAACGGTCTGCGCCACGGTATCGATGCGGATGCCGGCGAAGTCGAGCACCGGGCTGCTGTGCCCGGCCGCACGCCGCAGCAGCGCGTTGACCCGCGCCATCAGCTCCTCGCTGTGGAACGGCTTGGTCAGGTAGTCGTCGGCGCCGCTCTCGAGGCCCTCGACCTTGTCCTGCCACGCGTCGCGCGCGGTCAGAATCAGGATCGGGAAGTTACGTTCGAGGGTGCGCAATTCGCGGATCACGTCGATCCCGGAAAGGCGCGGCAGGCCGAGGTCGACGATCGCCAGGTCCATCGGGTACTCGCGGCCCAGGTACAGTCCGGTCTCGCCGTCCTCGGCGGCGTCCACCGAGTAGCCGCGGGCCTGCAGCTGGTCGACCAGCTGCGCGCGCAGCGCCGGTTCGTCCTCGACTACCAGGATACGCATCCGTGGCCCCGTTACTTGCGGCGTTTGCGTTCGCTGTGGCCCGATTCGGCGTCGATGTTCAGGCGCTTGACCCGGCCGTCGTCGGTCAGGATCCGGATACGGTGCGACTCGCGCCCGTTGCGGCGCTGGGTCTCGGCCGACAGCACGCGGCCGTTGTAGCGGTCGCGCGCATCCGACACCGCCTCGTCGAGCGATTTGCGCCGGTCCGGCCCGGCGAGAGCCGGCAGCGCGATCGTCACGCCCAGCAGCAGCGCCAACAGCGTCTCCGAAAGTCTCTGTGTCATGCCGTCGTCCTGGATCTCGCGTCGCCTACCATCAGAAGTGTATCGCCTCGAGTCGCGGCTGCACGCGGATCCGCTCGCCCGGGTGCTGGTCGGTCCGGGTCGTTCCGATGCGACCCCGATACCGGTACTTTACACGGTATCCGGTCAGCGCCTGACGCCATGTCGGTTGCCACGCGGTGACGCAGTGCCGGGCCACCGCTTCGCTGCCGGTGTCGCGTGTGCCGGCCGGCGCCGCTGTCATGCGCCGCTTCCAGCACTGCCGTTGCGAGACCGGGGTCAGGACCCGCTCGTAGACGGGTGCGACGGACAGCACCTCGGCGTAGCCGATATGCGCTGCCGTGGCCGCCGTTGCCGTGCCGGCGGTCGTCGCCAGGACTGCCAGCGCCGCTGCCGTGATCGTCCGCATCGTCTGCCTCCCGCGTTGCCTGCGAGCCTGCCGTGATGCTAGCGGTGTGACGCTGAACACAGACTGAACCGGGCGGCCATGGCAGGCGCGGCGGGGCAATGACCGGGCGAGCCGCCGCCCGCCGGCAAGCCGCGGCGCGGCGTCATTTGTAATATTATAACATTAGCGGCGGCGGTCGCGACGCGGTCGGGCTGCTGCGCTGCGGGCCGTATTCTGCTTCCCGAAGTGGTAGATTACGCGTCTCCGCGAGGCCGAGGCCGAGTTGCAGGCACCGTCATGCCCAGTCATCACAGCGACAGCGTATTCATACCGGCCGGAACGCGTCATCGCGCCGGCCCGGGCGCTATGCTGCGTGCTATGTGGCGGCGCTACGAGAACTCGTCGATCCCGCTCGGCCTCAAGTGGTCGGTCAGCATCGCGGCGCTGATCGTACTGGCCATGGGCGTGCTCGGCTTCTACCTGATCCAGCAGCAGGAGGCCGGTTACCGCAGCCAGGTCGACCGTTTCAGCCAGGTCATCGTCGAGCAGCTGGCGCGGGTCAGCGGCGAGCCGCTGATGGCCGCGGACACGCTGGCGCTGCAGATCCTGCTGCAGCGCCATTCGCAGAGCGAGCTGGTGCTCGGTGCGGCGCTGAACGATGCCGACGGCGTGCCGGTCATGATCGCCGGCGTGACCCCACCGGGTGACTACGCGCGGCGCTTCCGACTGACCGGCGAACACTCGTGGGACTGGGACAACGGCGAGTACCAGGCCGTGACCTACGTCAGCCCCGTGGTCTACCAGGACGTCACGGCCGGTTATGTGACGCTCAGCATCGACCGTTCGCCGCTCGAGAACGATCTGCAGCAGACCCTGCGTTTCCTGATGGTCTCGACGGCCCTGCTGATCTTTGCCGGCGTGATCCTCGCCTCGGTGCTGGCGCATCGCCTGTCGCGACCGATCGCGCGCCTCGCGCGCGCCGGCGAGGCGCTCGACGAGCGCGCGCTCGACGGCGTGCTCGAACGCCGCGACGAGATCGGCCAGGTACTCGAGACCTTCCAGCACCTCGCCGACGGCGCGCGCCGCAAGCATGTCGTCGAGGCGGCATTCTCGCGCTATGTGTCACCCCAGGTCGCGCAACGCGTGCTCGAAGGCGATTCGCCGAATGCGCTCGGCGGCGACTGCGTGACCGGCAGCGTGCTGTTCTGCGATATCGTCGGGTTCACCGAGCTGTCGGAGACCCGCGAACCGGGCGAGGTCGCGGCCCTGCTCAACGACTACTTCGGTTATCTGGCGCTGGCGGCCGAGAGCTGCGGTGGCACGGTCGACAAGTTCATCGGCGACGCGATCATGATCGTGTTCGGCGCGCCGCGCGCCGATCCGCACCACGGTCTGCACGCGCTGACCTGCGGCATGCTGATCCAGCAGCTGACGGTGCGGGTCAACCGGATCCGCAAGCCGCTCGGCCTCGCGACGGTGCGGCTGCGCGTCGGTATCAGCAGCGGACCGATGCTCGCCGGCAACCTCGGCAGCGCCGACCGCATGCAATACACGGTCGTCGGCGACACCGTCAACGTGGCCGCCCGCCTGTGCGGGCTGGCCGAACCCGGCGGGGTGCTGCTGACCGGTGCGATGCTCGCCGGCGGCCAGCCGGGCAGCCTCGAGCACTACCGCGACATGGGCCCGGCGCGCCTGAAGGGACGACGCCGCGACGTCGAGGTGTGCGCGATGGACGTCGACGCCGTCGCCCACGACGTCAACGCCGACCTGCTCATCGAGCAGATCCTGTCGACCGCCGGGGACTGAGCCGATGCGCTCGGGCAACGGCGCCGCCGGCGCGATGACGCGGATCCGCGGGCGGCGCTTCGACAGGCCTCCGACCGGGCCCGCGGCCGGGCGGCGGCCGCGTTCGAGTGGCGGCCTGGCGCTGCTCGCGCTGGGTGCCGTGCTGCTGGCCGGGTGCGCCGGGCTCGGCGACGGGCTGCAGCCGGCAGAGCCGCTCGCCGAGCCGCCGGCGAGTGCCGCCGAGGCGCTGGCGGTCGCGCGCGACAAGGCCAAGGGCGGGCACTGGGTGGAGGCGCGGCGCTACCTGGCGTCGGCGTCGCTGACCGTCGACGATGCCGCCGCGATGGCGGCGGCGCAGGCCACGCTGGAGGCGGAATGGGAGCGCGAGGAGCGCGCGCTCGAGGATCGCATCCTGGTCGGCGACGCCGAGAACCTCAAGCGCAAGGTCGGCCTGCTCGAACAGCTGTCCAACGCGCAGCCCGACGACCTGGTGCTGACGTCGCGACGCCTGTACTGGAAGGAGGCGCTGGGCGGCAAGACGCAGGCGCTGCTCGGCTGCGCCGAGGTGCACGTCGCCGACCGCCCGCAGCTGGCCAAGCGCTGTTTCGAGATCGTCGCCTGGCTGCCCGCCGAGCCGGCGATCGAGCAGCGCCTTGCGGTCGTCGACGCGCAGTTGCGGACCATCGCCAGCGCCAATGCCGAACGCCGCAAGGAACGCGCCGAGCGCGAGCGCCAGGCGCGCGCGAAGGTCCTGCTCAAAGACGCCAAGACCGCGATCGAGGCGCACGACTACCGCACGGCCCTGGACATGCTCGACGAGGTGGGGCGCCTGCAGCCGAACAACGCCGAGGTGGCCGGGCTGCGCGAAGAGGCGCTGTCGATGCTGAGCCCGCGCATCGAGGCCCTGGTCAAGCTCGGTGACCACCTGTATCTCGACGAGCAGCTCGAGGCCGCGGTCGCGACCTGGCAGGCGGCATTGACGCTCAAGCCCGGTGACGAAGGGATAGTCGCGCGTATCGATCGTGCCAAAAACGTGCTCGAGAAGCTTGCCCGGCTGCGCGAGCAGCAGCGCGACACGCGCCGCCCGGCGCCCTGAGTCGATGGCGCGGGGCGGTCGCAGCGGCGCCGACCCGGAGTACCGGCGCGTGTCCGGTGGGCGGCGCGGTGGTTGCCAAGCGCGGTCGGCGGCCGGATCATGACTGCGGTCCCAAGCAGCGCGATGACGACGATGCCCGAGTACGTGATCCCGAGCCACCTGCTGATCGAGACGGTACGTGACGAGACGGTGATCCTCGATCTGCACAGTGGCGACTACTATGCGCTGAACGCGGTCGCCAGCCGCATGCTGCAGCTGTACCGCGAACTCGGCGATGGCGATGCCGTGGTCGCGCGCATCAGCGACGAATACGCCGTCGAGCCCGCGGCCGCCCGCGCCGACCTCGACGGCCTGCTGCAGGATCTCGCCAGACAGGGTCTCGCCCGTGCGCATGATTGACGCGGTGCGGCGCTACCCGCCCGCCGACCTGCGCACGCTGGTCCGGGCATGGCTGCAGTTCGCGTGGGTCGACCTGGTGATCCGCCTGCGCCCCTATCCGGCCTGGCGGCACTGGCTCGACGTGCCGCCGGAGCGCGACCGCAGCACGGCCGACGCCGCCGCGGTCGCGCGCCTGATCGCGCTGAGCGAGGTCGCCGGCAGGCACCACTGGTCGTCGATGAACTGCCTGCGCCGCTGCCTGGTGCAGAAGCGGCTGCTCGCCGCGTGCAACGTCGCCGCGACGTTACAGGTCGGCGTGCGCGAGAGTGCCGATGGCGCGCTCGAGGCGCATGCGTGGCTGACCGACGGGGCGCGGCTGCTCAACGACACGCCGACCGTCGTGTCCGGCTACCGCCCGCTGCAGGCGGCGTTCGAACACCGCCTGCCGGGTTTCACGCAACGCTGACGTCGTCACCGAACTGGCGCAACCACAGCTGCGTCAGCAGCACGTACAGCAGGTCGACGCGCAGGCTCGCGCCGCGGCTGCGGACGACGCCGTCGAAGGCCCGCATGACCGCGGCCGTGTCGAGCAGGCCGAGGTCCTCGAGCCGGCGGTCGGCGAGCAGCGGGCGCAGCTGCGCGGCCTGCGCCGCGAGCAGCGCGCCGAAGAAGCGGTTGAACGTGACCTTGTGCGGGTTCCACACGACGGCGTCCGGCAGGCGCCCGCGCATGGCCTGGCGCAGCAGCCATTTCGGGTAGTGCTGGCGGATCCACTGCTCGTGCGGTATCGCGAAGCAGAACTCGGCCAGCCGGCGGTCGAAGAACGGATGGCGCACCGCGACACCGTGCCCCGCGGCGACGTGGTCGTAGGAGCGCACGACGTTGAATGTCGCGCTCAAGCGCAGCGCGTGGTAGCGCGCCTGCAACGCCGGGTTGTCGAACGTCGGCGTGTCGTCGACCGCCAGCGGCGCGGCTGCGAGATCGTCGCGGGCGCTCGCCGGGATCCAGTCGGGCACGCGGGTCGGGGCCTCGTGCCCGCGCACGCGGCGCACCAGGTCGCGTGCGCGCTGCGCTACGAACGGCCGGACGAACAGCTGCACCAGGGTCTGCCACAGCGGCAGTCCGAGGCGCCGGCTGCCGCGTACGACCTCGAGGACCACGCCGAGGTCACCGTCGCGCAGGCGCTGCGTGTAGCTGAGGCTGTGGCCCCATACCATCTCGTCGCCGCCGGAGCCGGTCAGCAGGACGTCGGCACCGAGTTCGCGGACTAGTTGCATCTCGTCGGCGTGACGCGGCGAGGCGACGCAGCCGGGGCTCTCCCAGGTCGGCGGGTACAGCTCGGTGAAGGCGTCACCGTCGGCGGCCGCGATCGTCAGCGTGCGACCCTCGCGGATGCCGAGATGATCGATCGTCGCGCGGATCGGTGCCGATTCGTCGCAGCCGGTATCGGCGGGGTAGGCGTGCGACAGCGTCGCCAGCGTGCGCCCCGATGCCGCCAGCAGCGGCGCGGCGACCGCGCACACGGTGCTCGAGTCGAGACCACCGCTGAGCTGCGCCGCGACCGTCGGCTGGCGTGACGCCAGGCGGTCGCCGACGCAATGTCGCAACACCTCGTCGAGATGCCGCGCGTAGTCCGCGTCGTCGCGGTGGCGGATACGGCGGGCCGGATCGATGTCCCAGAAGCGCCCGCGGCGGATGTCGGTGGGGCCGGCCTGCAGCCAATGGGCGCTGGGCAGACGCACGGCGTTGCGGTACAGCGAGCGGTCGGGATCCGGCCAGCCGGCGAGCCACGCCGCCAGTGCACCGCGGTCCAGCAGCGGTGCCTGGCAACCGAGCGCGAAGATCCCCGCCGCGCTGCTCGCGAGCACGATGGCGTCGCCGAGATCGGCGTAGTACAGCGTGCGCATCTGCAGCGGATCGTTGGCGCCGTACAGCCGGCGCGCCGCGCTGTCCCAGATCACGAACGCGAAATCGCCGACCAGCCGGGCCGCGCAGTCGCGACCCCAGCGCCGGTAGGCGTCGAGAAGCAGCCGCGCATCCGGGTGGGCGGTGGACGACGCGAGCGTGGCCGCGAGCGCCGCGCGGTCGTCGAGGCGGCCGTCGAACCAGATCCGGCAGCGCCCGTCGGCGGACTGGTGATGCGCCGGGTCGCCGGTGCACTCGTCGGTCGACCAGTCGACCCGCAGCGTGAAACCCCGCATCCTGTCATCCGTCCGTCATCGACATGCCTCGCGCGGCGCGGCGAGTGTAAACGAGCCGGTCGCCCGGGGCACGAGCCGTTCGTGAAGCCGGTCACTGTGGCACCGGCGCGCTTCGTGAGATAGTCGGGCGGATCGGGACGCGGGGCCGGTAAACTGGACGCTGACGCCAAAATGACGCGGTAGGCATGCGATACTGGCGCCGCAGTGCCACGGGGTCCGCGGTATCGACGGCGGCGGCAAGTCGTTTGCTTCCCATAAGGCCGGCGTCTGCGGGCGCCGGACGGTGCGTCGGCCACGTGAGAAATCCCACCGGCTTCGGCACCGGAAGGCCGTGGCTTCAGCTAAGGTAATCGACATGCGTAACGGCTTGGTATTGGCAGTGTTGCTGGTGTTCTCGGGCGTCGTCCACGCCGTGCCCAGGGTCTCGGACCTGGTTACCGGCGCCGACATGGCGGGGATCGAGGTCACGGCGGTGTTCGCCGACAGCAGCAGCGAGACCGTCACCTGGGTGACCACCCAACCGGATGCCGGCGCGGCATTCGGCACCGGTTGGTCGCTGTCGCAACAGGGCTCGACGCTCGGTAACGTCAGCGGCGGCAGCGTGCTCGGCCTCTGGACCCTGGACAACGTCAGCGCCGCGGATATCGCATCGCTGACCATCAACGGGCTGGTCGCCGGCATCGTGTTCGACATCCTCGGCCTGCAGAACGGCGACACCAATACCTACACACCGGGGTCGAACGTCGGGCGCGGCTTCCAGAGCCCGCTCGGGCCCGGCGTCGATGCCTTGATCGCACAGTATCTCGACCCGGTGTCGCTGCCGGACCTGTGGGGAACGCTGGTCATCGATTTCACCGCGGCCGCGACCGTCGTGGCCGCCGGCCAGCAGTTCGTATTTCTCGCCGACACCGACCGTCTGCCGTTGCCGGCATCGTGGATGCTTTTTGCCGTGGGCCTGGCGCTGATGCGCGCGCGCCGCGGCGGGAGGGCGGGATGAGCCAGACCAGCGATACATCACGTGACGCGGGCGCGCCGCCGGCGCGCAAGCCCTACACGCCGCCGCTGCTGCGGCGGGTCGGCAGCCTCGCCGAGCTCACGCACGGCTTTTCCGGCAGCCTGCCGGACGAGCAGGGCGCGATGACCAAGCGTAACCCGTTCCAGGGCTGAGGCACGCGTCGGCATGCCCGGGCAACGGCGCGGCGTGTCCGTCCATGGCCGGCGATACCCAGCGTGGCGGTCGACGGCGCGGACCGGCGATTTCGTCCACGGCCTGCAGGTCAGCTACCGCGAGGCGGCGATCGAACTCGCCGCGGACGCGCGCCCGGTCTGGTCGACGCAGCAGGTCGGCGCGCGCTTCGTCAGCCGTCAGGCGCTGTACGCGCATCCCGATGGCTGGGTCCTCGATGTCGCGTGCCAGGGCCGTGGCCGGCTGCTGATCGGCGAACACGAGGTCGTCGTCGACTGGCGCGGCGGCACGCCGCCCGAGCATTACCTGCGGACGTTCGGCCTGGCGATCCTGCTCGAGCGTCAGGGGGCCTTGTGTCTGCACGCCAATGCGCTGGCGCGCGACGGCCGGGCGATCGCGTTGCTCGGACCGAGCCGGGCCGGCAAGTCGACGCTCGCCCAGGCGCTCGTCGCCCGCGGTTGGCGACTGCTCGGCGACGACATGGCGACCGTGCGCTGCACGGCGGGCCGCTGGTCGGTGTCGCCGTCGCGTGGCGAGATCCGCCTGTGGCCGGATGCCGGGCGCTTCTTCCATGGCGACGCCTACGACGCCTGTCCGCGGGTGCACCGGCGCTTCGCCAAGCGGGTGATCGAGTCGCCCGCTGCGCCGGCGGCACGTAGCGTGCCGCTGAGCAGGGTATTCGTCATCGATCGCTGTGCCGACAGTGCGCAGGCCCGCGTGCACAGCGACGCGCTGGCTGCGGCCGACGCGACGATCTGCCTGCTGCAGAACAGCGTCCTCGGCGACGCCAGCCGGGCACTCGGCATCGAGGGTCGGCGCCTCGCCGCGCTGGCGCGGCTGGTGCAAGCGCTGGCCGTCGACCGCTTGCGCTACCGCAGTGGCCTCGAGCACGTCGACAGCGTTGCCGCGGCCGTCGAGGCGCGCGCAGATGCGGCGCCGCCGGAGGCCGGTGGCGGTGCGGTCGCCGGCAGCGGCTGTCGCGCGGCCACTGGCGGGCGGCTGCCGTGACCGCGATCCTGGTCGGTTTCGGCGCGGCGCTGCTCGCCGCACTGACCATCCGCCTGAGCATGCCGTTCGCTGCGCGTTGGGGCCTGGTCGACCGGCCGGGCGGACACAAGGGCCATCGCGACCCGGTGCCGCTGGTCGGTGGCGTCGGCATCTTCGCTGCCGTCGCGTTGCTGTCGATCGGGTTCCTCGCCGGCACCTGGCACGCCACCCTCGCGTCCATGCTGGCCGGTGCCTCGATGCTGTTCGTGCTCGGCATCGTTGACGATCGCCGCGGCCTCGGCGTGCTCGTGCGTTTCGCGGTCCAGGGTGCGGCGGTCGTGGTCGTCGCGCTCGGCGGTGGCATCGTGCTCCACGACCTCGGCGCGCTGGTATCGACCGACACGCTCGTGCTCGGCGCCTGGGCGCTGCCGTTCACGGTGTTTGCCGTGGCCGGCGTGATCAACGCGTTGAACATGTCGGACGGCGTCGACGGCCTGTCCGGCGCGCTGACGGTGGTCACGCTGCTCAACCTGTCGGTCGTCGCGGTGGCCGGCGCTGCGCCGCTGTATTTCCTGGTCGGCATCGCATTGCTCGGTGCGGTGGCCGGGTTCCTGGTCTTCAACTTGCGTTGCTGCGGGCGGCCGCGGGCGCTGGTCTTCATGGGCGACGCCGGCAGCACGGTCATCGGTTTCGTGCTGTCATGCCTGCTGATCGGTCTGTCGCAGGGCGATGCCGGCGCGATGTCGCCGGTCATCGCGTTGTGGCTGTTCGCGCTGCCGCTGTACGACACGGTCGCGACGATCGTGCGCCGCGCCTGGCTGCGGTCATCGCCGTTCGCTCCCGACCGCGATCACCTCCATCACCTGCTGCTGAGCAGCGGCCTGTCGGTGCCGCAGTGTGTGTCGTTGATCGTCGGTCTGCATGCGCTGTTCGGCATCGTCGGTCTGATCGCGTGGCAGCTGCAGGTCGCCGATCGCTACCTGTTCGCGGCCTTCCTCACCGTGTTCGCCGGCTACCTGTTCCTGGTCAGCCGACCCTGGCGGTTCGTCCCGCTGGTCGGTCGTGCGCTGGCCGGGCGCGGCGCCGCGACTGCAGGCACGGGGCGATCCGTTTCGCGCGGCCCTACCGGGTCGGCGGCACAGGCGATGCCAAGCGGGCGCGGTGGTCCCGGTCGCGTCTGCGCATCGTCGCGGACCGTCATCGTTCGCGAACAAGGCGCCTACGGCGTCGTGCTGCCGGTCGTGCGCGACGATTCCGGTATCGATGCCGACAGGCCGCGCTTGGGTCGTCGCCGTGGCGCGTGACGCCTACAGCGCGCTGGCCTGCGATGCGCTGTGTGCGCGGCAGCCGCGCTGGACGCTGCCGCGGGATGCGGCGACGACGGACGGCTTCCTGCGGTTCGCCGACTACCACGGCATCGATCTGTGCGTGCTCGCGGCGCTCGACGATACGCCGGCGTGGCCGTCGTGGCCGCGACAGGTGCGCGCCGCGTTGCGTCAGCGCCTGCACGGCCAGGTCGCCGTCGAGCTCGCGCGCGGGTCCGAGCTGGTGCGCGTCGCCGACGCGTTCGCCGCTGACGCTGTCGATGCGCTGTTGCTGAAGGGCGCGGCGCTCGCCCGCACCGTCTACACGCATCCCGCCCACCGCACGCGCAGCGACACCGACGTCCTGGTCGCCGCCGCCGACCGGGCGCGGGCGTTCGCAGCGTTGACGCGGCTCGGTTACCGGCGTCCGCCGGTCGTGCATGGACGCTACGTCAGTTCACAGGCGACTTTCGTGCTGCCGGGCGCCCCGGCCGTGCACGCGATCGACCTGCATTGGCAGATCAGCAATGCCCAGGTGTTCGCCCGGCAGTTCCGCTTCGCCGAGTTGTGGGCAGACGCACGCCCGATCGCCGGGCTGCCGGCCGGCATCCGGGTGTTGTCGCCCGAGCACGCGGCCCTGCACGCCTGCCTGCACCGTGCGGCACACGTCAAGTACGACGAGCAGGATCGCCTGCAGTGGTTGCTCGATCTGCACCTGCTCGGGCAGTCGATGGACGCTGCGGCCTGGTCGCGGTTCGCCGCACTGGCCGAGCGCAAGGGCATGGCCCGGGTGTGCCTGTCTGCCGTGGCAGCGACCGCAGAACGCCTGGCGACCCGCGTCCCGGCGGTTGCACTGCAGGCGCTGTCGCGCGCTGCCGGCCGTGCCGAACTGTCGGCCGACCTGCTACGCGGCGGCCGCCTGGCCGCGTTGATGAGCGACTACCGGGCGCTGCCGGACTGGCGGGCGCGGGCGACGTTGTTGCGCGAGCACCTGCTGCCGCCGGCCGACTACATGCGTGAGCGCTTCGCTGCCAGTGGCGCGTTGCCGCTCGGCCTTGCCTACCTGCGCCGGCTGTGGCGGGCCCCCGGCCGGCTGGTGACCCGGCCCGGGCGTCCGCGCTGAATCCCCGCGATGTACGCGCGTCGCCTCCGCAAACCGCCGCAGCGCAGGCCGGCGCATGCGATCGCGTGCCGGCCTTGCGGTTGAACGGCGGCGCGTGATGGCGGCGGCGTCGCGCGTGCTGCTGTTGCGCAACTTTGCCGAGGACCGGCGCCTGAGCATGGAGGTCTATGCCGACCAGCTGTTCGCGGCATTGCGACGCCGGCGACCGCGCGACTTCGATTTCGCCGCCTATCGGCCGGCGCTGCGCGGCGCGACACGGCGCCTGCCGGAGCTGCTCAACCTGAGAATGCGCGCGGCGCGTTACATCGACTACCCGTCGCAGGCCGGCCGGCAGCATGGCGACGTCCGCCATGTCCTCGACCACGCCTATGCACACGTGCTGCGTGCCGCCAACCCAAAGCGGACCGTCGTCACCGTGCACGACCTGACACCGATACTCGCCGGCCGCGGGATGATCCCGGGCATCCGCCGACCGCGCCGCAGCTGGCTCGCGGAATGGACGTCGCGGTACTACCGTCGCGCCGCGGCGCTGATCGCCGTCAGCGAGAACACCAAGCGCGATCTGGTGGCGCACTGCGGTTGTGAGCCGTCGCGGATCCGCGTCGTCAATCCGGGTATCGACCCGGGTTTCCGCGAGCTACCGACGACCGCGCGTGCGCTTATCAGGCAGCGCCACGGGATCGCGCCGGACCAGAAGGTGGTCCTGATCACCGGCCACCAGTACTACAAGAATCAGGCGACCAGCATGGCCGTGTTCGCGCGTGTGCGGGCGCAGCTGCCGGCGGCGCTACTCGTTCGTGTCGGGCGCACGACCGCGGCGTGGCGGTCGCTGTTGCGGGCCAGCGGACTTGCGGCGCATGTTGTCGAGCTCGACCACGTCGCCGCGCATGACATGCCCGGGATCTACAACGTCGCGGACTGCCTGCTGTTTCCGTCGTGGTACGAGGGCTTCGGCCTGCCGCCGGTCGAGGCGATGGCCTGCGGCACGCCGGTCGTGGCGTCGAATGCCGGCGCGCTGCCGGAGTCGGCGGGCCAGGCGGCGATACTGTTGCCGCCGCACGACGTCGATGCGCTCGCCGGCGCCGTCGTGCGGGTGCTCGACGACGACACGCTGCGGCGTCGCCAGGTCGCGGCCGGCCGGGCCCATGCGGCGCGCTTCTCGTGGGATGCGGCGGCCGACGGCGTGCTCGACGTCTACCGCAGCGTGATCGCGTGACGGCGATGCCGCGGCGCCGGTTCGGGGTCGTAGACGGTCCGCCGCGCGGCGTTGGGTGCCGCCTGCCGACCGGCGTGCTGGCGCCAACCGCCCCGTTGCCGGCGTCGCCTCCCGGGGTGCGTCGATGACCGGGCGCCGTGCCGGCGTGCCGCCGACGCCGATCCGCGACTGGGCCGGCGTCGTCGCCGGCCTGATGCTCGGCCAGGCCGGCGTGCGCCTGCTGCAGTTTCTCGGCGGCATACTGATCGTGCGCTGGCTGCCGGTCGACGAGTTCGCATTGTTCACGGTCGCCAGCCTGCTGCTGACCCTGGTCACGCTGGGTGCCAACCTCGGCCTGACCAACGCGCTGATATCGCTCGGCGCGCCGGTGCGCGAGCAGGTCGGGCGTCTGGCCGCACTGTTCGCCGCGTCGCAGCGTCTGAGCCGCCGGCTGTTCGTGATCACGCTGCCGGTGGTCGTCGCGGTCGCCGTGCTGCTGCTGCCGCGCTATAGCAGCGGCGCCGGTTACGCGCTGCTGGTGCTGGCGGCCGTAATCGCGCTCGGTTACCTGCAGGTCGAGCTCAACCTGGCGCGTTCGGTATTCAATCTGCAGCACGATGCGCGCGCGATGTCGCTGTCGGGCATCGCCGAGATGGCCTGCCGCCTGCTGCTGTTGGCGATACTGCTGGTCAGTCCGCTGGCGGCCGCGGCGCTGCTCGCCGGCATGCTCGGCGCCGCGGTCGGCCGCCGGGTCGCGTGGCGACGCCTGCACGCCGTCGGGGTGTTGCACGGCCGCGCCGACGCCGCCGACCGCGCGCGCCTGCGCGCGTTCATCGGGCCGCTGGTGCCGAGTACCCTGTACTTCGCGTTCCAGGGGCAGATCGCCGTGTTCGTGCTCAGTGTTGCCGGACAGACCCAGTACCTGGCCGAGTACGGCGCACTGGCGCGGCTCGGCCAGGTCGTCTCGCTGCTGGCGGTGCTCAATCCCTTCCTGATCCAGCCACTGTTCGCGCGGGTCGCCACGGTGCGCGTCTACGCAACCCGGTCGCTGCTCGTGCTCGGCGCCTGGATCGCGCTGGCCGTCGTGATCCTGTTGACCGCGCATGGCGTGCCGGGCGCCTGGCTGTTCATCCTCGGTGACCAGTACCAGGAGCTGTCGGCCGAGCTCCCGCTGGCGCTGTTGGTCGCCGTGCTGCACCTGCTCAGCATGTCGCTGTACGCGATCGCGATCGCCAAGAGCGACACCCGCGGGCAGTCGTGGGTCATTGCGCCGAGCCTCGCCGCGCAGCTCGCGTTCATCGCCGTACACGGCGTGCACAGCGTGTCCGATGCACTCGTGGTCAGCCTGATCCCGGCGCTGTTCTACGCGCTGCTGCAGGCGGTCCTGATCGTTCGCAACATCCGCCAATGGGGTGACACGGTGGTACAGCATGAAGCCTGACAGCGGCCAGGCGATGCGCACGCCCGCGGTGACGGAACGGCCGCGGATCTCGATGATATGCCCGGACGTGCCGGGCGGCGTCCTCGACTACGCGCTCGCCGTCAGCGCGCGGCTCGGCGCTGGGACCGGCGATGTCGTGCGGTTGACGGCGGACGGCGTACCGGCCTGGCCGCTGCCAGCCGACGCCGACGTCGTCGTGCACTGGAGCGGCTACGGCTATTCGCGGCGCGGTACGCCGCTGTGGTTGCTGCGCCGGCTGGCGGCGCAGCGGCCGCGCATCCGCCGCCTCGCAGTCGTGTTTCACGAACTGTATGCCAGCGGGCCGCCGTGGACGTCGGCGTTCTGGCTGTCGCCGCTGCAGCGCCGGCTGACCCGACGCCTCGCCGAACTCGCCGATTTCCGGGTCGCGAGTCGCCGGGCATCGGCCGACTGGCTGGCCGCGAACGCGCCGGGTGCCGTGGATGCGGTGCTGCCGGTGCCGTCGAACGTCGGCGAGCTGGCCGACGCCGACCCCCCCCGGCAGCCTGCCGTGGTCGTGTTCGGCGGTGCGCCGTTGCGCGCGGCAACCTATCGCAGCGTCGGCAGCGACCTGTTCGCGTGGCTGTCGCGGCACGGCTTGACGCTGCACGACATCGGTCCGCCGATCGACGATCCCCGCCTGCAGCGCGACCTCGAACAAAGCGGTGCGCGCCGGCATGGCTACATCGACGCCGATGCGGTACAGGCCGTGTTGCGCGAGGCGCGCTATGGCCTGCTGGCCTATCCGGTCGCGTACCTGGCGAAGAGCGGTGTGTTCGCCGCCTATGCCGCCAATGCGGTCGCGCCCGTGGTACTCGGCGCGCCCGGTACCAACCGCGACGGGCTGCGCGCCGGCGAGCATTTCCTCGCCGGCCTGCCGCGCGATGACGATGACAGCGCGTGCGCGTGCGCGGGCGTCGCCGGCGCGGCCTGGGACTGGTACCAGCCGCACCGCGTCGGCGTGCATGCCGCGACACTCGCACGCCTGTTCGCGCCAGTCACGGCGGACCGTGGCTGATGGAGAGGGCGCTCGCCGGATTGCACGCCTACCTCGCCGACCTGCTGTCGGCTCTGCGCGCGGCCGACCGCCGTGCGAGTATCCTCGACATCGGTTGTGGCAGCGGCGCCTGGTTACGGCGCGTGCGCGAGCTGGGTTTCGCACAATGCAGCGGCCTCGACACGTCGGCGCCGGCAGGGCCGCCGACGTTCGAATTCGTGCGCCACGACATCGACGGCGACGCGCGGCCGGCGCTCGGGCAGTTCGACGTCGTGACATGCATCGAGGTCATCGAGCATGTCGAGAACGTCGGCCGGCTGGTCGACATCGTGCAACGCCACCTCAAAGCGGACGGTATCGCCCTGTTGACGACGCCGAACATCGGCAGCCTGCACGCACGGCTGCGCTTCCTGGTCAGCGCGGAGCTGCCGTTCTTCGATCGCAAGGGCGACCCGACACACCTGATGCCGTTGCTGCCCGAGACGCTGGCCGAACTGCTGCGGCGCCGCGACATGGTGGTCCGGGCGGTGCATGATTACCCGGTGCGCGCCGCTGACAGCGTCGCGTTCTCGCGCCCGCTGCGACTGGCGGCCGGCTTGTTACGGGGCCTGTTCACGGATCGTCGTCCCGGTGATGTGACCGTATACGTGGTGGCGCATGCACAACGTTCGACGTCCGTTTAGACTATGCATCTTCGCGCGTTCGTTTGCGCCGCGGCTCGGTGGCCTCGAGCGGATCGCCGCGCTGCTCGCCGCGGGCGCCGCCGAGCATGGCAGCGCGGTGACCGTGGTCACCGACAGCCCGGGCGACGGGCCGGGCGGCGACGCTGCGCTGCCGTACCGGGTCGTCAGGACGCAGCGCACGGTCGCGCGTGTCCGTGAGTTCCGACGTGCCGATTGTGTGTTGATGATGAATGTCAGCCTGCCCGGTCTGGTCGCCGCGACGCTCGCCCGGGCCTGTGTCGTGCTCAGCCATCACGGCATCTACACGGGCCGCGGTATCGTCGGTACGGCGAAGGCGGTGTTGCGGCGACAGCTGACGCGCCGGTTCGCCAACGTCGCCGTCAGCCACTACGTCGCCGCTCACCTGCCAAGCGCTGCCGAGGTCGTGCCCAACGGCTACGACCGGACGCTGTTTCGCCGCGATCCCGCGATCGCCCGCGACCGCGAGTTCGTGTTCTGTGGTCGCCTCGTCTCCGACAAGGGCTGCGACGTCGCGCTGCGCGCGTTGGCGGTCGTCGTCGAGCGCTATCCGGATGCGCGGCTCACGGTCGTCGGCGACGGACCGGAGCGCGGCCGCCTCGACGCCCTGGCGGTCGAGCTCGGTATCGCGTCGCGCGTCGATTTTACCGGCGCATTGCGCGGCCGGGAGCTGGTCGGGGAACTGAACCGCCACGTGTGCCTGCTGGTGCCGTCGCTGTGGCACGAACCGTACGGCGTCGTCGCCGTCGAGGGGATCGCCTGCTGCGAGACCGTGATCGCATCGGACCGCGGCGGGCTTCCCGAGGCACTCGCCGGCCTGGGCACGACGACGCCGCCCGAGGTCGCGGCGTTCGCGACGCAGATGACCGCCGTGATCGCGGCGTTGCGCGACGGCGGCGCGCCCCCCGGCAGGCCCGCCGACGCCGAGCGCGAACGCTACCTGTCGGCGCGCGACGCGACCCGGATGACCACGCGTTACCTCGAGCTGATCGGTGCTGCGTGCGCCGCGCCGGGTCGGCCGGCCGCGGGGGGCTGACGTGACCGCGGAGCCCGCGGCCACGACGGCCCAGCGCCACCTGAGGTTCGCCCTCGGCGCGTTCCTGCTGTTGGTGCTCTACGACGGGGCGTTGCGCAAATGGGCGCTGCCGGACCTGGAGCGGCTGGTGTTCATCGCCAAGGACCTGCTGTTGGCCGCCGCGCTGGTATACGCGATCGCGCTGTTCAAGTCGCAGGTCCGCTTCACGATGCGCCCGGGGGTCGCCGTCGTGCTGTTGGTGTACGCGGTCTGGGTCGTGCTACAGGCGGCCAACCTGAACCTGCCGTCGCTGGCGCTCGGCGTCTGGGGCGTCAAGGCCCATCTGCTGTATGCGGCGTTGCTGGTGCTGCTGCCGTTGGCCTTTGCCGACCTGAAGTCGTTGTACCGCTGGTTGGCCGGCGTCTATCCGTGGCTGGTCGTTCCGGTATGCGTGCTGGCGATGGCGCAGCTCGCGGCGCCGGCCGACAGCTTCATCAACCAACAGGTGCGCGGCGGCCTCGACCGGATCTCGTACTTCGGCGACGCCGGTCTGGTGCGCGTGTCCGGCACCTTCTCGTACATCACCGGCATGGCCGTCTTCGTGCAGTCCGCCGTGATCCTCGGTTTCGGTCTGGCGCTTGGCGGTGCCCGGCGCGGCGCCTTCCTCGCGGGGTTTGGTGCGGCGCTCGCGGTCATGCCGTCGACCGGTTCGCGCAGCGTGATCCTGATCGCGGCGGTGTCGGTGCTGTTGATGCTGTGGTTCGCGATTTCGGCACGCCTGGTCACGCGGGCGGTCGGGCTGCGCCTCGTCGTCGTGATCCTGTTGCTTGGTGTCGCGAGTCTGTTCCTGCAGGACGCCGGCTGGCGGGCACTGCACGAACGCACGCTGAGCGTCGTGCAGCAGACCAACGACCTCGAGCGCCTGGTCACGACGTTCACGAACGCGTTCGGCTTCTTCGACGTGGCCGGTTTGTTCGGCTTCGGCAGCGGCGCGACCAGCTACGGCGCGGTCGCGTTGGTGCCTGGCACGGCGCCGTTCGCGTGGCTGCCTGCCGGCATCTACTTCGAAGAGGAGTCGGGCCGCATCGTCCTCGAGCTCGGCGCGTTGGGCTGGGCGATCAGCCTCGCGTTGCGCTTCGCCCTGCTGCTATGGGCGATCGACCTCGCGCTCGGCGGTGCCACCCGCGAGGTACGCTTCGCCGCGGTGCTCGCGCTGCCGGTCATGGCGCTCGGGGTCTACAAGGGGACCGGTGTCTTTGCGCCGCCGGTCGGCGCGGTGTTCTATTGGTTCTGTGTCGCCATGCTGATGATGGCCGAGCGCGAACAGCTGTCGCTGGCGCGCCGCCTCGCACCCGACGGACCACGCGCGATAGCGGGCCGACGATGAACGTACTGATCGCCCACCCCGGCCTGCAGCACGCGTACCAGCTCGCCTGGGCGCTGCACGAACACGGCCACGTGCCGTGCCTGCTCAGCGGTGTGCCGGTGGCCGGGGAGGACCGCGCCGACGGGCGCTGGTGGCGGGCGGCCGGCTACCGGCCGCGACGCATTCCGCTGCCGGCGTCGCAGCGGCGCAGTGCGGTCGCGTTCCCGTTGGCGCGCCGCCTGGCGGCGTTGCCGTTGCTGCGCCGCCCGACGGTCGCCTGGAACCACCGCGTCGATCGCTGGTTCGACCGTTGGGCCAGTCGTCAGGTGCGGCGCCTGCGGCCCGACGTCGTCATCGGGTACGAGAACGCGTGCCTGCAGACGCTGAACGCGGCGCGCCGGCTCGGTGCGTGCGCGCTGCTCGACGCCGCGTCGATCCATTTCACCGCGCAATCCACGCTCGGCGGCACCGACGTGCCGGGCGATCCGCATTGGGTGCTGCAGCGCAAGCGCGCCGAGATCGCTGCCGCCGATGCACTGTTGACGTGCTCCGAGTTCGCCGCGGCCACGTACCGCGATGCCGGCGTGCCGGCCGACAAGGTGTTCGCGGTGTCGCTCGGTGCGCCGCCGCCGCATCCCCGACCGGCCGCGGAACCGGCCACGCGCGGTGCCTCGCGGTTCCTGTTCGTCGGCTCGATCCGCCGGGTCAAGGGCGTCGACCTGCTGCTCGACCTGTTCGACGCGCTCGGCCGCCGTGAGCCGGCGCTGCGCCTGTCGCTGGTCGGCAAGGTTGCCGAGGCCGATCTCGGTGTGCGCGCCCGGGCCATGGCGAACGTCGAGCTGTGCGGCCAGCTGCGGCACGACGACGTCCTCGGGCAGATGCGCAGCCACGATTGCCTGCTGCTGCCGTCGCGCTTCGACGGGTTCGGCATGGTCGTCGGCGAGGCGCTGTCGCAGGGCCTGCCGGTGATCGTGTCGGAGCGTGTCGGTGCGAAGGTCTTCGTCGAGCGCTTCGCCGATGCCGGGCGCGTGATTGCGCTCGACGCCAGCGCGTGGCGCGCCGCGATCGACGACGTCGTGCACAGCCACGGCTGGTTGGCCGCGGCGCGGCGCGCGGCGCGCACGGCCGCGGCGTCGCATACCTGGGCCGACTACCGACGATCGGCGGTCGCGGCCATCGAACAGGTCGTGGCGCGCCACGCCGCGCCGACCGGCGGGCGCGTCGCGTGACGGTCGCGGACCGGCAGCGCGCGATCCACGCCGTGCTGACGGTGCCCAGTGTCGGCCGTTACTACGGCGGGCCGGCGCGCAGCGTCACCGGCCTGGCGCTGGCGCTCGCCGCGTCCGGTGTCGTCGTCGACCTGTTCGCCGGCACCGACGACCGCTGGGGACCGATGGTCGCCGGCGCCGATCGGCTGGGTGCGCGACTGCACCGGGTGCGCGCGCGCGGACCGCATGGCCTCCGCGTGTATCCGGGCCTGCCGCGGGCCATGACCGACGTCGTCGCGACCGCGCCGTCGGACACCATCGTGCACGCCAACGGCCTGTGGACGCACGACACCCGGGCCGCGGCCGTGGTGGCGCGGCGTAGCGGCACGCCGCTGGTGATCAGCCCGCGCGGGATGCTGGAGCCGTGGGCGTTGACCCGGTCGAGGATCCGCAAACGCCTGGCGATGGCGCTGTACCAGCGCCGCGACCTCGAACGCGCCGCGCTGCTGTGCGCGACGTCGACGTCCGAGGCCGAGGGACTGCGCCGTATCGGCCTGCGTGCCCCGATCGCGGTCATCCCGAACGGGATCGACGTCGCACCGGCGGCGGTAACGCAGGCGCGCGCGGCCGATCGCGCGGCCGGCGCCGGCGGTGCGCGGACGGCGCTGTTCCTCGGGCGCCTGCACCCGAAGAAAGGGCTGTTGAACCTGCTCGAGGCCTGGGCACGCGTCGCACCGCCGGGGTGGCGTCTGGTCATCGCCGGCCCGGACCAGCAGAATCATCGCGCGGCGGTCGAGACGGCGATCCACCGCGGCGGCCTGCAGCACGCCGTGAGCTGTGTCGGCGAGGCCGACGGCGCGGCCAAGCACGCGCTGTTCGCGGCGGCCGAGGTGTTCGTGTTGCCGAGCTTCAGCGAGAACTTCGGTATCGTCGTCGCCGAGGCAATGGCCCACGGGCTGCCGGTGATCGCGACCACCGGCACGCCGTGGCAACTGCTGGTCGAGCACGACTGCGGATGGTGGGTGCCGCCGACCGTCGACGGCATCGCCGACGCGCTGCGATCGGCGACGTCGATGCCCGCGGCGCGGCTGGTGGCAATGGGGGCGCGCGGTCGCCGCGTGTCCGGGCAATGGCGTTGGCAGCGAGTCGCGCCCCGCCTGGCCGACTGCTATCGCTGGCTGTTGCGCGGTGGCCCCAGGCCTGCCGCCATCCTGGACGAGCGATGATCGCGACGCACCGGGCGCGATCGTCGGTTGGCGCCTTGGAGGGTGGCGACGGCGGCGGCGTTGCGGCGGCCGTATCGCCGGCGGCAGCACAGCGGCGACTGGGTGGCGCGATGATCGATAGCGTGGTGACAGCAGCACGGGCGGGCGGTTTGGCGCGATGGCGGTAGTCCTCGGCATCAACGCCTTCCACGGCGATGCCGCGGCGTGCCTGTTGCGCGACGGCCGCGTCGTCGCCGCGGTCGAGGAGGAGCGCTTTCGCCGGGTCAAGCACTGGGCGGGCTTCCCGGCGCAGGCGATACGCTACTGTCTCGCCGAGGGCGGGCTGGCACTGGACGACGTCGAGCACGTCGCGCTCAACCAGGACTCGCGCGCGCACCTGTGGCGCAAGCTCGCCTACGCGCTGTCGCGCCGCCCGGACCCGGGGCTGATCCTCGAGCGCCTGCGCAACCGCACGCAGCGCAGCGGTATCGCGGCGCTGCTGGAGCAGGCCGTGCCCGGCGGGCGCTTCGCCGGTCGCGTGCACCCTGTCGAGCATCATCTCGCCCACATGGCATCGGCGTTCTGCTGCTCGCCGTTCGACGATGCCCTGGTCGTGTCGGTCGACGGCTTCGGCGATTTCGCGAGCGCGGCGTGGGGCGTCGGCAGTGGCGACGACGTACGCGTCGATGGTCGGGTGTTCTTTCCGCATTCGCTCGGCATCTTCTACCAGGCGATGACCCAGTACCTCGGCTTCCCGCACTACGGTGACGAGTACAAGGTCATGGGTCTCGCGGCCTACGGCAGGCCGCGCTTCATGCGTGAGATGGATCAACTGCTCGCGCTGCGCGACGCCGGCGGTTTCGCCCTGACCCTGGACTACTTCCGCCATCATCGCGAGCGCATCGACTACCAGTGGCGTGACGGCGTGCCGACGGTCGGCACGCTGTTCGGCCCGCGCCTCGAGGCGCTGCTGGGGCCGGCACGCCGGCCGGGCGAAGCGATCACGGACCGCCACCGCGATATCGCCGCGTCGGTCCAGGCGGCCTACGAACGCGCGCTGTTTCATCTGCTGGCCGCACTGCACGCGACACATGGCCTCGACGCGCTGGCGCTCGCCGGCGGCTGCGCGATGAATTCGCTGGCCAACGGCAAGCTGTGTCTGCAGACGCCGCTGCGCTCGGTCTACGTCCAGGCCGCGCCGGGCGACGCGGGAGGCGCGCTCGGCGCCGCGCTGCAGGTCTGGCATCGCTTGGGCAATTCGCGTATGCCACCGCTCGATCACGCCTACCTGGGGCCGCACTTCTCCGATCGCGAGATCGCCGCCGTAATCCGCGAGACCCTGCCCGCGGACGACGCCGCGTTCGCCGTCGATTGCGTCGATGACGACGACGTGCTGTGCGAACGGGTCGTCAGCGCGCTCGTCGGGGGTGGCGTCGTCGGCTGGTTCCAGGGCCGCTTGGAGTGGGGGCCGCGCGCCCTCGGCAACCGTTCGATACTCGGCGACCCGCGACGGGCCGACATGAAAGACATCCTGAACAGCAAGATCAAGCGCCGCGAGTCGTTCCGGCCGTTCGCACCGTCGATCCTCCGCGATGCCGTCGCCGACTGGTTCGAACAGGACGGCGACGTGCCATTCATGGCGCAGGTGTTCGTGGTCAGGCCGGAGAAGCGCGCCCATATCCCGGCGGTGACCCACGTCGACGGCAGCGGGCGCCTGCACACGGTGCACGAACGGGCCAATCCGCTGTACCACCGCTTGATCCGTCGCTTTGCCGACGAGACCGGTGTGCCGATGCTGCTGAATACATCGTTCAACGAGAACGAACCGGTGGTCTGTCATCCGCGCGAGGCGCTCGACTGCTTCCTGCGCACCGACATGGACGTCCTGGTCATCGGGCACTGGGTCGTGCGGCGGTTACGCGATGCCTGAGCGGTGCGCAAGTTATCGGCGGGCAGGCCGCGTGGCGTGAAGATCTCGATCATCACCGCCGTGTTCAATCGTGCCGACACGCTTGGCGATGCGCTGGCCAGCCTTCGCAGCCAGCGCGATTGTCGCTATGAACACATCGTCGTCGACGGCGGCTCCAGCGACGGCTCGTTGGCGATCATCGAGCGCCACGCCGACACCATCGACAAGGTCGTCAGCGAGCCGGATCACGGCATCTACGATGCGCTGAACAAGGGCCTGGCCCTGGCGACCGGCGGCGTCGTCGGTGTGCTGCATTCCGACGATGTGTTCGCCGACGAGCGCGTGCTGGCGCGGGTCGCCGCGACCTTCGACGGCTCGTCGGCCGACGGCGTGTACGGCGACCTGGACTACGTGAGCAAGGGTGACACGGGGCGCGTCGTGCGTCGCTGGCGCGCAGGCGATTACTCGCGTGCGCGGCTGCGGCGCGGCTGGATGCCGCCGCACCCCGCGCTGTTCCTGCGCCGCGAGGTCGTCGACAGGTTCGGTGCCTACGACCCGGCGTATCAGATCGCCGGCGACTACGACGCGATGTTGCGCTACCTGTGGCGCGGCGACATCCGTCTGCAATACCTGCCGGAGGTGCTGGTCAGGATGCGCCTCGGCGGCGCGAGCAACCGCTCGCCGCGACGCATACTGCGCAAGATGTACGAGGACTACCGCGCGCTGCGGGCCAACGGCGTGGGTGGCTTGGGAGTCTTGGCGATGAAGAACCTCGGCAAGCTGCCGCAGTTCTTCCGCTGAGGCGCGCGGCCGGGCGCCGGCAGCGTGCCGTCAGCGGGCGGCGGCCAGGCCGAGCAGGCGGGCCGGGCCACGCTCGGTCAGCGTCGTCGCGGTCGTGCTGTCGAAGGTCTGCGCCAGCCAGTCGCGCGCGATGTGCAGGTCGGGCGGGCGGTAGCGGGGGTTGTGACAGTCGGATGCCACGGCGGCGACGGCGTCGCGTTCGATCAACCGGATCGCGGTCGTCTGCGCGTCCTGACCGAAACCGCCGAGCAGGCTCGAGCCGGTGACCTGCAGCGCGCAGCCGCGCTCGAGGTACGGCGCCAGCCGGTCGGGGTGCTGCTGCCATTCGCGACAGCGTTCCGGGTGGGCGATCACCGGCAGGATATCGTTGTCGAGCAGCCAGTCGATCAGGTTGATGCTGCCGGCCGGCGGCGTCGTCAGCGGGAACTCCAGCAACAGCGTCTTCCTGGCATCGCACTCGCCGAGGAACGGCAGCGTGCCCGCGCGGGCCAGCGCGACCACGTGTGGGCCGACGTGTACCTCGGCGGCGAGGCGCAGGCCGATGTCGCAGCCGGAGGCCCTGGCCGATTCGGCGAAGGCCGCGAAACCCGCCGCCAGCTGCGCCGCCGAATTGTCGAAGCGGCCCGGCTTCATGTGTGGCGTGAGCACCTGTAGCGTGACGCCGCCGGCGGCCGCGGCGTGCAGCATCGACAGTGCATCCTGCGCGCCGCGCGCGCCGTCGTCGACGTCGGGCAGGATGTGGCTGTGGATGTCGATCATCGGCTGGCGCTGCGGCTGCCGGCGATCAGCCGCCGGCTTTCGCGGAGTCGCTGCCTTCGCCGTAGTAGCGCTGATCGTAGTGGTAGTAGCCGCCGCCGTAGTAGGCCATGCGCTTGCTGTCTGCCTGGGCGAGTATCACACCGACCGGCAGCAGGTTGGCCTTGCGCAACAGCGCCGACGCGTCCTTGATCATCTTGATCGACGTGCTCTCCGCCTTGGCCACCATGATCGTCTCGTCGACGATGTGGCCGAGCACCGCGGCGTCGCTGACTGCCAGCAGCGGCGGTCCGTCGAGGACGATGAAGCGGTAGTGTTGCTGCAATTTGTTCAACAGCGCCTGGAACTGCTGCGACGACAGCAGCTCCAGCGGGTTGGCCGGGCGCGTGCCGCAGGTCAGCAGGTGCAGCTTGTCGGCACCGTCGACCGGTTGAATGACCTCGCGGGCCAGGCCGGGATCCAGAACCAGGTCGGCGAGGCCCTTGCGCGGTGCCGCGTGCAGGCGTTCGCGCAGCGTCGGCTTGCGCAGGTCGACCTCGACCAGCAGGGTGCGGTCGAGCTGCGCGAACGCCGCGGCGAGGTTGATCGCGGCCGTGGTCTTGCCTTCGCCGCTGGTCGCCGACGTGATCAGCAGCGTGCGCGGCGGGTCGTCGATCGACGAGAACAGCAGGCCGGTGCGGATATGGTTGATCTTCTCGGCGAACGGCGAGCGTGGGTCGGAGAGATACTGCGTGTCCGGGTTCGATTTCTTGCGTTCGCGGACCAGCGGGATGATGCCGAGCGCGGTAAGCGCCAGTTTTTCCTCGATGTCGTCGAGGGTCTTCAGCGTGCGGTCGAAGTGCTCGCGCAGGAAGGCGAGCGCGATACCCAGCATCAGGCCGAGCACCGCGGCGACCAGGATAATCCGGGTCTTGTTCGGTTTGAACG
>JASJCU010000024.1 GCA_030065815.1 Gammaproteobacteria bacterium | reverse complement strand
AAGCACGCCTACGTGCGCATTTCCTCGGTGGCGATGGACGACACGATCGACTGCGTCAGCGAATACACGCCGGATCACTCGTTGTTCAACGAGACGATCTTCCGCGAAACCGTGCTGTTGCCGGCCGAGGACGACTCCGACCTGCGCAGCAATGCCAATGGCTAACGGCCGGCGGCGAGCCCGAGTTCGGCGATCTTGACCTTCCATTCTGCCGGTCCCGTCTGGTGGACCGATTCGCCGTGGCTGTCGACTGCGACGGTGACCGGCATGTCACGCACCTCGAACTCGTAGATCGCCTCCATGCCGAGGTCCTCGAAAGCGACGATCTTCGCGCTGCGGATCGCCTGGGACACTAGGTAGGCGGCGCCGCCGACGGCCATCAAATAGGCTGCGCGGTGGCGCTTGATCGCGTCGATCGCGACCGGCCCGCGTTCGGCCTTTCCGACCATGCCGATCAGGCCGGTCTGCGACAGCATCATGTCCGTGAACTTGTCCATCCGCGTCGCCGTCGTCGGGCCGGCCGGGCCGACCGCCTCGTCGCGCACCGGGTCTACCGGTCCGACGTAGTAGATCAGTCGGTTGGTGAAATCGACCCCTTCCGGCAGCCCCTGGCCACTCTCCAGCAGCCCCTGGATACGCTTGTGCGCGGCGTCGCGTCCGGTCAGCAGCCTGCCATTGAGCAGCAGTCGATCACCGGGCTGCCAACGCTGCACGTCTTCCGGCGTCAGGCTGTCGAGATCGACCCGCTTGGCCGTTTCGCTGACCTCCCAGGTCACGTCGGGCCAGTCCTCGAGGCGCGGCGGCGTCAAAACGGCCGGTCCGGCGCCGTCCAGGTGGAACTCGATGTGCCGGGTCGCGGCGCAGTTGGGGATCATGCCGACCGGCAGCGATGCGGCATGCGTGGGGTAGGTGAGTATCTTGACGTCGACGACCGTCGTCAGCCCGCCGAGGCCCTGCGCACCGATGCCCAGCGCGTTGACCTTGTCGAAGATCTCGAGGCGCAGTTCCTCGACGGCGCCCGACGGCCCCCGGGCGCGCAGCTCGTCGATATCGATCGGCGCCATCAGCGATTCCTTGGCCAGAACCATCGCCTTCTCGGCCGTGCCGCCGATCCCGATGCCGAGCACGCCGGGCGGACACCAGCCGGCACCCATCGTGGGCAGGGTCTCGATCACCCAGTCGACGAGGCTGTCGCTCGGATTCAGGATCGTGAACTTCGATTTGTTCTCCGAGCCACCGCCCTTGGCCGCGAGTGCGACCTCTACCCCGTCGCCGGGCACGATATCGGTGTAGATGATCGCCGGCGTGTTGTCGCGGGTGTTGTTGCGCGCGCCGATCGGCGGATCGACCATCGACGCCCGCAGCTTGTTGTCCGGGTGCAGGTAGGCCTGGCGCACGCCCTCGTTGATCATGTCGTTCAACGACATGTGGCCGTCGAAGCGCACGTCCATGCCGATCTTCAGGAACACGACCACCGCGCCGGTATCCTGGCAGATTGGCCGATGGCCTTCAGCGCACATGCGCGAGTTGGTCAGGATCTGCGCCAGCGCGTCTTTGGCTGCCGCGGACTGCTCGCGCTCGTAGGCCCGGCCCACGGCCTGGATATAGTCCAGCGGATGGTAGTAGGAGATGAACTGCAGCGCGTCAGCAACGCTCTGGATCAGGTCGTCTTGTTTGATCGTGGTCATCAGGGCCCCGTCAGGATTGAGTCAGGAACGCAGAGCGGGCGCGGCGCATCACAACCGACACAGACGAAATCGATCCAAGCGGTCGCGAGCAAGAAACACCGGAGTACGAAGATCGAAACCTGCGTATTCCGCGTTCCCGTTTTGCTCAAACTCCCAGCAGCATGCGCGCCGGGTCTTCCATGCACTGCTTGATCGTGACCAGGAACTGCACCGCCTCGCGGCCGTCGATGATCCTGTGATCGTACGACAGCGCCAGGTACATCATCGGCCGGATCACGATCTCGCCGTTGTCCACCACTGGACGCTGGACGATGTTGTGCATGCCGAGAATCGCGCTCTGCGGCGGGTTGAGGATCGGCGTCGACAGCATCGAGCCGAACACGCCGCCGTTGGAGATCGTGAAGGTGCCGCCGGTGAGTTCCTCGTAGCTCAGCGAGCCGTCTTTGGCCTTCTGGCCGAACTGCTTGATCGTGTCCTCGATCTGAGCGAACGACATCTGGTCGGCATTGCGCAGGATCGGCACGACCAGCCCGCGCGGTGAGCCGACCGCAACGCCGACATCGAAATAGTTGTGGTAGACGATGTCGTTGCCGTCGACCGACGCGTTGACCACCGGAAACTTCTTCAGCGCCTCGACCGCTGCCTTGACGAAGAACGACATGAAACCGAGGCGTACGTCATGGGTCTTCTCGAACTGGTCCTTGTGGCGCGCACGCAGGTCCATCGCGGCCTTCAGGTTGACCTCGTTGAAGGTCGTCAGGATGGCCGCATTGGCCTGCGCCTCGAGCAGTCGCTCGGCGATGCGGGCACGCAGCCGGGTCATCGGCACGCGCTTTTCCTGGCGCGCAGCGGACGCGCCGACCTCGGCCGGTGCCGCGGCCCGCAGGTCGGGGTCCTCGGTCGTGCTGGTCTGCTGATCGAGGTAGGCCATCACGTCCGACTTGAGGATGCGGCCGTTCTTGCCGGTGCCCTTGATCTTGCTGGCGTCGACGTTCAGTTCCTTGACCAGGCGACGCACGGCGGGCGTCAATACCGGGTCGTTGCCGTCGTCGGCGCTTTCCTCGGCCGGTGCGGTCGCCGGCGGCGGCGCGCTACCCGCATCATCGGCCTTGGTCGGCGACGTCGACGGTTCGGTCGGTGCCGCGGCCGCGCCGGCCTCGACCAGCGCCAACAGCTCGTCGGCGGTCACCACGGCGCCGGTCTCTACCGACTGTTCCCTGAGCACGCCGGCAACCGGCGACGGTACCTCGAGTACGACCTTGTCGGTCTCCAGGTCTACCAGGTTTTCGTCGCGGGCGATCGCCTCGCCCGGTTGCTTGTGCCATGCCAGCACGGTCGCGTCGCTGACGGATTCCGGCAGTGTGGGTACGCGTACTTCGGTCGACATGTCTCATCCTCTCCGGTTCATCGATGGATCGCGGCGCCCGGTCAGCGCGTCGTCCACGAGTTTCTCTTGTTCTTCCTGGTGTACCTGGTGGTAGCCCGTCGCCGGTGCGGCAGCCGACGGCCGTCCGGTGTAGATCAGCTCGCGGCCGCTGGTGTGCAGGAAATGGAAGCGATGCTTGATCTGGTCCCAGGCGCCCTGGTTTTGCGGCTCCTCCTGACACCAGACGAACAGCTTGGCGTTCGGGTAGCGCTCGACGACCGCGCTGAAGTCATCGCGCGGGAACGGGTACAGCTGTTCGATGCGTATCAGCGCGACGTGAGTCAGCTCGCGCGTGCGCTTGGCCTGCAGCAGGTCGTAGTACACCTTGCCCGAGCAGACGACGACGTGCGTGACCGCGTCCGGCTCGATCGGGTCGATTTCGTCGATCACGGTCTCGAAACGTCCGTGGCACAGCGAATCGACCGACGACGTCGCCAGCGGGTGGCGCAGCAGGCTCTTCGGCGACATCACAATCAAGGGGTGGCGGAACGGGCGCAGCATCTGGCGGCGCAGCAGGTGGAAGATCTGTGCCGGTGTCGTCGGCGTACAGACCTGGATGTTGTGTTCCGCGCACAGCTGCATGTAGCGCTCCAGCCGCGCCGACGAGTGCTCGGGGCCCTGGCCTTCGTAACCGTGCGGCAACAGCATCACGAGGCCACAGTAGAGCCCCCACTTGGCGCCGGCCGACGTGATGAACTGGTCGATGACGACCTGCGCGCCGTTGGCGAAATCACCGAACTGTGCCTCCCAGATCGTCAGCGAACTCGGTGACGCGGTCGCGTAGCCGTACTCGAATGCCAACACCGCTTCTTCCGACAGCACCGAGTCGATGACCGTGAAGTTCGGCTGGCCCTTGTGTAGGTGGCGCAGCGGGACATAGCTTGAACCGGTGTCCTGGTTGCGCAGCATCGCGTGGCGGTGGAAGAACGTGCCGCGCCGGCAGTCCTGGCCCGAGATGCGAATCGGCACGCCCTCGTCGAGCAGCGTCGCGTAGGCCATGTTCTCGGCGAAACCCCAGTCGGCGAGTTTGTCGCCCTGCGCCATCTGGCGGCGGTCTTCCATGATGCGCTTGACCCGCGGGTGCAGGTTGAAATCACCGGGCGGCGTGACGATCTGCCCGGCCAGCGCCTCGAAGCGCTCGGGGTCGAACGCGGTGGTATGTGGTTCGGTCCAGCGCACGCCGCGGAAACGCGTCCAGTCGACGTGGAACGGGTTCTTCAGCAGGCACACCGATGCCCGCCCGACACACTGACCCGACTCGAACTCGGTGCGGATGTCCTCGACGTACTGCTGTGCATCCTCCGGGGCGATCAGTTGGTCGGCGATCAGGCGGTCGGCGTAGGCCGCGCGCGTCGGCTGATGATTGCGGATCTTCTGGTACATCATCGGTTGCGTGACCGCCGGTTCGTCGGCCTCGTTGTGACCGTGACGGCGGTAGCAAACGAGGTCGATGACGACGTCCTTGTGGAAGCGGTTGCGATAGTCGAGCGCCAGCCGCGTGACGAAGATCACGGCCTCGGGATCGTCGCCGTTGACGTGGAAGATCGGCGCCTCGACGACCTTGGCGACGTCCGTGCAGTACATCGTCGAGCGCGCATCCAGCGTGTTGCTGGTCGTGAAGCCGATCTGGTTGTTGATGACGATGTGCACCGTGCCGCCGACCGCGTAACCGCGGGCCTGCGACATGTTGAACATCTCCATGTTCACGCCCTGGCCGGCGAATGCCGCGTCACCGTGCAGGATCACGGCCAGCACCTGCTCGCCCTTGCGGTCCACGCGGCGCTGCTGGCGCGCGCGCACCGAGCCGTGCACGACCGGGCTGATGATCTCGAGATGCGACGGGTTGAACCCCAGCGTGATGTGCACGAGGCCGCCGGGGGTGTCGACGTCGTTGGAGAAGCCCTTGTGATACTTGACGTCGCCGGACGACAGGATCCCTTCGTCCTGGACCTGGCGCTGGCCCTCAAACTCGCCGAATATCTGCGCCGGCGGCTTGCCGATGATGTTGGCCAACACGTTCAGTCGCCCGCGGTGCGCCATGCCAATCACGACTTCCTTGGCGCCGTCGCGACCGGCACGCTGGATCAGTTCGTCGAGCATCGGAATCAGCGATTCGCCACCTTCGAGCGAGAAACGCTTCTGGCCGACGTAGCGGGCGTGCATGAACTTTTCGATGCCCTCGGCGGCGGTCAGCATGTGCAGTATCCAGCGTCGCTCGCTGTCATCGAGTTCCGGCTTCAGGCGGTAGGACTCGAGGCGCTGCTGGATCCAGCGCTTCTCCTCGGTGTTGATGATGTGCATGTACTCCGAGCCGACGTTGCCGGTGTACACCTCCTGCACCAGGTCGAGGATGTCTTTCAGCGGCATCTGGTCGGGCGCGAACAGCGAGCCGGTATTGAACACCGCGTCCATGTCCTCTTTGCCGAGCCCGTAGTACGACGGCTGCAGGTCGGGCAGCGGCGCCACCGGCTTCAGGCGCAGCGGGTCGATGTTGGCGTTCTGATGGCCGCGCACGCGGTAGGCGTTGATCAGGCGCAGCACCTTGGCCTGGCGCTCTGCCGCCGCCGCCGACAGCCCGGTGCTGCACGGCAGCCGCGAATTGGGGTCGGTCGCGAGCTTGAGGAAGTCCTCCTGCACGCGGCGGTGCGAGGCGTCTTCCATCGGCAGCCCGGCGACGTCGGGCAGGCGGTCGAAGTGGCGTCGCCAGTTGTCCGGCACGCTGCTGGGATCGCTCAGGTAGGCCTCGAACAGGTCCTCGATGAATGGGGCATTGGCGCCATAAAACGCTGACGAGCCACGCAAACGCTCTAAAAAATCGGACATTTTCGGACAATCACCCAAAAGGTTTTCGCAGAACGGCAAAAGTCCCGCGCTGGTCGGGATTTACCAGGAGTCTAGCACAGCCCGATTGGCCCACTGGGCGCAGAAATTTTCATTCGGACCATTGTCTGAACCGGCGGGTTGTGCGACTTTTTTTGGGTGAAAACGGTGCGCCGGCGCTGCTAAAATCCGTCGTATGTCCGCGACTGAGCAACAAACGAAGCCCGCGCGCATCGACATCCCGTCGATCGAGGCCGACATTGCGTTCTTCGAAGCGCGCCTGTCGCTCGCCGATCACGCCCCGGACACGGCCTACCAGCGGGCCCAGGTCAAGACCTACCAGACGCTCGGACGCCTGCTCGGCGAGACCCTGGCGACGCTGCGCGCGCCGCGTGCCGCGGTCGGCGACAGCAACGCCGCCGCCTGATACCCCTGCCGACAACGCCGTCGACGGCATGGCCGACCGCAGCGCTCATCGCGGCATGTCGGACGCGCCGGCGTGCGGCCGGATACCCAGCAGCTGTCTGAGGTCTCCCCAGATCGCGTGCAGCGCCGGGATCAGCAGCAGTACGACGAAGGTCGACGCGACCGTGCCGAAACTCAGCGCGATCGCCATCGGTACCAGGTACAGCGCCTGGGTCGACGTCTCGAACAACATCGGTACCAACCCCACCGTCGTCGTCAGCGACGTCAGCACGATCGGGCGAAAGCGTGAGCGCGCGGCCGCTGCGAGCGGGTCGGCGTGGCCGTCGCGCAGCAGTCCGTTGTAGCGCAGTGTCAGCACCAGCGAGCCGTTCACGACCAGACCGCCGAGCGCGATCATGCCGAACACGCTGACCGAGCTGAGGTCGAATCCCATCAGCACGTGCCCGGCGATCGCGGCGGCCACCGAGTAGGGGATCGTCAGCATCACGATCACCGCCTGGGCGTAGCTGCGAAACAGCGCCGCGGTCAGCGCGAAGATCGCCAGTCCCGCCCACATCAGCCCAAGGAAGATACCGTTCAGCGCCTCGTTGCGGTCGCGTCGCCCGCCGGCATACTTCCAACCCAGCCCGGGGTAGCGCGCGACGAGCTCCGGCATCACCTGCTCGGCCAGCGCCGCGCGAATGCGCCGGGTATTGGCGATCGCCTTGTCGAAGCTGCCGGTCACGGTGATCGTGCGCTTGCCGTCCTCGCGGGTGATGAGGTCGTAGGCGCTGCCGGCGCGCATGCTCGCGGCCGCCGACAGCGGGATCTCGATACCGTCACGACCGCGCACGATGAGATCGCTGATGTCCTGGGTCGACAGGCGTTGCGACTCGGGCAGGCGCACCATGACCTTCAACTCGTAGCCGTCGCGCAACAGCCGCAGCGCCTCTGCACCGAAGAACGCGTTGCGCACCTGGCGGCCCAGCGATTCCTCGGACAGGCCGATCGCGCGCCCCTGCGGTGACAGCGTGAAGCTCAGCTGTCTTTTGCCCTCGGCGATGCCGTCGGAGATGTCGACCAGGCCCGTGAACTCGTCGAGACGTTCGGCCAGTTCGCGCGCCGCGGTCTCGAGGGTCTGCGTAGAGACATGCGACAGGTTAATGCGCAGCCCGCGGTTGCCGCCTGGGCCGATCAGGTACTCGAAGAACAGCGAACGCACCTCCGGCAGGTCGCCGATCTCCTCGCGCCAGACGCGCGTGAACTCCTCCTGCGTGAACGGGCGCCTGTCGTCCGCCACGAGGTAGACGTTGACGTCGCCGTTGTCCGGGCGGGCGCGCGAGAACCAGCTGTCGATGTGCTCCTCGCGGCTGCCGACGCGCTCGATCGCGCGCAGCGCCGCGGCCTCGATACGGCGGACCACGGCCAGCGTCTCGCGCGTCGACGAGTCGACCGGCATCGCGACCTCGGCGTCGACCCGGTTGCCGGGGATCTCGGGCCGCCACGTCAGGTCGATCCGGCCCGACGCGTACCAGGCGATGACCACGGCCAGCAGCCCGCTGAACACCAGCAGCGTCAGGTAGCGCTCGCGGATCGCGACCTGCAGCAGCCGCCGGTACGGGCCGTCGCGCAGTCGATCGAGGCCGGCGACCAGGCCGTCGTGAAAACGACTGACGCGTTGGAAACGCGCGACGAAGCCGTGCCAGCCGCCGGTCTTCGCGGTGTTGTCGGCGTTGAGGTGGGCCGGCAGGATGAACAGCGCCTCGACCAAAGACACGACGAAGACGACGGCGGCGACCACCGGCAGGTCGCGCATGAACTGGCCGGTCGCACCCGGCACGAACATCAGCGGCGTGAACGCGATCAGGTTGGTGCCGACGGCATACAGCACCGGCACGACCATCTCGCCGGCGCCCTCGCGCACCGCCTGTGCGACCGGCAGCCCCTGTTGCTGCTTGGCGTAGATGTTCTCGCCGACGATGATCGCGTCGTCGACGACGATGCCCAGGGTCAGGATGAACGCGAACATCGAGATCATGTTCAGCGTGACGTCGACCTCGGGCAGGATCGTGAACGAGCCGATGAATACCACCGGGATCGACACCGCGACCCAGAACGCCAGCCGCGTATTCAGAAAAATCCCCAGCGACAGCACGACCAGCAGCAGGCCAAGCGCACCGTTCTTGAGCAGGATCTGGCTGCGTTCGGCGTAGCGTTCCGAGCGGTCGTTGTGCACGCTGATCGTGACCGAGTCCGGCAGCTCGGCATTCAGCTCGTCGACCAGCGTGCGCACCCGTTTCGCCAGCTCGATTGGGCGCTGGTTCTCGGTCTGGTAGATGTCGAGGCGCAGTCCGGGTGCGCCGTTGAACTCGAACACCTGCCAGCGATTGACGAAGCCGTCGGACAACGTCGCGACGTCGCCGAGCAGCAGCTGCGTGCCGTCGTCGGTGACCTTGATCGGGATGTCGGCGAACTCGTTGGCGCGCGTGCGCCGCCCCTCGGTGCGCAGCAGGATCTCGCCATCGGCGGTGTCGATGCGCCCCGCCGGTATGTCGCGCGCGGCGTTGCGCACCGCGCGGGCGACGTCCGACAGGGTCAGGTCGAGCGCGCGCAGCTGCTCCTCGGTGATCTCGATGTCGATGCGCGGCTGCAGGCGGCCGCGGATTGAGATCTCGGAGACCCCTGGCATCAGCAGGATCTGGCGCCGTATGCGCTCGCTCAGTTCGAACAGGTCTTCGGGCGGCAGCTCGCTGGCGACCGCGATGCTGATCACGTAGAAACCGTGCTGACGA
Organism: Gammaproteobacteria bacterium; assembly: GCA_030065815.1. Classification (GTDB taxonomy): domain Bacteria; phylum Pseudomonadota; class Gammaproteobacteria; order Chromatiales; family Chromatiaceae; genus Thiosocius. The sequence continues at coordinate 33,485 of JASJCU010000024.1, read as the reverse complement.
CTCTCGACCCGCGCCGGTTCGGCGTCGTCCGGGAACGACGTGATACGCGACACCGCGCTGCGCACGTCCTGCAAGACCTCGTTCGCATCGGCATCGGAAGTCAGCTCGGCGACGACGTTGGCATTGCCCTCGTTGGCCGTCGAGCGGATCGAGCGGATGCCGTCCATGCCGGTGATCTCCTTCTCGATCGCCAGCACGATGCCTTCTTCGACCTCTTCCGGGCTGGCGCCCGGGTAGCGCACCGAGATCTGCACGGCCTCGAGCGTGAAGTCCGGCGTGATCTCCTGGCGGATGTCGACGAATCCGAGCACGCCGCCGAGCAGCATCGCGAACATCAGCAGGTTCGCGGCGACCGGGTTGCCGGCCATCCATGCGACCAGTCCGCGGCGCGTCGTCGGCTCAGCCATCGTCGCCCGCCGGGGCAGTGGCGACCCGCGGTGGTCCACTGTCGTGGTCCACGGTCCGGGTGCGCACCTCGCTGCCCGGCACCAGGCCGCTGACGCGGCTGACGACGACGCGATCGCCGGCGCTCAGCGTGTCGACGCCGAGCAGCACCGACTGCGCGCTCTCCCACAGCAGCGTGGCGTCGCGTACCTGCAGTCGGTCCTGGGCGTCGACGACCCAGACGCGGCGGTTGTCGCGCAGCGCGCGACGCGGCGCGCGTATCGCGCGGTCGATCCGGCCGGCATCGATCTCGGCCTCGACATAGCTGCCGAGCAGGATCGGCGCGGCGCCGTCGCGCGCGACCGGGATCGCCGCGATGACGCCGGCCAGGCGTGAGCCGCTGGCGACGTCGGCGCGGATCCGCACGACCTCGCCGTCGATCAGCGATTCGGCGTGGCGGATGCGCACCCGCGAGCCGGGCCGATCGGCGGTACGCACGCGCAGACGCGGCACCAGTCCCGGCTGCGTGCGCAGCTCGACCCAGTAGGTGTCGGCGCGGGTGACCCGACCGAGCAGCTCGCGCGCGGCAACGACCTCGCCGCTGACCCGTTCGCGCTCGAGCACGACGACGTCGTACGGCAGTGCCACGCGGGTGCGGCTGAGGTCGAGCGTGGCGCGCTGCAGACGGTTCTGCGCGGCGGCGAGTTCGGCCTGCACCTGGCGCAGCTGCGGTCGGCGCAGCGCCAGCGAGCGCGATGTCTCGTCGATCTGCAGCGAGCCTTGCAGGCTGGCCAGCTCCTCGCGCGCGACCACGCGGCGGCCCTGCTCGAGCGCGATGGTCGCGCGCGCCTTGGCGACATCGGCCTCGGCCGCCGCGACCGCGAGCTCGTAGTCGGCCGCGTCGATCGTGACGATGGTCTCGCCGGCCGGGATGAAACCACCGGGCTCGAACTCGCCGTGCAGACCGGTGATGCGGCCGCCGACCTCGGGGCGGATCTCGACCTCGTAGGCGCTGATCACCGGCCCGGCCGAACTCGCCGTGACCGCGTGCGAGGACGGCTGCGACACGATGATGTCGACCAGCGGTACCGGTGCCGCGGGCCGTTCGCGGCTGGTGCGCGGTGCGCTGTCGAGCAGCTGCCAGACCAGCGTGGCGAAACCACCGGCGAGCAGAACGAACAGCGACAGCCGGGCCACAGTCGTGCGTTTCATGTGCCGCCTCCGTCGGGCACGTATCCCAGCGCATGATGCAGGCGAACCCGCGTACGCCCAAGTGCCGCCTGCAGTGCCAGGTCGTCGCGCTGCTGCTGCTGCAGGCCGGTCAGCGCCGAGAGTACCGGCAGGTAGTCGCTGACACCGCGCTCGTAGCGGCGCTGTGCCGCACGCAGCAGCGCCTGCGCGGTCTCCAGGCGCTGCGCCGACAGCGCCAGCCGCCGGTCGAGGCTGTTGGCCTCGTGCAGCAGGGTATCGGCGTCGATCACACTGTCCACCCAGTCCGCGAGCAGCTGCTGACCGGCGGCTGCCAGCTGCGCGCGCCGGCGTTCCGCGATCGCTATCTTGTTGCCGCTGTCGAACAGCGTCAGTGCCGCATCGATGGCCGCGTCCACGAGCGTCGTGACGTCGCCGGACAGCGTGCGGGTCAGCACGCCCGCCGACAGCGACAGCGTCGGCCAGCGGTCGGCCAGGGCCGCGGCGAAACGGGCGTCGGCGGCCTCGAGGCGCGACTGCGCGGCGCGCAGGGCGGGGCGGCGCTGCAGCAGGTCGCGCGGCCGCAGCGTCGCGTAGCCGGGATCGAGCGCCGGCAGCGTGTCGCGTTCGAGGCCGCTCGCCGTGGCCGGGCTCAGGCCACCGAGGCGGCGCAGCGTATTGGCCGCGCGCAGCGCGTCGAACTCGGCGAGCGGCACCTGCTGGCGCAGCGCGGCGAGCTGGTCGCGCTGCTGCAGCACGTCGACGCTGCTCGCCAGGCCCTGCGTGAAGCGCAGTTCGACGAGCTGCAGTTGGCGGTCGGTCGATGCCGTCTGGCGGTCGAGCAGGGCGCGGCGCTGGCGCGCCTCGGCGAGATCGACGACGGCCAGCAGCAGGTCGCGGGCGAGATCGGAACGCAGCTGTTCGGCATCGGCGCTGGCCGCTGCGAGGGTTTGGCGTGCCGCGCGTTCGCGGTCGGCCAGCGCGCCGTTGGCATCGATTGGCAGGCTGCCGTCGACGGCCGCGGAACGGCTGCTGCGGCGCGTGTCGCTGGAGGCCTTCTGCAGGCCGGCGTCAGCGCTGGCAAGCAGGCGCGGGCCGCGGTTCGACCTGGCCTCGCGCAGTTCCGCGCGTGCCGTGTCGACGTCGGCGAGCGCGCGGCGCAGCGCCGGGCTGCGCTGCAGGGTCGTGTCCAGCGCCGTCGCGAGCGGGCCGGCGACGGCGCTCCGCCACCAGGCCCGTTGCGCCGTCTCTTCGCCGGCGACCGCCGGTATCGCCGTGCTGAAGCGGGCGTCGACGTCGATCGCCGGGTCGGCCGGGCGCGATGGCGTCATACCGCACGCGGATGCTGCGCAGGCTGCTGCGATGACGATCAGGCGCGCAAACAAGGCGTCGGGTCTCCGTGGTCGTGGCGACGGCGTCGGTCGGGTCTCCCGGGCGTTGGCCGACGACAAAAAAGGCTCAGAAGAACAGTAACTTGATGATAAAGCCTGTGAGCGCGACGTAAAGTACCCGGCGGATCAGGGAGGCGCCGTGGCGGATCGTCGTGTGCGCGCCGAGCCAGCCGCCGAGCGCATTGCCGGCCGCCAGCCCGAGACCCGTCCACCACAGCAGCTCGAGCTGCGTCGCGAACACGAACAGCGCGACGACCGTGTAGACGAGCACGATCAGCACCTTGTGCATGTTGACGCTGACCAGGTCGAGTCCCATCACGCGGTGCAGGATCGGCATCAGGATGAAGCCGACACCGATCTGTATGAAGCCGCCCCACAGGCCGGCGAACAGCATCAGCACATGGCCGGCCAGCAGGTTCTTCGCGGTGCGGGTCTCGCCGCCCGCCGGCACCCGGTCGTGGCCGCTGGCCATCAGCAACATGACCGCGATCATGACCAGCGCCAGCACGCGGTCGAACCATTCGCCGTCGAGGCGTGCGCCGACCGAGGCGCCGGCAAACGCGCCGACCGCGGCGACCGCGGCGAGGCTCAGGCCAAGCCGGAAATCGGCGTAGCCGCGGCGGCGGAAGGTTGCGACCGCGACGATGTTCTGCGCCAGGATCGCGATCCGGTTGGTGCCGTTGGCGACCGCGCCCGGCACACCCATGAACAGCATGACCGGCACGGTCAGCAGCGAGCCGCCACCGGCCATGACATTGAGCCAGCCGGCGACGACGCCGACCAGCGCGAGGATCAGGATCTGCCAGGGTTCCACGATTACCGGCCCGCGATGGAATGGCGCCCCCGAGACGATTCGAACGTCCGACCTACCGCTTAGGAGGCGGTTGCTCTATCCAGCTGAGCTACGGGGGCGAAGGCGCGTGCCGGCGCGCTGCGCGCGCGTTAGCAACGCGGGTCGGCGCTGCCCGGGATACGCGAGCCGGGGATTCTAACCGTTGGCGCTGGCCGCTGTCACAGGCGGTCGCGGGACCGCGGGCTCAGACCTTGCCGAGTACCTGGCGCGGCAGGTCGCCGCCCTTGCGGCGCAGGTTGGAGTAGGTGTCGTCGCTGGCGTCGCGGCCGGTCAGGATGCCGAGCGCCGCACGCGTCTCGCGCTGGCCCTGGGCCACGAGCTGCGCGTTGCTGTCGCTGATGTCGGCGACGGCGGCCGCGAGCTCGACCAGTGTCGACCAGTCGCGTGCCAGCTCCGGATCGTCGATCGCAGCGACGAGTCGTGCGCCGCCGTCGACCCCTTGCGGCAGCCCGAGTGCCGCGAGCAGGCGATCGCGAGCCTTGACGCTGGGTTCGAGCGCCCGCAGCAGTGCGAGCTTGTCGTCGACGACCCGGGTCAACGCGTCGGGGTCGCGGCCGCCGAGGGCCTCGCGTTCGCGCCCGAGCAGCGGTTCGAGCTGGCGCAGGCCGTGCAGACTCGCCTGGACGGTCGCGGCAAAGGCCTTGGCCGCCTGGGCCCGGTCCACGTCAACCGGCCCTGTCGAGGCCGGCCTCGAAGGTCAACAGCTTGTCGGCGACCTGGGCCGGCTCGATCTGGAACGAGCCGGTCGTCAGCGTGCGCTGCACGTCCTGGACGCGCTGCGTGTCGACGATAGGGAGGTTGGCGATCTCGGCCTCAAGCGCCTGCAGCTGCGCGGCCTGGTTCGACAGCTGCAATTGGTCGCCGCCGCTCGCCGTGCTCCTGGCGCCACCGGCGGTCGCCGACTGCCTGCCGGCCGGTGCGGTGGTCTGCGATTTCGCGGCCTCGACGGCTTCGTGCGGCGGTCGGCCGCCGCCACCACTGATTTCGATGCCCATGTCGGTCACACCTTGGTTATTGCTGTTACGTTCCCTGTATCGTCCGACTTTTGACGGACTTTACTCAGCGACCGTAAGTTGTGAACTTGATTCCGAAATTAGTCATTTCGGCCGCTAAGCCGCGGTAGATGGCCGTTATTCGAGCACCCGGATCACACCGCGGCCGCTGACGGTCCCGGTGACGACCCTGCCGGAGTTGAGGTTCTTGACCCGGATCCGGTCGCCGTGCCCACCGTCGGCCATGGCCTTGCCGCGCATCCTAACGTGCAGACCCCCGCTGTTAGCAACTATCTCGACGTGGGCGCCGCGCTTGACCAGTTTTTCGCGGCGCAGCAGACCGGCATGCAGGGTCGTGCCGGCGGCCAGTGCGCGCTTGGTGCGCAGGCCGACGACGTCCTCGATGCGCGTGAAGTACGCCTTGTGCAGGCTGTTGGTGTCGACCTCGTCGAGCGCCACGTCGGCCGCGGTCAGGGCGTGGCCGCGTACCACCGGACGGCGGCTGACGACGATGTCCTCGAGCAGCGCGATGCGCACCGGGACGTAGAGCTTCCACGGCGTGCTGCCGGTGCAGCGTACGCCGACCACGCCGCGGCCGCCGCGCAGCCCGTTGGGCGAGTCGTAGGTCTCGAGCGGCCGGTCGCAGGCGTTCAGCTTGAGACGGCTGTCGAGGCGGCCGACCGTGACCTCGGCGCGCGCCGACGTCGTCGCCACGTCGGCCAGGGCATGCTGGCGCGCCGCGTCGCGGATGCTGGCGTGGGTCTGGGTCGCGGAAGGCGCCGCCGGTGCCGCGGCAGCCAGCAGCCATAGCAGGCCGCCCGCGATACTGACGGTTTTTCGTCGGCAGCTGGACATGGCCGATACCCAGCAAGGTTTGTGCCGCTCAGCGCCCCGGCAGGCGGTTAAAGCTTGCATGCCGCTGGCCGTTACGCACAACGACTTTCCATCCCGCATCGGAGATTCTCATGGCTGGGGTACTCGACGGCGTCGACATGCGCACCAAGCTGGCCGGCCACAACCGCCTCGAGCTGCTGCTGTTCCGCCTCAACGGTCGTCAACGCTTCGGGATCAACGTATTCAAGGTGCAGGAAGTCATCCAGTGCCCGCCGCTGACCGAGGTGCCGCACTCGCACCCGGTCGTGCTCGGCATCGCCAACATGCGTGGCAAGACGATCTCGATCCTCGACCTGTCGCAGGCTATCGGCGGACCGGCGCTCGACGATCCGCGTGAGAAATTCGTCATCATCACCGAGTACAACCGCAAGGTGCAGGGCTTCCTGGTCGATTCGGTCGACCGGATCGTCAACATGAACTGGGAAGAGATCCTGCCGCCGCCGAAGGGCGCCGCCGACGGCACTTACATGACCGCGGTGACCCAGGTCGACGACGAGCTCGTCGAGATCATCGACGTCGAAAAGGTGCTCCAGGAGGTCGTCGGCAGCAAGGACGACGTCTCCGACGGCGTGATCGTCGACCGCGCCGAGGAACTCCCGCAACACGTGCTGCTCGCCGACGACTCGAGCATCGCACGCAAGCAGGTGACACGTGTGCTCGAGCAGATGAACGTCGAGTACACGACGACCAACGACGGCAAACAGGCGCTCGATCAGCTGCTCGCCTGGCTCGACGAGGGCAGGGACGTCGAGAACTGGCTGGCGCTGGTGATCTCCGACGTCGAGATGCCGCGCATGGACGGTTACTCGCTGACCAAGGCGATCCGCGAGCATGCCAAGCTGTCACACCTGCACGTGATCCTGCATACCTCGCTGAGCGGTGTGTTCAACAAATCGATGGTGCAGAAGGTCGGCGCCAACGACTTCCTGCCGAAGTGGGAGCCCGACACGCTGGCGATGATCGTCCAGGATCATCTCCGGCAGCACGCCGAGGAACGCAGGGCGCGAGTCTGACGTTGGCCGTTTTCGTGCCGCTGATACCGAGAAACCTGTGAGCCTTGCCCTGACCAGCAACGATTACCAGGCCATTCACGATTTTCTCGAGAGCCAGGCCGGCATTCGCCTCGGCACCGGCAAGGAGTACCTGGTAACCAGCCGCCTCGGTCGGCTGTTGCCGCACCTCGGCCTGAGCGGCTACAGCGAGCTGGCAGGGCGCCTCAATGGCTTTGGCAACGGCGCGCTGCAGACCGCGGTCATCGACGCGATGACGACCAACGAGACGTTCTGGTTCCGCGACATCGCGCATTTTCGCGTGCTGATCGACGGTCTCGTCGCCGAGGCCCGGCCGCAGCGGCTGCGAATCTGGTCGGCGGCGGCATCGACCGGGCAGGAGGCCTATACGACGGCGATCTCGCTGCAGGACGGCATGCAGAGCGGTCGCGTGCCGCGCGGCATGCGCTACGAGATCGTCGGTACCGATATCTCGCCGACCGCCGTCGACGAGGCCAAGGGCGCGACCTATTGCGGCGTCGCGGCGGCCCGTGGCCTCAGCGACGACCAGCGGCACCGCTATTTCCGCGACCGTGGCGGCTGCATCGAGGTACTGCCGAAGTACCGCGAGGGCGTCGACTTTCGCACCTTCAACCTGCTCAAGCCGTTCGATTCGCTGGGCCGTTTCGACGTCGTGTTCTGCCGCAACGTGTTGATCTATTTCTCCCAGGAACGCAAGCGCGACATCGTCGCGCGTATCGCCCGTTGCCTGAACCCGGGCGGCCACCTGTTCCTCGGCTCGACCGAGTCGATGAGCGGCAACGAGGACCTGTTCGAGATGCGCAGCATCGCCGGTGGCCTGGTCTACCGGGTGCGCGACTGAGCGCGCGGCCGCATACCTCCGCCGCGTCCATCCAGGTTGCCGCCGTCCCGGCAAGGCGTTGCCGCCGGGCCCCGCCGCTGGCCGCCCGATCGGCTTCAAGTCGCTGATTTTTCGAGTTAACCCAGGGTTGGCACGGGTTCTGCTGTGATCCAGGCGAATACCCCGTCTGAAACATTGCGGCATGAAACTCGACAACGTCTTCGGTATCCACGAACAGGCCCTGCAGCTGCGTTCACGCCGCTCCGAGGTGCTGGCGTCCAATCTCGCCAATGCCGACACCCCTGGCTACAAGGCGCGTGACTTCGACTTCGCGGCGATGCTGCGCAAAGAGGCTCGGCCGCCGGTGCGCCTGGTGTCGACGCATGCACGCCACATCCAGGCCGACAGCGGTGTCGTCGCGGTCTCGCAGATGGGCTACCGGGTTCCGCAACAGAACTCGCTCGACGGCAATACCGTCGAGGTCGAGCGCGAGCAGGCCGAGTTCAGCGCCAACGCAATGCGCTACCAGGCGACGCTGCGCTTCCTCGACAGCCGCGTAAAGGGTCTCAAGCTCGCCATCAAGGGTAACGGCTGATGAGTAGTTTCCAGATCTTCGATATCGCCGGTTCCGGCATGAACGCACAGAACCTGCGCCTCAACGTGGTCGCGAGCAACCTCGCCAACGTCGACGCGGTGTCGAGCAGCCTGCAGGACACCTACCGCGCCCGCCAGCCGGTGTTCCACGCGATCTACGACCAGGTCAACCGGCGCAACCCGGCAGTCGGCGTGCGTATGGCCGGTGTTGTCGAGAGCCAGGCGCCGCTGGTCCGCGAATACGCGCCGAACCACGCACTGGCCGACGACGAGGGCTACATCTACCGGCCCAACGTCAACGTCGTCGAGGAGATGGCCAACATGATCTCGGCATCGCGCGCGTACCAGAACAACGTCGAAGTACTCAATGCCACGCGGCAGATGCTGTCGGCGACGATCAATCTCGGGAGATAAGGCGACGTGAACACGCTCAACAACCAGGAAGACCTGTTCGCCAGCCTCGGCCTGGCCAGTCAGCCGGACGCCGCGCGTGCGGCCAACGATGCCGGTGACCTCGGTCTCAACGATTTCCTCAAGCTCATGGTCACCCAGCTCAACAACCAGGACCCGTTCGAACCGATGGACAACGGCGAGTTCCTGAGCCAGATCGCCGAGTTCGGCTCGGTCACCGGTCTTGAGGAGCTGAACCAGAACTTCCAGGACCTCGCCGCGTCGATCACGTCGAACCAGGCCCTGCAGGCCGGCTCGCTGGTCGGTCGCGAGGTGCTCGCCCCGGTCGACACCGGTTTCCTGCTGACCGGCGGCAACCTGCGCGGCCAGGTCGAACTCGAGCAGAGCAGCCCGCAGGTCACGGTCCGCGTGTTCGATCAGGTTGGCCAGCTGGTGCGCGAGATGCCGATGGGCTCGGCACCGCCCGGTGCGCTGAAGTTCACGTGGGACGGTATCAACGACCTCGGTGAATTCGTAGCCCCGGGCCACTACAGCATCCGTGTCGAGTCGATCCAGAACGACCGCGCCGTCAACCTGCAGACCAAGATGTTCGCGAAGGTCGAGAGTGTCAACCTCGACGGTCGCAACGGCCTGACCCTGAACCTCGAAGGCCTCGGCCCGATCGCCTTCAACAACGTGCAACAGATCTACTAGTCGGAGAAGCCAGCATGCCTTTTCGTATCGCCCTCAGCGGATTGAACGCCGCCTCCACGGACCTCGAGGTGACCGGTAACAACATTGCCAACTCGGCGACCAACGGCTTCAAGGAATCGCGCGCCGAGTTCGCCGACGTCTACGCCAACGCGATCCAGGACACCAGCTCCAACGCGGCCGGGCAGGGCGTGCGGGTCGCGCGGGTTGCGCAGCAGTTCGCGCAGGGCACGATCGACTTCACGTCGAACAATCTCGACCTGGCGATCAGCGGCCAGGGCTTCTTCGTGCTCGAATCGACTGACGGCACCCAGGCCTACACGCGCGCCGGGGCATACAGCGTCGACCGCGACGGGTTCGTGATCAACCATGCCAACGACCGCCTGCAGGTCTATCCGGCGGTCACCGGCGTCGGCAGCACGACGACCTTCAACACCGGCGTGCTGCAGGACCTGCAGCTGCCGACCACGCCGAGCGCACCGAATGCCTCGACGACGCTGACCGCCGCGATCAACGTCAACTCGTCGCAGTCGGCGCCGACCGCGGCGTTCAATCCCGCCAACCCGGCGACCTACAACAGCTCGACGTCGACGACCGTCTATGACTCGCTCGGCAATGCGCACACGACGACGATCTACTATCGCAAGACGGCGGCCAACACCTGGGACCAGTACCTGTACATCGACGGTAACAACGTGCCGCCGGCCGGCCAGCCGGTCGGTACCCCGTTCGCGCTCGGCTTCGACTCGGCCGGTACGCTGACGACGATCGACGGGGTCGCGACGACGACCGCGACGACCGCCGCCTACAACCCGGGCAGCGGCGCGGCGAACATCACGCTGAACCTGGATCTGGCCGGCACGACGCAGTACGGCTCGGCGTTCGCGGTCAACAACCTCGCCCAGGACGGCTTCACATCGGGTCGCCTGGCCGGCGTCGACATCGACACCGAGGGTGTCGTGTTCGCCCGCTACACCAACGGCCAGTCGTCCGCGCTCGGCAAGGTCGCGCTGGCCAAGTTCAACAACCAGCAGGGCCTGCGCCAGGTCGGCGACACCAACTGGGTCGAGAGCTTCTCGTCGGGCACGCCGCAACTCGGCGAGGCCGGCACGTCGAGCTTCGGCCAGATCCAGTCCGGCGCGCTCGAGGCCTCGAACGTCGACATCGCCGCGCAGCTGGTCAACCTGATCACCGCGCAGCGCAACTTCCAGGCCAACGCCGAGGTCATCTCGACCGCCGACGCCGTGACCCAGACGGTCATCAACATCCGTTAATCAGGGCCGAGGGTAGAGGGATAAGGGCATAGGACCAGGAAACAGCAGGCCCGCTGCACACCTCGGCCCTTCGCCCTCTACCTTCTACCCTGCGACCTCCGGGAGCATCCCATGGACCGCATGCTGTATGTCGCGATGAGCGGCGCCAAAGAGACGCTGATCGCGCAGGCCAATGCCAGCAACAACCTGGCCAATGCCAACACCACGGGCTTCCTGTCCGACCTGAACCAGTTCCGCAGCATGCCGGTGTTCGGCGACGCTCACCCGACGCGCGTCTACGCGATGGACGAGCGGCCGACGACCGACTTCGACCACGGCAGCATCCAGTACACCGGACGCGACCTCGACGTCGCCGTGCAGGACGGCGGCTGGATCGCCGTGCAGGCGCGTGACGGCGGTGAGGCCTACACGCGACGCGGCGACCTGCGTGTCGACGAGAACGGGCTGCTGGTCAGCGGCAACGGCTTGCCGGTGCTGGGCAACGGCGGGCCGATCGCGGTCCCGCCGTTCGAGAAGATCGATATCGGCGTCGACGGCACGCTGTCGATCCGCCCGCTCGGCGCGCAGGCCGACCAGCTCGCCGTCATCGACCGGATCAAGCTGGTCGCCCCGCAATACGAGCAGATGGGCAAGGCCGACGACGGCCTGTTCCGCCTCGCCGACGGCGCCGTCGCCGAGCCGGACCCGCTGCAGCGCGTCGTTTCCGGGGCATTGGCCGCGAGCAACGTCAACGTCGTCAACGAGATGGTCGACATGATCGAGCTGTCACGGCGCTTCGAGCTGCAGGTCAAGATGATGAAGCTGGCCGAGGAGAACGCCGGCGCCGCGGCGAGCGTCGTGCGGCCGGTCTGACGACCGGCCACCTGGCAAGGGATTTGCAAAGTGATTCACAAAGTGATCTGCAAAGCTTTGAACAGATAGACAACACGCAGCGCGCCGGTCGCATCGACTGTCGCGTTGGACCAAGCAAGAGGTTCTGAACATGTATCCCGCACTCTGGATAGCCAAGACCGGACTCGATGCCGAACAGACCCGCATGGCGGTGATCTCGAACAACCTGGCGAACGTCAACACGACCGGTTTCAAGCGCGACCGCGCGGTGTTCGAGGACCTGATCTACCAGAACATCCGCCAGGCCGGCGCCAGCTCGACCGAGGACACCGAGCTGCCGTCCGGGCTGTACATCGGCACCGGCGTGCGCACCGTGGCGACGCAGAAGCTGCACTCGCAGGGCAACATCATCCAGACCAACAACAGCCTCGACATCGCGGTGCAGGGCAACGGGCTGTTCCAGATCACGCATCCCGACGGCACCATCGTGTACACGCGCGACGGCTCGTTCGGCATGGACTCGACTGGCCAGATGGTCACGCAGAACGGCTACCTGCTCGACCCGGCGATCACGATCCCGGCCAACACGCTGTCGGTCACGATCGGCTCCGACGGCACCGTCTCGGCGCTGGTCTCCGGCACCAGTGCGCCGACCCAGATCGGCAACATCACGCTCGCGCAGTTCGTCAACCCGACCGGCCTCGAGGCGATCGGCGACAACCTGTACCGCGAGACCGCGGCCAGCGGCGCGCCGCAGGTCGACACCCCCGGACAGAACGGCGCCGGCACGCTGATCCAGGGCTCGTTGGAGAGCTCCAACGTCAACGTCGTCGAAGAGCTGGTCAACATGATCGAGACACAGCGCGCTTACGAGATGAACAGCAAGGCGATCTCGACCACCGACGACATGCTGGCCTACGTCGCCCAGCAGCTGTAACCGTCCGATGCGTGTCGCAGGGGCAAACGCATGAACCGTTCATTGACAGAAACGCCAATCTCGCGCAGCGGCCTGGCCGGCGTGGCGCTGCTGGTCCTGGTCCTGACGATGCTGTCCGGCTGCCAGTCCGATCCCAAGCGCGACCCGGACTACGCCGCCGTGCCGCCGGCGTCGATCCCGCCGGTGCCGCGCGGCAACGGCGCGATCTACCAGGCCGGCTTCGAACGCGCCTGGTTCGAGAACATCCGCGCGCGCCGTGTCGGGGACATCCTGGTCGTCAACCTGGTCGAGGAGACCGAGGCCATCCACGAGAACTCGGGCGGTGTCGACAAGAGCAACAGCACGTCGATCACCAACCCGACGCTGTTCGGGCGTGCATTGAAGTTCGACATCCCGTTCCGCGACGGCTCGTACAACCTCGAGCAGAGCCTCGAGTCGAACACCAGTTTCTCCGGCGACGCCGACAACGAGCAGTCGAACGAGCTGACCGGCTCGATCACGGTCATGGTCACCGAGGTGCTGGGCAACGGCTACCTGCGGGTACGCGGTGAGAAGCGCATCGGCATGACCGGTGGCAACGAGTACATCCGGGTCTCAGGCATCGTCCGGCCGGAGGATATCGACACCCAGAACTCGGTCGACTCGACGCGCGTCGCCGACGCGACGCTGATCTATGTCGGCGACGGCCAGGTCTCGAAGGCCACCCAGATGGGCTGGCTGGCCAAGTTCTTCATCTCGGCGATCATGCCGTTCTGAGCGGTGACACGCATGTTCAAGCACTCCGTTTCCACACTGTTTTCATTGCTCGCCGCGATGGCCGTCGTCGTGCCTGCCGCGCTGGTCACGCCGACCGCGGCGTTTGCCGAACGCATCAAGGACCTGGCGACCATCCAGGGCGTGCGCGATAACCAGCTGCTCGGCTACGGCCTGGTCGTCGGCCTCGACGGCAGCGGCGACAAGGTCGGCTCGTCGCCGTTCACGCAGCAGAGCCTGCGCAGCATGCTGACCCAGCTCGGCATCGTCGTGCCGCCCGGGGTCAACCTGAATCCGAAGAACGTCGCCGCGGTCACCGTGCATGCCGACCTGCCGGCGTTCGCGAAGCCGGGCCAGCAGATCGACGTCACGGTGTCGTCGATCGGCGACGCGAAGAGCCTGCGCGGTGGCGCCCTGCTGATGACGCCGCTGAAGGGCATCGACGGCCAGGTCTACGCGATCGCGCAGGGCAACCTCGTGGTCGGCGGCCTGTCCAGCGAGGGTGCCGACGGTTCGAAGGTCACGATCAACATCCCCAGCTCCGGACGTGTGCCGGGCGGTGCGACCGTCGAGCGCAGCGTGCCGACGCCGTTCGGCGAAGACGCGCTGCTGACGCTCAACCTCAAGTCCGGCGACTTCACGACCGTGCAGCGCGTCACCGACGCGATCAACCAGGCGATCGGCGCCGGCACCGCGTTCGCCGTCGATGCGACCTCGGTCAAGGTCAACGCGCCGAAGAACATCGGCCAGCGCGTCGGCTTCGTGTCGATGATCGAAAACCTGCAGGTGAATCCGGCCGCAGCGGTCGCCAAGGTGATCGTCAACTCGCGTACCGGCACGGTCGTCATCAACAGCACGGTGCGGGTCAGCCCGGCCGCGGTGTCGCACGGTTCGCTGACCGTGACGATCAGCGAGAACACCGAGGTGTCGCAGCCCAACCCGCTCGGCGCCGGCAGCACCGTCGTCGTGCCGCAGTCGAATGTCGGCGTCAGCGAGGAGGGCAGCCGGATGTTCGTGTTCGATCCGGGTGTGACGCTGGACACCGTCGTGCGCGCGGTCAACCAGGTCGGCGCCGGACCGAGCGACCTGGTCGCGATCCTCGAGGCACTGAAGCAGGCCGGCGCGCTGAAGGCCGACCTGGTCGTGATCTGAGGACCGGCGATGCAGCTCGACATGGCACAGGTCTACACCGACTTCTCCGGTCTCGCGGCGATGCGCGCGCGCGCCCGCGACGACCAGGACGCGGCGCTCGACGAGGTCGCCCGCCAGTTCGAGTCGCTGTTCCTGCAGATGACGCTGAAGAGCATGCGCGACGCGAGCTTCGGCGGCGGTCTGCTCGACAGCAAGCAGAGCGAGTTCTACCGCGAGATGTACGACAAACAGATCGCGATGACGATGACCGAGGGCCAGGGCATCGGCCTCGCCGACGTGATCAAGCGCCAGCTCGGCGGCGCCGTCGCACCGCCGTACCAGGGCCTGCAGCCGCAGGAGTATCTCGGCATGCCGATCGTGGCGCGGCCGGCGGTCGCTGCCGGCGCCGAACGCGCGGAGCAGACGCCATCGACGGCCGCGGATCTGGCCTTCGACGGCGATCCCGAGACCTTCCTCGAGCAGCTGTGGCCGGCGGCCGAGCAGGCGGCGGCCGAACTCGGGCTCGCCCCCGAGGCGCTGCTCGCCCAGGCCGCGCTCGAGACCGGCTGGGGGCGCCACGTGATGCGCCAACGCGGCGGTGACAGCAGCCACAACCTGTTCGGCATCAAGGCCGACCGGCGCTGGCACGGCGATCGCGTGCCGGCGAGTACCCTGGAGTACCGCGACGGTGTCGCGCTGAACACCCGTGCAGATTTCCGCGCCTACGAGTCTTTCGAGCACAGCCTCGCCGATTACGTCGAGTTCGTGCAGCGCAATCCGCGCTACCGCGAGGCGCTCGGCAAGACCGACGACCCGGCGGCCTATTTCGACGCGCTGCAGCGCGCCGGCTACGCGACCGACCCGGCGTATGCCGACAAGATCCAGCGCATCCTCGACAGCGAGCCGGTGCAGCGCATGCGGCAGCGGGCACAGGAGGGCAGCACCGCGACCTGATCCACGGGTAGCGCCGCGATACGACCATGGCCAGCATCATCAACACCGGCATCAGCGCACTGAACGCGTTCAAGCGCCAGATGGAGACGACCGGGCACAACATCGCCAACGTCAACACCGAAGGCTACAGCCGGCAGCGCGTGCAGCTGGCGGCACGCCTGCCGCAATCGTCGCCGCAGGGCTTCATCGGCGCCGGCGTCGACGTCGCATCGATCCAGCGCAGCTACGATGTCCACCTGGCCAGCCGGGTGCGCGACTACACGGCCGCGTTCCAGGAGTTCGATGTCTACCATCAGCGCGCGACGCAGATCGACAACGTGATCGCCGACGCGTCGGCCGGCCTCGACGACATGCTCGCGCAGTTCTTCGCCGCGGTGAACGATGTTGCCGACGACCCGAGTTCGATCGCCGCGCGCGGTGTCATGATCAATCGCGCCGAGCAGCTGTCGGACCGCTTCAATGCGCTCAACGGCTGGTTCGAGGACATTCGCAACCAGCTCAACCGCGACCTCGAGAGCGAGGTCGACGAGATCAATGCGATCGCCCGTTCGCTGGCCGATGTCAACGCGCGCATCGGTACGTTCAACGGTGTCGTCGGCGGCATCCCGAACGACATCCTCGATCAGCGCGACAAGCTGGTCGACGACCTGAGCAAGTACACCAACGTCACGACGCTGGAGCAATCCGACGGCTCGATGAACGTGTTCATCGGTACGGGTCAGGCGCTGGTCGTCGGCGGCACGGCGAATGCGCTCGCTGTCATCAACAACCCGCAGGCCGCCGATCACAAGGAGATCATCATCCAGCAGACCGGCGGTCTGACCGTGACCGTCACGTCGCAGATGACCGGCGGCAGCTTCGGCGGCCTGCTGCGTTTCCGCGACGAAATCCTCGACGAGTCGCAGAACGCGCTCGGCCGTGTCGCCATCGGCGTCGGCTCGTATTTCAACGCCGAGCACAACAGCGGCATGGACCTCGACGGCGATCTCGGCGGTGACTTCTTCGCGGTCGCTGCGCCGCAGGTCCTGGGCAGCCCGGGCAACAGCGGCACGATCAGCGTGAACCTCGGCAACGTCGCCAACCTGACGACACACGAATACCGGCTCGACTTCGACGGTGCCAGCTGGTCGCTGACCGACCTCGACAGCGGCGGCAGCGTGGCGCTGAGCGGTGCCGGCACGCCGGCCAACCCGTTCGTCGCCGACGGCATGAGCATCGTCATCGGCGCAGGCGCCGCGGCTGGCGACAGCTACCGCCTGCGTCCGACCCGCAACGGTGCCTTCGACATCGCGACGCTGGTCAGCGATGCACGCGACGTCGCCGCGGCCGAGGCCGTGCGCAGCAGCGCCACGGCGGCCAACAGCGGCACCGCGAGCATCGGTGCCGGCGCGATGACCACGCGCACCGGCAGCACCAAGCTCGCGGCCCAGGTGCCGTCGACGATCACGCTGACCTATCAGGCCGGCAACCAGCTCGCGATCACCGGCGCGCCGGCCGGCACCCAGTTCGTCGATGCCAACGGTGCGGCGCTCGGTGCGAGCGTGGCGTACAACAGCGGGCAGACCTACCGCGTCGATATCCCGGGCCTCGGCGTCTTCGATTTCGGTATGAGCGGTACGCCGGCGGTCAACGACACCTTCACGCTGGCCGACAACACCGGCGGTGTCGGCGACAACCGCAACGCCCGGCGCCTCGCCGACCTGCAGAACGCCAGCCTGATGATCGGCGGTACCGCGACCTTCGCCAACACCTACGGCGCGCTGATCGCCGATGTCGGCACCAAGACTCATCAGGCCGACAACAATGCGACCGTGCAGGAGCACCTGCTCAGCCAGGCCGAGGCCGCGAAGTCGGAGGTCTCCGGTGTCAACCTCGACGAGGAGGCAGCCGACCTCGTGCGCTTCCAGCAGGCCTACCAGGCCGCGGCGCAGGTGATCAATGTCGCCAATACCCTGTTCGATTCGCTGCTCAGCGCAGTGAGGAGGTAGACGATGCGGATCTCGACTGCCCAGCTGTTCCAACAGAGCGTCGACGCGATGCTCGAGAGGCAGCGCGAGGTCGCCGACACCGAGCTGCAGGTGGCCAGCGGCAAGCGCATCCTGCGGCCATCGGACGATCCGTCGGCGGCGGTGCGGGTCCTCGACCTCAACGAGGCACAGAATCGTCTCGCCCAGTACCAGCGCAACGCCGATGCCGCGATCGCCCGCCTCGACCAGGAAGAGACCGCGCTGATCAGCATCGAGCACCTGCTGCAGCGCGTCCGTGAACTCGCCGTGCAGGGAGCCAACGACACCTACAGTGCCGAGGACCGCGCGGCAATCGCTGCCGAGGTCCGCGAACAGATCGACAACTTCCTGCAGCTCGCCAACTCGCGCGATGCCAACGGCGAGTACATCTTCGCCGGTTTCCAGAGCCTGACACAGCCGTTGTCGCACGACGGCGTCGGCACGTTTACGTACAGCGGCGATACCGGTCAGCGTAGGCTGCAGATCGGCGAGACGCGCGAGGTCGCGATCGGCGACCCGGGGACGATCTTCATGGAGTTCGCGGCCGCCGACGGCGGCACGACGAACGTCGGCGAGGTGCTCTACGACCTGGCGACGACGCTCGCGAGCGGTAACGGTTACGAAGACGCGATCACCGACATCGACACCGCGTTCGGGCGCATCTTCGACACCCGCGCCAGGATCGGCGCGCGACTCAACGCCATCGACGACCAGAAGGCTGCCAACGACGCGTTCGACCTGGCGACGACGCAGGTCAGGTCGACGCTCGAGGATCTCGACTATGCCGAGGCGATTGCGCGGTTCAATCAGCAGCTGACGGCGCTGCAGGCCTCACAGCAGGCATTCGTCCGCGTCCAGGACCTGAGCCTGTTCAACTTCCTGCGCTGACGCCAGCCGCGCGTAGCTGCCGCAGCGGCTGCGCCGGATCGTGCCCGACCGGGTTGCCGGCCCAGGTGTCACCGGCCCCCGGCGGCAGTGGCACACGTGCCGTTCGCTGTCAGGGGCTGCCGACGACCGTCAGGTAGGCGGCCGGGAGGTCGGTGCCCTCGACGTGGTAGACGAAGGACTCGTTCGAGAACACGCCGAGCAGCACGCGTTCGCCACCGGTCGCCACGCCGGCTTTTATCGACCCGTTTTGCAGGATCGTATGCGTGCCGCTGCCGGCCGGAGTCTCGAAGTAGACGGTGCAGGGATCCGAGGTGCAGATCGCCGACGTCCCCGGGCGCACCGTGACCTCGAAGTAGTTGTTCGGTGCCCCCGCGGCCATGACGCCGCCCGATAGTGCCGCGATGCCCAACGCATGCAGCGCGCTGCGGAAAGCTTTGTCGAGTGCGCGAGATGTTCTCATCGGTAAATCCTCCGCTTGCGGATGCCCGTGCGACGAATCATGGTTGCAGACGGGGTACCGCTTCACCCTGTACATCGTGCGGAATAGGCCGCCGCGCGGGCACGCGCGACGCTCTGGCGCATGGTCAGTGCCGAGGTGCGAGTGACCCTGCGGGGTTTCGGCCCGACGGTCGGCAACCGGTCTGACCGGTGCCAGCGGCGCTCAGCCAAACATCTCCGAGAACTCGGCGCTGGCGCGCTCCAGGTCCTCGACACGGCCGATGTCGACCCAGTAGTCGCGCAGCGGGAAACCGCCGACCTTCTCGCCCTTGTCCATCAGCGAGTTGAACAGCGTCGGCATGTCGTAGAACTTCTGCTCGGGCACCAGGTCCAGCGTCTGCGGTTCCAGGATGTAGATGCCGGCATTGACGTAATAGCGCTCGACCGGCTTCTCGACCAGTTCGTCGACGACGTAGCCGTCGCCGATCTTGAGCACGCCGTAGGGCACCTGCTGCTGGTGCTCGCGCATCGCCATCGTCGCGACGAAGCCCTGTTGCTGGTGGAACGTCAGCAGGCGCACGAAGTCGACTTTGGTCAGCAGGTCGCCGTTCATGACGATGACCGGTTCCTGCGGGCGTTGCGGCAGCAGGCTCAGTGCACCGGCGGTGCCGAGGCGGCGGTCTTCGTGCAGGTAGGTGATGTTGACGCCGAGCCGTTCGCCGTCGCCGAAATGGCCGCGGATCATCTCGCCCTTGTAGTTCAGGCAGAGGAACAGGTTGACGAAGCCCTGCTCGGCGAAATTCTCGATGATGGTCTCGAGCACCGGCTTCGGACCGACCGGGATCATCGGTTTCGGTGTGACCTCGGTGAGCGGCCGCAGGCGGGTGCCGAGGCCACCGGCCATGATCACGACCGGTGTGCTGCGCTCCGGCTCGAGCGGCATGCTGTACTGAACCAGGTCGACGACGCAGCCCCGGGTATCGAGTATCGGCAGGTGGCGCAACGAGTGGCGGTGCATCGTTCGCTGCCAGCTGTCGAAGGTCTCTTCGGCGAGCCCGGTGGTCGGGTTGGCGTTCATGACCTCGGTGATCGGTATGTCCAGCCCCTTGCCGTGCAGCACGGCACGGCGGATGTCGCCGTCGGTGACCGTGCCGAGCAGATGACAGTCGCCGTCGACGACCAGTGCGATCTGAATGGCGCCACGGTCGAGCACCTCCCAGGCGCGATGCACGCTGGTATCGGGCCGGATGGTGATGTCGCGCCAGTTCTTGGTCATCGAGTTCGCCGATTCGCCGGCCAGGCGCGTCGCAATGCCGCGTCAATGGCCTGACGTTTGCCGTGATCGGGCTGTACGCTGCAAATACCGCGCCAGTCCATCGGCGACGGTGCCTGTTGCGGCGATTGCCGGGTGCCGCGGCGGCGACACGGGGCGGCCGCCTGCGAGGCCCAGCGAGGCCAAGTGACCGGAACCGCGTTCTCCCCGGGTGTCGGCGCCGCATCCTGGCCATTTCGACAGATCTCATGTGCCAATAAACAGTTTTGGCGGACTACGTTCGAGATAGCGGCGCGCCGGAACGGCGGCCGTTGCCGACCCACCGGCACCCAGACGCGGCACCCGAAGGAGGGAAGTCAATGACGGCCTACGAAAAGCAGATCCTCGAGACCGAAGCGTTCTACGATGCGCAAATCGCCCTCGCCGAGGCCGATGGCGAAGAGATCCTGAGCTCGATCGTCGAAGACAGTCGACTGCACGAGATCCTGCACAACCCGGATACCGAAGGTATCGACGAGGGCTGACGGCCCGCGCGAATGGTAGGCGAGGCGCAGCCCGCGGGCTGCGCCTCTTTCGTTGCCGGCGCGGCGGCGCCAGGGGGCGATTCAGGTCGACGCGCCGGTCGTCGGTCCCTTCCGGCGGCGTTTCGTTGCCAGCGACCGGCCTGTCTTCGCCGTAGCCCCCGGCGACGAGCGTGCATCAGCATGTGGAGATCCTGCGACGTTCGCAACCGTCGTGGCGCCGGCCAACAGCGGGAGTCGTAGTCGCCTGAGGGTTTGAGCGGCTACCAAGCCACAGCGAGCGGGAAACCGCAAGAATCCGGCAGGTATAGCGACGGCTGCAGACCGCAGCGTCCGGTTTCTCGCACCAGCTGATGGAAGCCACCGGGATACCAGATGCGTACGGCGTTGGCACTGTTCGGCTCGGGCTTCATGCAGGCCAGAGCGACGCCCTGCACGCCGCTGTCTGCCAGGTAGTCGACGCCGCGCGGCGCGGGGCGTCGTGACCGGGCGCGGTTGCAGGCGTCCCCGACGCCATTGTCGGTATGACCGGCGATGCTGACGCGGATCACCGGTAGGCCCGCCACCGCCACCGCGACACCGCCGGGGATCGCCAGCGACCGGTCGGTCAGCGCGTCGGACGCGCTCTTGACGATGACCGCGCGCGGCACGTTGCCCGCCGCGTTGTCGCCGATTGCATCGACCCCGGCGCCCGGCGTGCGGCCTACAGGTCGCCGGTGTCGTCGCCGGCGGCCGGGTCTTCCGGTTCGCCCGGCTGTACCGGTGCCGGCATCGGCATCGGCATCGGCGGCGGCAGGTAGTACGGTGCGTTGTGGTAGTAGTTGTAGCCGCGGCCCCAGCCGTCACCGTACCCGTAACCGTCACCTTCGCCGCGCAGGTCGCCGCTCATCCACGCGCGCAGCGCGAAGCTGAAATCGGCCTCGCCCTCGGCATCGCCGGTGCCGTCGCCCCAGGTATTGCCCCGCGCGTCGCCCCAACCGCTGTTGTAGGCGTCGTTCCAGCCGTGACCGCCCCAGCCGCTGCCCCACGGCACCCAGTCGTTGCCCCAGCCATTGTTGCCCCAGCCGCCGCCCCACGGTGCCCAGCTGTTCCCCCAGCTGTTGCCCCAGGGCATCCAGCCGTTGTTCCAGCCACCGGGATACGGGCGGCCCCAGCCGCCGCCGTACGGGACGCCGCCCCAGGGTCGATGCACCGGCACCGGGCCGTGCATCACGGCTGCCGGTGGCGTCGCCAGCGCCGGGTCCTCGGCGGCATATGGCGGCGGTTCCGCGACCTCGGGCGGCTGCGTTGCGGCCGCCATCTCGCGCATGGCCGGGGCCTCGCCGTCGGCCGCCACCGACGCCGGCGGCGGCTCGGGCACGTCACCCTTGGCCGGCATCGTCTGGGCCTGCGGTGCGGCCGGCTGCGCGGTCTGCGAACGACGCTCGATCACCCATGCCGGCACCCCGGGCGGCGCGCTGTCGGCTTCCGGGGCGGCCGGTCGTACCGGCGCGGTCGGTGCCTGCGGTGGTGTCGGCGCCTGTGGAGCGGCGGCCTGTGCGCGCCGTTCCTTGACCCAGTCGGGGAGGCTCGGCGGCGATTGATCCGCAGCCGCGGTCGGTGCCGGGATCTGCACCTGGTGCTCCTTGACCCAGTCCGGCAGCGCCGGGCGTTCGGTCGTCGCATCCGGTGGTTGCGGCGCGGCCGGCGCGTCGACGCGGTATTCCTTGACCCAGTCCGGCAGTGCCACGCGCGATGCCACGGTCTCGGCGGGTGCGCCGGCGGTCGCGGTGCCAGGCGATGGCAGTGCCGGCGCGACGGGACGCATCGGTGGCGTCGGCGCCGCCGGTGCCGGCGGTGGCGTGTTCAGCTCGGCGCGCCGCTGTTCGATCCAGGCGGGTACCGCGGCCCGGTCGGGCATCGGCGGCGCCGCCCAGGTGGGCGCCTGGCGGCCCGGGTCCGGTGTGCCCGTTGCGCCACCGGTCTGCTCGGCCTGCAGCGCGTGGGCGCCAAGACCGCTGAGAAGGGCGCCGCCTATCAGCAAGGGTTTGAGCATCGTGGGTCTCCTGGTCGGATCCGAATCGGGCATGCGACAACGTCGCGGCCTCGGTAGGTCGAGGAATCTACAGCAACGCCTTATCGACCGCTAATTTCATGCCGGATTCTCGCCGACGCCGCGGATGCCCAGTATCGACCAAAGCCTCGACTCGTGTAACCTAGACGGCACGCGAAACCGGTTTGCACCGGCGTCGCGGTGCCGCCGTCGACCCAGCCGTACCCTCCGGGAACCCAGCGAATGACCGATCTGCCCCAACACGGATTCCTGCTGCCGCAGGCCATGTCCGTCGATCGCCTGGCGGCGCTGCTGGGCGGCGACGGCGCCTGCGATGTCGATGACTCGGCCGCGTTCAGCCTGCGCTTTTTCGACAGCTTCGACTGGCGCCTGTACGGCGCCGGGCTGACGCTGCTGCAGCTCAACGTCGCGCAGGATTCGGAGCTGCGCCTCAAGCCGGTCGACGGCGCCGAGGTCCTCGATGCCGCGGCCTTCGACGGCACCCCGCAGTGGCCGGCGGAGCTGCCGCCGGGCGCGCTGCACGACCGCGTCGCCGAGCTGCTCGACATGCGCGTGCTGCTGCCCATCGTCGAGGTCCAGGGCACCGCGACCGATCTGCGCGTGCTCAACGACGACGCGAAGACCGTGGCCCGCCTGCAGTACCTGTCGATGAACAGTCATGCGCCGAGCGTCGACGAACCGCGCAGCCTGTGGCCGCGCGTGCGCCTGCTGCCGGTCAAGGGTTACGACTCGGCGCTCGACGAGCTGGCGCGATTTTTCGCCGCCGACCAGGAATGGCCGGCGGCCCCGGCCTGCCTGCTCGACGAGGCCGTCGCGGCGATCGGCCGCGAGCCCGGCGACTACTCGTCGAAGCTGGACGTGTCACTGAAGCCGGACATGCCGGCGCTCGACGCGATGCGCAAGATCTTTCTGACCCTGCTCGACACGCTCGAACGCAACGTCGACGGCACCCGCGCCAACCTCGACAGCGAGTTCCTGCACGACCTGCGCGTCGCGACGCGGCGCACGCGGTCGGCGCTGTCGCAGGTAAAGCGCGTGCTGCCCGATGCGATCGTCGACGAGTACAAGCAGCGCTTCGCGTGGGTCGGCCAGATCACCGGGCAGACGCGCGACCTCGACGTCTTTCTGCTCGAGCTGCCGCGCTATCGCGACAGCCTGCCGGCAGCGATGCGCGGCGACCTCGACCTGCTGCAGCGACGCCTCGAGGATGCGCACGTCGATGCGCAGCGCACGCTCGCCGACGCGCTCGATTCGGCGCCGTTCCGCGCGCTGCTGCGCGACTGGCGCCGCGTGCTCGAGGCCGAGAGCCTGCCCGGCGAGCCGGGCTGGTTCGCCGACCTGCCGATCAAGCGGGTCGTCTCGCAGCGCATCTGGAGGCTGTACCGCCGGGTCATCAAGGACGGCCGCGCGGCCGTGCACAGCGGCGAACCGCTGGCGATGCACGAGCTGCGCAAGGACTGCAAGAAGCTGCGTTACCTGATCGAGTTCTTCCGCAGCCTGTACGATCCGCGCCTGCTCAAGGGCACGGTCAAGACGCTGAAGGCCCTGCTCGACAACCTCGGCGAGTTCCAGGACAAGGAGGTGCAGGCGCTGCACCTGCGCGAACTGGCCGCCGGCTTCGACCTCGGCGACGCCGCGGTGCTGCCCAACGTGCTCGCGATCGGCGCCCTGGCTGCGGACTCGCTGCGCGCGCAGGAGGCGGCGCATGGGCGCTTCAGCGACTGTTTCGCGACATTCGATTCGCCGCGCAACCGCGAGCGCTACAAGGCGCTGTTCAAGTCACCCGGGGGCAGCACGCGATGAAGATCGTCGGCGTCTACAACATCAAGGGCGGTGTCGGCAAGACCGCTACCGCAGTCAATATCGCCCATCTCGCTGCGGCCAGCGGCCTGCGCACGCTGATCTGGGACCTGGATCCGCAGGCGGCCGCGACCTTCTACCTGCGGGTCAAGCCGAAGATCAAACGCAGCAAGGCGATGCTGCGCGACAAAAAGTACGACCTCGACGGGGTCGTCAAGGGCTCCGACTTCACCGACCTCGACCTGCTGCCGGCGGACTTCTCGTACCGCAACATGGACCTGCTGCTCGGCGAGAACAAAAAGCCGGCGCTGCGCCTGCTGAAACTGCTGCGGCCGATGTCCGAGCATTACGACCTGGTCGTGCTCGACTGCCCGCCGAGCATCTCGCTGGTGTCGGAGAACATCTTCCGCGCCGCCGACGCGCTGCTGCTGCCGACCATCCCGACGACGCTGTCGTTGCGCACGATGGAGCAGCTGCTCGACTTCATGGAAGGCCACGACCTGAAGGCACCGGTATACGCGTTCTACTCGATGGTCGACCGCCGCAAGCGCCTGCACCAGGATGTCATGGCGAGTCCCGGCGACCCGCGTTGCGCGGTGCTGGAGACGACGATCCCGTACGCGACCGAGGTCGAGCGCATGGGCCTGGAGCGGCGCCCGGTCACCGACTATGCACCGCGCTCGACGGCCGGTCGTGCCTACCGGCAGCTGTGGGACGAGATCCGCGACAAGGTTGGCGGCCTGCGGCCGAGGCGGGTGGCCAGTCTGCCATTCTGAATTGCGGCGCGGGTCGCCGCGCCGATCGCCGATGCGTTCGGCGACGCGCAGGCCGTGCGTAGTCGGGGATCGCGAAGCCGGTCGGCACGCCGCCGCGGCATGACCGGCGCCTGGCCTCGCCGGCGAACCGGTTCCCGACCTCGTCGGCGCAGCAGTCGTCAACCCGACCCGAACCACGCGATCCGGCAGTGCGCGGAGCGCAGTGGCATCGCGCGCGGCAGGCGTCTGCGCTTCGCGTCGTCGGTCAAGCCGGATCCGCGTGCCCCGCCTCGTCGGCGTCGATCAGCTCGTCGGCGGCATAGTCGCGCTTGGCCGGTTGGCCGAGCAGCGCCCAGTAGTGCAGTGGCGAGACGCCGTCGCCGGGGCGCTTGCTGGTCAGCGTCGCCGGCGTGAACGGTTCGCCGGCACGGATCGCCGCGGCGGCGACCAGCGACTTGCGCGCCGCGCCGGCATTGGCCATCTCGGCAGCGCCGGGCCGCTTGTGTGCGCTGCCGAGTGCCTGCGAGACCGTGCGGACGCCGTCGACGAGCGCGCGCAGTCCTGCCGGATCGAGCGATGCCGCGTGGTCTGGTCCCGGCAGCGCGCGGTCGAGCGTGAAGTGCTTCTCGATCAGGCGTGCGCCGCGTGCCACGGCGGCCAGGCCGACCGCGATGCCGGTGGTGTGGTCGGAATAGCCGACCTCCAGGCCGGTCGCGTCGCGCAGTGTATCCATCGCGCGCAGATTGACGTCGCCCGGTGGGCACGGGTAAGCGGTC
Organism: Gammaproteobacteria bacterium; assembly: GCA_030065815.1. Taxonomy (GTDB): domain Bacteria; phylum Pseudomonadota; class Gammaproteobacteria; order Chromatiales; family Chromatiaceae; genus Thiosocius. The sequence goes on along the minus strand of JASJCU010000024.1, from coordinate 7,847 downwards.
GTGCAATGCATCAGGCGCACGCGGTCGGCGATGCGCGACGGCTCGCAGGCGTCGCGACAGTGCTGTGGCGATCGTGGCGCGATGCCGTCGCCGGCCAGGCAGCAGACGCCGAGCGCGAGCCGTACGTCGTCCAGCGTCGCCATGCCGGTGGACAGGATGAGCCCGGCGTCGCTGGCGGCGACCTGCCACAGCAGCGGGGCATTGAGCAGTTCGCCGGAGCCAAGCTTGATGGTCGGCAACGCTAGGTCGTCGAGCAGGAACGTCGCGCTGGCGGTATCGAACGGTGACGACAGGAAGTCGATGTCACGCTGTTGACAGTGCAGCAGAAGTCGCCGCTGTTGATCGAACGGCAGCGCGAGGCGCTGCAGCATCGCCAGCTGGCTGTCGTCGCCCGGATCGTTGCGTCGTTGGTAATCCGCCTTGTGCGCACCGGCGCTGGCCAGCGCGGACGGCACGAAGGTCTGGAACTTGACGGCGTCGGCGCCGGCGTCGGCGGCGACGTCGATCATCGCCAGGGCCCGCCCGACGTCGCCGTTGTGATTGACGCCGGCCTCGGCGATGACGTACACACGATCGCTCATCGCGCGGGTTCCGTGCGACGCCTGAGGAACAGCTCGGCGATGTCCAGATCGATGGCCTCGTCGATGTCGATCGAGCGCTCGCGCGGCATGACGTATGCGTAGCCCGCGTCGTCTTTGGCGCCGTCGTTACCCAGCAGTGCCGCGCAGTCATGGATGTAGATCGCGCCGTTGAGCCGGTAGCTGGTCGGCAGGTCCTGCGAACGACCGCCGCGCACACCCGGGCGGAAGAAGTCGCGCATCGAACCGTCCGCCGGCAGCGTGTTGCTCCATTCCGGCGGATGGTCGGTGCGGCACACGCTGGTGACCGAATGCGCGTGCCGGTCGAGCAGCAGTGCGATCGCGGCGTCGATGTCGTGCGCGGTGCGCAATGGCGACGTCGGCTGCAGCACGACGACGTAGTCATAGCGTTCGCCGGCGGCGTCGAGGCTGCGCAGGGCATGGCAGACGACGTCCAGCCCGGTCGCGTCGTCGTCGGCGAGTTCGGCCGGGCGTTTGAACGGCACGTCGGCGCCGTGCGCGCGCCCGACGCTGGCTATCTCGTCATCGTCGGTCGACAGGATCAGGCGGTCGATGTGCGTCGCCGCCAGCCCGGCCTCGATCGTCCACGCGAGCAGCGGCTTGCCGGCGATCGGCAACAGGTTCTTGCGTGGCAGGCGCTTGCTGCCGCCGCGCGCCGGGATCAGTCCGACGAAGCGGGGGTGGTCGCTGTCGGGCATCGCCGCGTTGTCGCCGGGGTCGTTGTCTGCGTGGCCGGTATCATCTCTGGATCTCGTCCCTGGTTGGTTCGCGTACCCGGGTCGCGCGATGCGCGGCGACGGGGCGCGTGGTACCGGCAAGTATATTTCAACTACACTGGCGCCATGCCAGCTGCCAGGTCAGGTCGGTGCCGCGTCGACGGATCGACCGTTTGCAATTCACGTCTGCACCGTTCCCGGTCTTTGCGCCGTCGCGCCACCCGCGGATCTGCCGGGCGCCTTCGGCAGCGCTGCGCGCCGGCAGCCTGCCGGGCGGCACGCTGAGACATGGCCGACGTGCGCACGATCTGCGCGGTAAGCGGTACACGCGCCGACTTCGGCCTGCTGCGCTGGACGCTGGAGGCGATTCGCCGGCATCCCGGACTCGCGCTGCGGCTGGTCGCGACCGGTGCGCATCTCGACCCCGCGTTCGGCGACACCGCCAGCGAGATCGAGGCGCTCGGCTTCGAACCGGCCGCCAGCGTGCCGCTCGGTACGCTGGGCGGTTCGGAGCGCGAGATCGGTCATGCACTGGGCGGGGCGACACAGCGCCTCAGCGACGTGCTCGCCGACCTGCGGCCCGACATGCTGCTGATCCTCGGCGATCGCTACGAGATGCTCGCGGCGGCGCAGGCGGCGACGGTCGCGCGCGTGCCGATCTGCCACCTGCACGGCGGCGAGTCGACCGAGGGCGCGATCGATGAGGCGATCCGTCATGCGATCACGAAGATGGCGCATGTGCACTGCGTCGCCGCCGAACCGTACGCCCGGCGGGTGCGCCAGCTCGGCGAGTCGCCGGCGTCGGTGCACGTGGTCGGGGCGACCGGGCTGGACGCGATCGCGCGGCTGCGTTTGCTCGACGGCGCGGCGCTCGACGATGACCTCGGCTACGCGGTCGGCGCCGCACACCTGCTCGTGACCTTCCATCCGGAGACCCTGAGCGACGCGAACCCGGCAACCGCGTTGGCGGGTCTGCTCGCTGCGCTCGATCGCCGCCGTGACAGCGTCGTGACGATCACCGGCGCCAATGCCGATGCCGGCGGCACGGCGATCAACGGACAGCTGGCCGCATTCGCGGCGCAGCGCCCTAACGTGCATTTCACGCCGTCGCTCGGCCAGCTGCGCTACCTCAGCCTCGCGGCGGCGTCGGCCGCGGTGGTCGGCAATTCGTCGAGCGGCCTGATCGAGGTGCCGTCCCTGGGTGTGCCGACGGTCAACATCGGTGACCGCCAGCGTGCGCGGCTGCGCGCGCCGTCGGTGATCGATTGCGCCGGCGACGCTGCCGCGATCGCGGCGGCGCTCGATCGGGCGATGACGGCGGACATGCGACGAATCGCCGCGCGGCGCGAGAATCCCTACGGCGAACCCGGTGCGGCGGCCAAGGTGGCCGCGATCCTGCGCGACACCGATCTCGACGGCATCCTGGTCAAGCGCTTCCACGACTGGCCGGAACCGGACTGAGCCGGCCAGATGGCGGATGCCGTGGCCGCGTGGCCGCGCGGTCACGGCAACCGGCGGACAGGCCGGCCACCTACGATGAGATCTGCCGCAGCAGCTCCTCGATCTGGCGCCGGTGATCGGGGTCGCGGGCCCCGGCCAGTGCCTGCTGCAGCATGTCCCTGGCACCCTCCTGGTCGCCGATCTCGAGATAGGCGCGGGCGAGATCGAGGCTCATCGTGAAGGTGTCGTCCTCGACCGGCGGCGCTGCCGGGGGTTGTTGGTCGGCCGGCTCGTCGACCGGCTCGTCGACCGGTTCGAGTTCGATCCGCGGCGTCTCCGGGAATTCCGGCGAACTCGACGACGTCAGCTGATCGTCGAGTTCGGTCAGGATGCTCGGGATCTCGTCGCTGTCGTCGGCCAGCGACTCGTCGTTGGCGCTGCGCGACTCGCTGCCATCGGCGTTGTCGTTGTCGAGTTCGCGGATCCACGACGCGATGTCGTCGTCATCGAAGTCCGATTCGCCCTTGTCCGCGGTCGGCGCCTCGGGCAGCAGACGGCTCTCTTCGAGCATTTCGGCGAGCACCGAGTCGGTGATGTTTTCGCCGCCCTCCAGCTCCTCGGCCGCGGCCGTGATCTGACTGATATCGAGCTCCGGCAGCGCGGCCTCGGGCTGTTCGGCCGGGTCGGTCTCCGGCAGCCTGGCGTCGGCGACGGCGCGCAGGTCCTCTTCGGCGCCGCGCAGCTCGGCGGCCTGCGGTGCCGCGCTGCTGGCGATCCCGGCGCTGGCCGTGGCGGCGGCCGGTGCGACCGTGGGCAGCTCGACCGCTGCCGGCTCGCCGGCGACCGGCTGTGGCCGGCGCAACAGCAGGGCCAGCGTCGTCACCGCGAGCAGGGCCAGCGCGACCCAGATCAGCCACAGGTACTGTTCCTGCCAGTTGCGCATCGCCGTCGATGGCCGGGCGGCCGGGCCGACCGCGTCGATCGATCCGATCGGCGTCGGTGCGACTACCGGATCGACACCCGGCGACGCCGTCCCCGGTGCCATCGACGCGGCGACCGCGGGCTCCGGCGGCGCCGGTTCGGCCGCCAGCGCCGCGGCGTCGATGGCATCGCGCGTGCTGACCTCGGACTGCAGCGCCGCGATCTGTGCGTCCTTGAGCTCGACCAGCTGCTGCATGCGCGCGATCTCGGCCTCGAGCCGGGCGAGCCGGGATTCGATCGCCTCGTTGTTCAGCCGGTTGCTCTCGATCTCCTCCATCGTGACCAGCAGCTTCTCCTGCAGGTCCTTTTCGTCGTTCGCGTCGGCCGTGTCCGGCCCCGGCTCGCCGACGATGCGCAGCTGCGGGTCGTCCGGCGTTTCGCCGCGTGGCTGCCCGGCGAGCGGTGGCGCGGTCGCGGCCGGCGGCGGCGCCGCTTGCGGCGCGGCAGGCGCCGTCGCCGCCGTGGTGGCGCGTGGCGACGTCGCGACCGCCGGTGCGCGGCGCTGGGTCGCGGCGGCAAACTGTTCGCGGGCGGTCCGCGGATCGAGTTCCTCGATGAAACCGAGCGGCGGGATCGTCAGCGTGGCGCCGGCACGCAGCTTGTTGATGTCGCCGTTGATGAATGCCTGCGGATTGGCGCGCAGCAGCGCCATCGCCATCTGCCGGGTCGTGATGCCGGCCGGGCGCAGCGCCTTGGCGATTGGCCACAGCGTCTCGCCGCGCTGCACCGGTCCGTAGCTGTCGGCGCGCGGCGCCGCGGCTGTGGTCGCGGCCGGGGCCGGCGCTGGTGGCGGTGCCGCGGCGCGGCTGGTCTGGGTCGCGCGCGCCGGGCGGATCGGCCGCTGCGGGTCGAGCAGCAGCGTGTACTGACGGATCATCTGGCCGCCGGGCCAGGTCATCTGCAGCGGGAAGTCGACGAACGGTTCGGTGACCGGCCGGCGCGTGCGTGCGCGCACCAGCCAGCGCTGGCCGGAGCGCACGACGTCGAAACTGAGGTCGGCCAGCAGCGTCGAGTAGACGATGCCGAGGCGGTCGAAGTACTCCTGGTTCGCGACCCGCAGCCGCAGGGCCTCGTGCTGTCCCGGGGCGACGCCGATCAGGTCGATCTCGACGTCGAGCGGTTGGTTCAGGAACGATTTGACCCGGGCCTCGCCGAGCGTGACCGCCTGCGCGAGCGCCGGCAGCAGCAGGCACAGGGCAATCAGGGCGAATCGTCGGGCGGGAAACATCGGTGTCACGATCCAGTCGTTGTTATTGCGTTGCGGCCGTTGCCGGCGGATAGCGGCAGAATAAGCGCATTCCTGAGGCCGGTCGCCGGCCCGGCTTCGGCCAGCCGTGCCGAGACCAGGATCTGCCGTGGCCGCGCGATTGCTTACAGTTTGCGTTCAGCCGCGAGTCTAACAGGTTGTTCGGAATAGGGAAGTCCGGCTCAGATGTTGTATCGCAGGTGCTTGTACCGGGCCAGGTTGGTGGGTTCGACGAACCAGTCGATGGTCTGTTGCAGCGCGCGCGCGAAACCGTCGCGGCCGGCGAAGGCCGGCGACCAGCCGAGCAGCTCGCGCGCCAGGCCGTTGTCGGCCCACAGGCGTTCGACCTCGCTGTCGCCCGGTCGCAGCCGGCGGTCGTCGGTCTCGACCCGGATGTCGGACCGCATCAGCTCGGCGATCAGCGCGACGGTGTCGCCGATGCTGATCTCGAAGTTGCTGCCCAGGTTGACGACCTTGCCGACGGCGGCGTCGCTGCGCGCCGCGGCGATGAACCCGGCGACGGTGTCGCTGACGTAGCTGAAGTCGCGGGTAGGATGCAGCGAGCCGAGGCGGATCGTGTCCAGGCCCGCGGCGATCTGCGTGATCACGGTCGGGATCACCGCGCGCGCCGACTGGCGCGGTCCGAAGGTGTTGAACGGCCGCACGACCGTGACCGGGGTCGCGAACGACTTGTGGAACGACAGCGCGATCTGGTCGGCGCCGATCTTGGTCGCCGAGTACGGTGACTGCCCGACCAGCGGGTGCGTTTCCGCGATAGGCACCGATTGCGCGGTGCCGTAGACCTCGCTGGTCGACGTATGGACGATACGCTCGACGGCCAGGTCGCGGCCCGCCTGGACCACGTTGAGCGTGCCGCGCACATTGGTGTCCACGTAGGCGTCCGGCGAATGGTACGAGTACGGAATGCCGATCAGCGCGGCGAGGTGCAGCACGGTGTCGCAGCCCTGCATTGCGGTGCGCACGCCGTGCGGGTCGCGGATGTCGCCGGCAAATACGTCGACGGCGTCGCGCACCGCGGCGTCGGCGCTGTCCAGCCAGCCCCAATGGCCGAAACTGTTGTAGTAGACGAAGGCGCGAACGTCGTGGCCGGCACGCACCAGGGCCTCGCACAGGTGCGAACCGATGAAGCCGTCGGCGCCGGTGACCAGTATCTTTTTCATTGCCTGTCGTGGTCGGCAGCTACGCTGCCGTGCCGAGTCCGTCCAGCAGGGAGCGCGCCGCCTTGTTGTCCGGGTCCTGTTCGAGGATGTACGTGAACGCGGTCCTGGCCGCGTCGACGGAGCCCATGGTCTGATACAGCTTGCCGAGACGCAACAGCGTGACATGGTCGCCGGGGGCGCGGCTCAGGTATGCCGAGTAGACGTCGACCGCGGCCTCCGGGTTGCCGGTCAGGCGCAGCATCTCGGCGAACTGCGGTTGGTAGGCCGGCGCCATGCCGGCCAGTGTCTCGAGGATCAGCAGCGCCTGGTCGTGCCATCCCTCAGCCAGTGCGATGACGACCATGCGCCGCAGCGCGTCTTCGAGGCGGGGGTTAGGCACCGCGTCGCTGTCAGCCGCGATCTGCTCGCGGGCCAGGTCGATCAACGCCGCGTAGCCATCGAATGCGGCCTCGGCGTGGCCATCGATCTCGGCGCGGTAGCCGGTCGCCAGCGCAAGCAGCTGGCGCGCCTCGTCGGTGTCCTGCTTGGCCAACTGCGCCGCGAGATTCGTCAGTTCGACGGCGTTGCGCTCCTTGAACAGCACCTGCAGTTTGCCGCGCACCGGACCGAGAGCCGCCTCGTTGCGCATCTTCTGCGCATGCCCGGTGTCGCGGATGTCGAGTATGCGGCGGAATGCCGCGTCCATGGCATCGAAGCGCTGCGCCAGTTGCGGCGACAGCACGGCGGCGGGTTGCGGATGGCGGTAGCGCCACACGGCGGCACGACCGGGAATGTTGTCGTCCTGCCATTGTTGCAGCATGCGCTCGACGTCCGGCGTGTCGCTCTCCTCGATGACCGCGGTATCGATGCGCCGCTGTGCCTGTTCGACGAGCTGCAGAATCGCCTGCGCGTTGTCGCGGTAGGCGTTGTAGTAGGTCTTGCCGGCCTGCTCGATCTCTTCGTCGCTCCAGTCGCGGTCCGACGGTGGCATGTGCAGGAAGGCCCGGGCACTGAACATCTTGACGATCTCGGAGAAATCGGCGTACTTGGTATCGAGCTGGCGCTCGATCCTGTCCATGCGCTTCTTGTGGCGGAAATCCGCCGGCTTGCCGCCGCGGCCGAACAGGCCGTCGTTGCAGGCCAGCGCCTCGTCGGCGAGACGGGTGATCTTGCGCAGCCGGTCGTGCGCGCGTGCCAGCTCACGCTTCATCGCCGCTAGGTTGTCACGCCGTTGCGCCGGGGAATCGCCGTCGATCGCGGCGTGCAGCGTATCGAAGGGGTCGCCATCTACGCGGTCGATGGTCAGTTGCCCGACGGGCACGTGTTCGACACCTTCTATGACGGCGGCGCCGGGCGCCGGGTTGATGGCCTGCATGCCGTTCGCGCGGGCGGCCAGCGCCTGCGCGCCGAACGCGCCAATCGCGTTGTAGAAATCCGGTGTCGTCTCGGCGGTACGGCCGCTGTTGGTCGTGACGCGCATGTTGGCGACGCCGAACATCGGTCCGGCATCGAACTCGTTGCTGCCCTGGGCGTGCGAATACCCGTCGCTGCTGTGGCACATGTCGATGCCGGCGAACACCAGCGTCGCAAAGCCCATCGCCTGGGCCAGCCCGAACGCGGTATTGGTGACGGTCGGCCCGGCCGAGCCGATGTTCGGTTCTTCGTCGCAGCAGACCCACGGATAACGCCGGTCGAGGAACACGCT
>JASJCU010000141.1 GCA_030065815.1 Gammaproteobacteria bacterium | reverse complement strand
GACCAAGCCTTCGGGGTGCCCTTTTCTTTGCCTTCTTTCTTTTGGGCAAGCAAAAGAAAGAAGGGCGGGCGCGCTCCGCCGAGCGCATTCAAAACAAACCCCGCGCGTCAGCGCGAACAACACCTTCGTTGCCTTCGTTCACCCCGAACCGACATAACGAAAAAAAGCAATCACCGCGGGTACGCGCTGCCGTCCGCATCAAGGACAACTTCCGCCGCGTCAGCGCGAATCACATGTAGCCCCCGACCACGCAGAAAACGCGGACACCCCCGCAGCACGCAACGGACATGCTTAAATTCACGCCATGAGCGAATCCCGCAGTCCCATCGCCGTTGCCTGGACCGGCGCGTCGGGCATCCAGTACGGCCTGCGCCTGGTGCAGTGCCTGCTCGACGCCGAGCGCGACGTCTACCTGATGGTCTCGCAGGCCGCGCAGGTCGTCGTCAACATGGAGACCGATCTGCAGCTGCCGGGTCGTCCCGACGAGATGCAGGCCTACCTCGCGAAGCACTACGGCGCACGCGCCGGGCAGCTTCGGGTATTCGGCCGGCAGCAGTGGACCGCGCCGGTGGCCAGCGGGTCGAACCCGCCGCAGGCTGTCGTGATCTGTCCGTGCACGACCGGGACGCTGGCCAGTGTCGCGAACGGCATCTGCGACGACCTGATCGACCGCGCCGCCGACGTTGCGTTGAAAGAGCAGCGCCGGCTGATCCTGGTCGTGCGCGAGACGCCGCTGTCGACGATCCATCTCGAAAACATGCTGCGCCTGGCCCAGGCCGGCGCCGTGATCATGCCGGCCAATCCCGGGTTCTATTTCCGTCCGCAGGCCGTCGACGACATCGTCGACTTCATGGTCGCGCGCGTGCTCGACCACCTCGATGTCACGCACAGCCTGATGGCGCGCTGGGGCGATGGACACTGATCCCGGGCGCCAGCGCGTCGCGCTGTTCCCGCTCAACCTGGTGCTGTTCCCCGGCGGCCTGCTGCCGCTGCGCATCTTCGAGCCGCGCTACCAGCGCATGGTCAGCGAGTGCCTGCGCGAGCAGCAGCCGTTCGCGGTGGTCTCGATCGTCGACGGGCCCGAGGCCGGTGGCGTCGCGGCAACCGCGCAGACTGGGACGCTCGCCCGCATCATCGACTTCGAGCGTGGCGACGACGGCCTGCTCAACCTGCTGTGCGAGGGCGGGCGGCGTATCCGCGTCGCGTCGGTGCAGGTCGAACACGATGACCTGCTGCGCGCCGACGTCGAGCACCAGCCCGACCAGGCGCCGGCCGCGCTGCCGCCCGAGCTCGCGTGGACGGCGCAGTTGCTCGACGAGCTGCTGGATCGCGTCGGCGAACCGTTCGACCGCTTGCGCGTCGCGTCACCGAGTGCCGACCACGTCGCCCACCGGCTGATCGAGCTGTTGCCGATACCGCTGGCCGAAAAGCAGGCGCTGTTCGACCTCGACGACGGCGGGCAACGCCTGCGCCGCCTAGCCGGGCTGATCAACCCGGCGCACGGCGACAGCGACTGAGCGACGCCCGCCGCGGTCAGCGACGGCGCAGGTGGATCAGCAGCCAGACGATCACGATCAGGACGATGGCGGCGACCGGGAACAACAGCTGCCGCCAGTCGCCACCGTTGCCGATCTCGCCGAGCACCATGCCCGGTATCAGGTAGGCCGGCGCCCAGACCAGCGCCGACAGTACATTGGCGATGTAGAAGCGCTTCGGCGGCATGCGCATGAGGCCGGCGACCAGCGGCACGATCGCGCGTACCGGACCGAAGAAGCGGCCGAGCGCGACGCTGAGGTCGCCGTACTCCTCGAAGAACGCGATGCCCTTCTGCAGGTGATCTGGGTGCAGGCGGAACCAGCGCCAGCGCTCGGTCAGGTAGTCGAAATGGTGACCGAGCCAGTAGCTGAGGCCATCACCGATCACCGCGCCGGCAATCGCCCATGCGCACATCGTCCAGAAATCCAACACGCCGGCGCCGATCAGCACGCCGGCGCCGAACAGGATGATCACGCCCGGGATCAGCATGCCGACGATCGCCAGCGACTCGGCCAGCGACATCGCGAACACGACCAGCCCGGCGTAGTCCGGGTTCTGACGGATCCATTCGAGCAGGTCGTTGAAGAGCTCCGTCACGACGGGTCACGCACCGCGTCTCGAAACGCGAGGGCCGCAAAGGCGCGAAGGACGCGAAGAAGACGGCTTCAAGCTTGATCTTGTCATGCCAACGCGGGAAGGCGTGCTACCGGTCAATGGCAACTGGGGGTCCTGCTTCCGCGGAACTGACGACAGGTCCTGAGGCTGGTGGTGGACGCGTCGTCAATAGATCAACTCGGCGGCCATTGCGTCTTTGCGGCCTTTGCGTTCCCAACTCGGTGCCGGATCAAGCCAGCTGCGCGAACACCTGGCGCGCCGCCTCGAGCGTCGCGGCGATGTCGTCGTCGCTGTGCGCGGCCGACACGAAGCCCGCCTCGAACGCCGACGGTGCGAGGTAGACGCCGTGTTCGAGCATGGCGTGGAAGAAGCTTCGGAAGCGCTCCTGGTCACAGGCCATCGTGCCGGCGAAATCCGCGACCTTGTCCTGCTCGGTGAAGAACAGGCCGAACATGCCGCCGAGGTGATTCTCGGTCAGCGGCACGCCGGCGGCAGCCGCCTGCTCGACCATGCCGGCGACCAGGCGTTCGGTCTTGTCTCCGAGCTCGTCGAAGAAGCCGGGCAGCGCGATCAGTTCCAGCGTCTTCAGGCCGGCGGTCATCGCGACCGGGTTTCCGGACAGTGTGCCGGCCTGGTAGACCGGGCCGAGCGGGGCGATCTTCTCCATGATGTCGCGGCGGCCGCCGAATGCGCCGACCGGCATGCCGCCGCCGATCACCTTGCCGAGCGTGGTCAGGTCGGGCCTGACGTCGTATACCGACTGCACGCCGCCGAGGGCGACGCGGAAGCCGGTCATGACCTCGTCGAAGATCAGGACCGTACCGTGCTGGTCGCAGACCTCGCGCAACCCCTGCAGGAAGCCGGCCTGCGGCAGGATACAGTTCATGTTGCCGGCGACCGGCTCGACGATGATGCACGCGATCTGGTCACCGGCCGACGCGAACGCGTCGCGCACCTGGTCGAGATCGTTGTAGCTCAGCGTGATCGTGTGCTCGGCGAGCGCCGCCGGCACGCCCGGCGACGACGGCTCGCCGAGGGTCAGCGCGCCGGAACCGGCCTTGACCAGCAGCGAGTCGGAGTGGCCGTGATAGCAGCCCTCGAACTTGACGATCTTGTCGCGCCCGGTGAAGCCGCGTGCCAGGCGGATCGCCGACATCGTCGCCTCGGTGCCCGACGACACCATGCGCACCAGCTCGATCGACGGCATCAGCTCGCAGACCCGGTCGGCCATGCGCGTCTCGATCTCGGTCGGTGCGCCGAACGACAGCCCCTTGCGGATGGCCTCTGACACCGCCTCGATGACCTCGGGGTGGGCATGGCCGAGGATCATCGGGCCCCACGAGCCGACATAGTCGATGTAGCGCTTGCCGTCCGGGTCGAACAGGTACGGGCCGGCCGCGCTGTCGACGAACACCGGCTCGCCGCCGACGCCCTTGAACGCCCGCACCGGTGAGTTCACGCCACCGGGGATATGGCGCTGGGCGAGTTCGAAACGTTGCTGGGCTACGCTCATGGACGGGATTCCTCCGGGGATGCGAAACAGGGTGCGAAGGCCTGCGCGGCCGCGCGCACGTCGGGCGCGGCGAAGACGGCGCTGATCACGGCCAGCATGTCGGCGCCGGCGGCGACCAGCGCGGCGCCATTCTCGGGGCTTATACCGCCGATGGCAACCGTCGGCACGGCCAGCTCGCGGCGTGCCCGCTGCAGCAGCTGCGGCGTTGCGCGCACCGCCTGCGGCTTGGTCGGCGACGCATGGAAACTGCCGAACGCGACGTAGTCGGCGCCGGCGGCGGCCGCCTGGGCCGCGAGTGCGAAGCGGTCGTAGCAGGAGATGCCGATCAGGCTGCCGGCGCGCAGGCGGCGGCGCGCGCTGGCCAGGTCGGTGTCGTCGCGACCGAGGTGCACGCCGTCGGCAGCGACCGCGGCGGCGAGCTCGACGTCGTCGTTGACCAACAGCGGCACGCCGAACTCGCGGGTCACGGCGCGCAGCACGCGCGCCGCGTCGAGGCGGCGCGCCGTGTCGTCGCCCTTGTCGCGGTACTGCACGATGCGGGCGCCGCCGTGCAGCGCGGCGCGCACCGCGCGGGCCAGCGCGTCGCTGCCGGCGCGGCTGTCCGGCGTGATCACGTAGAGGCCGCGCAACCGCGCCGCGGTGTCCGATAGGTTCACGGCAGGCGCCGCGGCAGCGCCTGGCCGCCGCCCGGGCGGGTCGCGCGCTCGAGCGCGGCGATCGTGAAGGCCTGGGCGCGCGTGATCGCGTCGGCCAGCGGCATGCCGAGGGCCAGGCAGGTCGCGCAGGCGCTGGCCAGCGTGCAGCCCGAGCCGTGGAAGCGGCCCGGCAGGTGCGGCGCCGTGAAGTCGCGCGTGCCGGAGGCACTGAACAGGCGGTTGACGACGCTGTCGCCGTGGCTCTCGTCGGCGCCGGTCAGCAGCACCGCAGCGGCGCCGGCCGCCAGCAGACGCCCGGCAGCGGCATCGGCGTCGTCGATCCCGGCGAGGCGGCGCGCCTCGGCGCGGTTCGGCGTGACCAGGGTCGCCAGTGGCAGCAGCTGTTCGCGCAGCGCCGCGGCGAGTCCGCCGCCGTCGACGGCAAAGCCACCGCCGGCGGCGAGCACCGGATCGACGACGACCGGGCCGTCGAAGCCGCGCAGGCGTTCGACGACCGGGCCAAGCTGCGCGCTGTCGCCGAACAGGCCGGTCTTGACCGCGTCCGGCCGGATGTCGTGCCACAGCGTGGCGAGTTGGCGACCCAGCGTGTCGGCCGGCACGCTGTCGATGTCGCGGATGTCGTGGGTGTCCTGCGTGGTCAGCGCCGTGACCAGCGTTACGGCGCGGCCGCCCAGCGCCGCGACCGACTCGATGTCGGCCTGGATGCCGGCGCCGCCGCTGGGATCGTGGCCGCCGATGCAGAGAACGATCGGGGAATGCGACATGACTTTAACAGTGTATCAGTCGGCGGATCCGCCGGACCCCGCGCAACCTTGCCGCGAACCGGTCAATCGCGCCGGCGGATCTGGCAGAATGCGTGCGGGAAACGCAGGAAACGCCGCGACATGAAGACTTACATGTGTGTCATCTGTGGTTACGTCTACGACGAGGCCAAGGGTGCACCCGACGACGGCATCGCGCCGGGCACGCGCTGGGAAGACGTGCCGCTCAACTGGCAGTGCCCGGAGTGCGGTGCCGGCAAGGAAGATTTCGAGATGATGGAGATCTGACGCCGCGACCGCCCGCGCCGCGCCGCCGGCGTTTCTCGAAAAATCCACAGACTCTTGCCGCAGCGCAACAAGCGGTGCTGGGCGAGCGCCAAATCTGGTCTACACTTGTGGACAGCCCGATAGCTGCACATCCGCTGCAAAAACAAGCACTTGCAGCACCGGTCCCGTCTGCGCTGAATTAAACCGGAGGGAGCGCCATGGGAATTGCCGACCAAGAACTCCTGGCGATCGCCCGGCGGTACTGCGAACTGATCGAGTCGCTCGACGACGACGATCGCGCGCCGCTGGCCCAGCTCAACGAACTGCTGCCCCGCCTGCACGCCGCGATGACGGCGGTCGGGCCGGTCTCGCAGTGCGCGTTGCCGGATCCGGACGCCGATCTCGACCGGCGATTCGAGCTGTTCAGCCGCCTGCACCGCCTGCTCGGCGACCTCGACGGCTACTGGATGGAGTACGACGTGACGCCCGACCGCCAGGAGATGAGCGGCAGCCTCGCCGACGACCTCACCGACATCTACTGCGAGCTCAAGGACGGCCTCGAGCGTCTCGAGGTCAGCGACGACCCGCTGCATACGCTGGGCGGCTGGCGAACCGGGTTCTGCAAGCACTGGGGCCAGCACGTCGTAGACGCGGAGCGCCACCTCTACACGCTCGCCGCGCGCGACCGCCTGTACTGATTTCCGCCGCCGGCGGTGCTAGACTCGCAGGGTTTTACGTAGAAAGCCCAGACGAGGTGGACCGATGACGCAACTGGCACTGGCCGATACCGAACTCACGCTGACCAGCCCGGCCCAGGGCAAGATGGCCGAGTTGATGGGACAGGTCGATGACAACATCGAGGGCGTTCGGGTGTTCGCGACTCCGGGTGGCTGCAGCGGCGTCAGCTTCGGCATGACCTTCACCGACCAGCTCAACGACGACGACCGTGTCCGCGAATACGATGGCGTGCGCGTGATCGTCGACGCCGGCACGCTGGAATACATTCGTGGCGTCGAGATCGACTTCGTCGATGGCGGCGACGGTGACGCACGCTTCGTGTTCAACAACCTGCAGCCGGCGTCCGGCGGCGGTTGCGGCACCTGTGGTTCGCAGGGCGGCTGTTCCTGAGCGACGACCCGTCGGCCGCGCTGCGGCATGCCAACGAAACCCCGGCCGGCCGCCGGGGTTTTTCTTTTGCGGTCAATCGGCTGCGCCGTCGGCGGTCGGTGCGGCCGCTTCGAGCTGGGTGCGCACCCAGTCGACGTAGGCGTCGCCGTCGTCGATGTCGGTCGCGGCGCGCAGCGCATCCTCGGCTTCGACCTTGCGGCCCAGGCGCCAGTAGACCCAGGCCAGCCGGGCGCGCTCGACGGCGCTGTCGCGCAATGTCAGCGTGGTCTCGAGGTGGCGGGCGGCGTCGTCGAGCCGGTTGCCGTCGATGTAGACCAGCGCCAGTGCGCGGTGGCGGCGCGCGTTGCCGAGCCCGGCATCGATCGCCGCGGCCAGCAACGGGTAGGCCTCGACGAAGCGCTGCTGGCCGGCGAGCGCGACGCCGAGGTCGGCGTCGGCGTCGGGGAACGGCGCGCGCAGCTGGCGCGCCTCGCGCAGGTGCTGCTCGGCCGCCGCGTGCGACTGCTGCGACAGCTCGGTGACGGCCAGCCAGTACAGCAGGTCGGGGTCGTCGGGGTCAGCCTGCAGCGCCGCGGCGAGGGTGTCGGCGGCGGCGGCGTAGTTGCCCACCTGCCAGCTCGCGCGGCCGAGCAGCAGGCGCGCCTCGCGCTGTGGCCAGTAGCCGGTGTAGGTGGTGTCCTTGGAGGCCTCGACCGCGGTGCGCAGGTGGTTCAGCGCGAGCGCGGCGTCGCCGCCGGCCAGCGCCTCCTTGGCGAGCTCGACGCGGCCCTCGACGTAGTGGGGGTCGCTGGCGATCTCGCTGTCGAACAGGCCGCGGTGCTCCCACCAGCGGACATTCGAAAACGCGGTGATGACCGCGAGCACGATGATGATCGGTGCGAATGCGAGCCCCTCGCTGCCGGGCACCAGCTGGCGCCCGACCGGGCGCCACAGCTGCAGGATCACGAACCCGAGCGCGAATGCGACGCCCCAGACCGCGAGGTACAGCACCTGGCTGTCGTGGTAACGATCGGCCGGGAACACGCCGACCCCGGGCAGCAGCCACAGAACCAGCCACGCGCCGCCGAGTGCGGCCGGGTGACGCAGGCGCAGGCCGACCACGATCGCCGTCAGCAGCACCAGCACACCGAGCAGGCTCGCGACCTCGGCGGCGGTCCAGAAATCGGTAATGCGCCAGGCGTCGGACAGGATCGGTTCGCCCGGCAACAGCGCCTCCTGGATCAGGAACCAGAAATGGCGCAGCGCGGTGCCGGCATTGTCG
>JASJCU010000140.1 GCA_030065815.1 Gammaproteobacteria bacterium | reverse complement strand
TTCCTAGCCGTCGAAGCCAGGAGTGCCGCATGGAAGCCGTTGGCGCACAACGGTTTGCATGATCCGGGCAATCCGGCACTGGACCTGTTGCAGGAGCCTGCCGAGGCGCTGTCGCGACTGCCGGCCAACACGGCCGGCAACATGGTCGACTGGGTCGAGGCGCTGCGCGAGGGCTATATCGATCCGCGCACCAACATCAACCCGGAGACCGAGGTCAACATTCGCGAGACGGACGTGATCATGAAGAACACGGGATCCGCGAACTTCGTGCGCTTTCCGCACAAGGCACATACGGAGTGGCTGGATTGCGACAATTGCCATGATCACCTTTTCGCGCGCGAGGTTGGCAAGACGCCCATGACGATGTTGTTGATCCTGTCGGGCGAATACTGTGGCCGTTGCCACGGTGCCGTCGCGTTTCCGCTTACCGAATGCAACCGCTGCCACAGCGTGGCACCGTTTGCCGCCGATCAATGAAGGTACGGAGGGCGAATAACTGTGTCGCATGTCGTAATTTTGATGCTGGCCGTGCTGCTGTCCCCGACCGCACAGTCCGAATACGGCGACGTGATCCTGAATCGCCACTCGGAAGATGCCGGCATGCGGCCGGTGATCTTTTCACACTGGTTTCACCGTATTCGCTTTCGCTGCAAGGTGTGTCATCACGAACTGGGATTCGAGATGCGAGCCGGAGCCAATAACGTGACCATGGACGACATCATCGACGGCAAGTACTGCGGAATGTGCCACAACGGCGACGTGGCCTGGTCGGTCGAGAACTGCGATCTCTGCCACAGCGGGCTTGCCGGCCTCAAGAGCCGGATCGTTGGGGGGCATCAGACAGGTGGACCGGGACGTTGGTAATCGATGAAACTGCAAGCATTCATTGCCTGCTGTGCTGTAACGCTCACGCTGCTCGGATGCGCTGAGCCGACGAGCGTCTTCCGTATCTCGGAGCTGCCGGATCGCCGTGACGGCGATTGGCCGGTCTGGCCGAAGGGCGCGCAGGTGCCGCGCTTCGTCTACGTCGGCGATCTGACCGGCGAGCAGAACTTCGTTGCAGACAACGACAGTGGTCGCGCCCAGCGCTTTCTGTCGTGGCTGGTCGGCCTCGGCCGCGAACGCCGCGAGCCTGTCGTGTTGCGGCGGCCGCAGGGCGTGGCCGAAGGCAAGGACGGGCGGATCTGGGTCGCCGATGTCAGCCGGCAGGCGGTGTTCCAGTTCGACACCGTGGCCGGCACGCTGCAGGTCTTCGATCAGGTCGATCAGACGCGGCGATTCGTCGCCCCGGTGGGCGTGGTGCCGCTGCCCGATGGCGGTGCGGTCGTATCCGATGCCGAACTCGGCATCCTGGTGTTTCTGACCGCCGCCGGCGAGCCGCGCAAGATCGTCGGCAAGGGCGTCTTCGAGCGGCCGACCGGCCTCGCGATCGATGCCGCCAACGATCGGATCTACGTCGCCGACACGCGCGCCAATGCGGTCAAGGTGATCGATCGCGACGGCGAGCTGTTGCGCAGTATCGGCGAGGAGGGCGTCGGCGCAGGGCAGCTCAACAGCCCGACTTACATCGCGTTGTCCGACGATCGCCTGTATGTCACGGACACGCTGAATGCGCGCATTCAGGTGTACGACAAAGACGGTCGCTTCGTCTCCAGTTTCGGCGAGCGCGGGCTCTACATCGGTAACCTGACCCGGCCCAAGGGGGTCGCCGTATCCGACGACGGCCTGGTCTACGTCATCGAGTCCTATTACGACCACCTGCTGGTATTCGACCGCGACGGCCGGCTGCTGCTGCCGATCGGTGGCACCGGCCACCGGCCGGGCCAGTTCTACCTGCCGAGCGGCGTTTGGGCGGGCGACAGCGGCCGCGTCTACGTCTCTGACATGTTCAACGGGCGCGTGGCAGTATTGCAGTTCCTCGGAGAAGACCTGTGAACGGCATAAGATTCCTATGGCTGTGGATCGCAGTAGGCCTGGCGCCGGCGATGGCCGCGCCGGTGTCGGACGTGCGCAACACCAAGCACAACCTCTCGGTGACCGGACCGGGGCCGGTCAAGGCAGTCTCGGAGACCCAGGTGTGCGTGTTCTGCCATACGCCGCACGGCGCCGAGAACATCCCGGCGGCGCCGCTGTGGAACCGCCAGCTGTCCGGTGCGACCTACACGCCGTACACGTCGAACTCGATCGATGCCACCGACATCGCGGCGACGCCGGGTGGCAGTTCCAAGCTGTGCCTGTCGTGCCATGACGGCACGCTGGCGATCGGACAGGTGAATGTGGCCAACGGCCAGCTCAATCCGGTCATCGCGATGACCGGGACGGAACTGGATGGCAGCATCCCCGCCGGTGAGGGCGAGCTGACCGGCTTCACCCGCCGGCTCGGTGTCAACCTGACCAACGACCACCCGATCTCGTTCACCTATGACACCAGCCTGGCGCTGGCCGACGGCGAGTTGCGCGACCCGCAGGCGTCGCCGCATATCCTGACCCGCGAACCCGGTGTCAGGCCTGTGGTGCCGCTCGAAAACGGGCAGCTGGAATGCACCAGCTGCCACGATCCGCATATCCGCGACGAGGATCCGACCAAGTCGATAAAGTTCCTGCGGCTGAACCGCTTCCAGACTGTGAGCCCGACCGGTGGTCCGTTCAACGAGGCGACCGACATCGTCTGCGTGGCCTGCCATGACAAGCTCGGCACGGCCTGGTCGCGCTCCGCCCATGCCGACTCCACGATCGCCGACGAGCAGTACAAGAGCGGGCCGAACAGCCCGGCCGAATTGCGCGAGTTCCCGGACGGCATCCGCGTCTGGGAGGCCTCGTGCCTGAATTGCCACGACACGCACACCGTGCAGGGCGCGCGCCGGCTGCTGCGCGAGGGCACCGACGCGGTCGGCTCGCCGACCGTCCCGCGCAGCGGCGGCGGTGCCGCGATCGAGAGCACCTGCTACCAGTGCCACACGACGGCGGCGGAATCGATTCTGGTGGCCAACACCCAGGTGCCGAACATCGAGAGCGATTTCAACCTGCCGCGGCACATGCCGATCGAGAGCATCGACCAGCCGGCCGGTAGCGAGGTCCACGACGTCGTCGATTCGGACCTGACCGAGACCCGGGCCAATCTCGGCTTCGGCGATCTGAACAACCGACACGCCGAGTGCACCGACTGCCACAACCCCCACCGGGTGCAACGCAACCGGCTGTTCAACGGTGGTGGGGCGACGGTCGCCGGGACCCATGACCACGATGCCGCCGAGCACAGCAATATCGCGTCGGGCGTGCTACGCGGTGCCTGGGGGGTCGAACCGAACTACGGCAGCACCAGCTTCCAGGACCTGCCGGTCAGCTACACGGTCAAGCAGGGCGATGGCGGCGACGGCGCGAGCACCGCGGTGACCAGCACCTGGGTCACCCGCGAGTACCAGATCTGTCTCAAGTGCCACTCCGACTTCGGTTACCTGGACAACAACGTCTATCCAACCGGCAACCGCCCCAACCTCGGTGATTCCTCGGGTGGCACGCCGTCGGGCACCAACGGACTGACCCAGTACACGAACCAGGCCAAGGAATTCCAGGCGCCGGTGACCCACCAGGGGGTCGGGACCAAGCCGAACTCCGGCGCCGCCGCGGCCTACGCGACGAACAATCACCGCTCGTGGCATCCGGTCATGGGCCCGACCGGACGGACGCTGGGGCTGCGCAACGCCGCCGCCGCCCTGTGGGAGTCACCGTTCGACCGGGCGGTCGGTACGCAGACGATGTACTGCAGCGACTGCCACGGTTCGGCGACCGCGCAAGGCACGGTGGTACCGACCGGCGGCGAGAACGGCAACCCGTGGGGCCCGCACGGCTCGACCAACAACTTCATCCTCAAAGGCGTGTGGGACAGCGAGACCGGTACCGGCGGACAAAACGACCTGTGCTTCAAATGCCACGACTACACGCTTTACTCCACTGACAACAACGATCAGGTCGCGAGCGGCTTTTTCAGTTCCAACAGGGACAACCTGCACGCGTTCCATTTCAAGCGTATCGGACGCGTCGAGTGCACCTGGTGTCATGTCGCGGTGCCGCACGGCTTCAAGAACCGCAGCCTGCTGGTCAACCTCAACGACGTCGGCCCCGAGGCGGGACTGGCACCGGGCACCGAGGTGCCGATCGGCTCGAGTGGCCAGGCCTATACCCAGGAGCCTTACTATCTCGAGGCCAAACTGAAGATCCGCACCTTCGCGTCGCCGGGTGACTGGAACGAGAACAACTGCGGGTCACAGAGCGGCAATCCGTCGACGGGTGCCGACTGGATGAAAGACGTGTGCGAGAATCCGCCATGATGACCCTGTTGCGCACCGTCGCGTCGCTGCGCCTGACGCTGGTCGGCCTGGTGCTGCTGGCGGCGGCGTTGCTCGCCTATCACAACCTGGGGCTGCCCGGGGCCTGGACCATCACGCCGGCGCTCGCGCTGCTGGGCGTCAATCTGGCCGCGGCGATGGTGGTGGACCCGCGTTTCCGCCGGCGCCCGGCGCTGTTCGCGTTTCACCTCTGCCTGCTGCTGCTGGCCGGCCTGGCCGGCTACGGCCAGCTCGCGGCCTACCAGGCGCGCCTGTCGCTGGTCGAGGGCCAGGACTACGCCGGTGAGCTGCTCGAGCGCCTGAACGCCGGGCCGCTGGCGCCGCCACTGCTGGCCGACGGCGCGTTTCGCCAGGTCTCGGTCGAGGTCGACTACACGTCCGGCCTGCGCCGCGGGTCGACGCGCAGCCGGGTCGACGTCGCGCAGCGCGGCAGGCTGGAGGTCGGCGACGACGTGCCGCTGATCGTCGACGGCCACCGTTTCTACACGACATCCAACAAGGGCTTCGCCGCGCTGCTGTTGTGGCGGCCGGAAGTGGGAGACGCGCAGCTCGGTGCCGTGCGCTTCCCGTCGTACCCGATCAGCGAGCTCGGTCAGCTCGCCAGCTGGCGGACACCGGCCGGGCAGGAGCTGGAGCTGGCGCTGGCACTGCCGCCGTCGCCGTACAACGAAACCTGGACGCTGCGCACCGCGATCGCCGGGGACGCCGAGATCCGTCTGAAACTCGACGGGCGCCGCCTGACCTTGCGGCCGGGCGAGTCCGTGGCACTGGACGGCGGTCGGCTCGACTACCAGCGGCTGGGGATGTGGATCGGCTACGAGGTTCGCTACAACCCGACGTTGTCGTGGCTGTTCAGCCTGGCCGCGCTCGCGGTGATCTTCATGGCCGTGCATTTCGCGTCGCGGATACTGCAGCCGGCACGAGCCGGCGCCGTCGACGGTAGGGGACAGCCGGCGTGAGCGGCGCCGAAGGCATGCTGTTGGCGGCGGGCAGCGGCTGTTACGTCGTCGGGGCCGGGTTGGCGTGGCGCCGGCGCTGGCGCAACGTCGGTCGATGGATACTGCTCGGCGCCCTGGTGTTCGCGGCGGCCATCGCGGTGCGCTGGATCGCCGTCGGGCAGGGCCCGTTCCTGACCATGTTCGAGATCCTGGTCAGCAGCCTGTTCAGTCTCGGGCTGGTCTACGGCATCGCCTGCGTGCGTTTCCCCGAGGCCTGCCGGGGCGCGCCGGTGGCGACCGCGATACTGTTGCTGATGGCCGGCTGGATGATCGTCGCCGATCCCGAGAGCAAGCCGTTGCCCGCCACCTACGGCAATCCCTGGCTGTGGGTGCACGTGGTCACCGGCAAACTGTTCCTCGGCTGCTGCCTGGTGGCGAGCAGCCTCGCCGCGACGGCCCTGCTGGGACTGGGTGGCAGTTCGCTGAGCGGTCCGCAGATGGACCAGGTCGCGTGGCGCTGGCTGATGCTGGCCTTCGTGTTCCACAGCGCCATGCTGATTGCCGGTGCGGTCTGGGCGCAGGACGCCTGGGGGCGTTACTGGGACTGGGACCCGCTGGAGACCTGGGCATTCGCCACCTGGCTGGCGATGGTCTTTGCGTTCCATGTGCGTGTCAGTTACCGCACGCCGGCGACCGTCGACCGGCTGATGTTGGTGGGGGTATTCGTGCTCGCGTTCCTGACCTTCTTCGGCGTGCCGTTCCTCAGCATTGCGCCGCACAAGGGGGCCGTATGAAGACCGACAGGCGCTGGCAGATCGTGACGCTCGTCGTCCTGGCTTCGGTCACCGGGGGCGTGTTGGTCTATCTGATCCCGGAGCGTGCACGGACGGTGAACCCGCCAGAGGTGGCAACGCTGGCGGCACCGGCGGCGGCAACCGTAGCCGCGCCGCCGCAGGCTGCGCCGCGCACCGCTCCACACGCCCACTCGCACGCCACACCGGTCGCCAGGGCCCACGGCGGCGAACTGCACGAGCGCTTCCATCAGGCGGCGGCCATGCTGCACATCGGTGAACACCTGTATGCGCTCGATGCGCTGGAGCGGGTCCTCGAGCTGGCGCCGGAGATGCCTGAAGCGCGCGTCAATGCCGGCTTCGCGCTGATCGGACTGGATCGACCGCTGGAGGCCCGGGAACAGTTCGAGCGTGCGATTGCGCTGCGACCTGGTCAGGTCAACGCGTATTACGGTCTGGCACTGGCATTCGAGGCGCTCGACGACATCGAGGCCGCGCTGGGGGCGATGCGCACCTATGTGCACCTGGCGGACGACGGCGACGCGCACGTCAGGCGCGCGCGATCGGCGATCTGGGAATGGCAGAGCGCCCGGGAACGCGAGCCGGCCCATGCTGATCGAAGCGATCCTGACGAAGCTGCCGATGACGACGGTTTCAAGGGCTGAGCATGTTTCCTTCGCTACGCCATTTCATGTTGATCAGCATCGCCGGTATGAGTCTGGTGCTCGTGTCGCTGCTGTTCTTTCACGTCAAGCTGAGTGACGCGTACCTGCAGGACCACTTGAGCACGCACAATCGCAACCTTGCAATCGTGTTGCACAATTCCCTGTTGAGCGACGGCCTGGAGACGGCGCTGCGCTTCAGTCCACACGCTTTCTCCGAAGTCGAAAGACAGCGGATCGAGGACCGCTTGAAGGAGGAGCTGCAGTGGGTGCCTGTCGTCAAGGTCAAGGTCTATGGCACCGATGCCACCGTATTGTTCTCGACCAAACAGGACGAGATCGGCCGCGACGCGAGCGGCAACCAGGGCGTGATCAGTGCACTGGCGGGCAAGTCGGTCTCGGATCTGGTCAGACGTGATCGCGAAAACGTCTTGGATGGCTCCGTGGATACGGTCGATCTGCATCAGCAGTACATCCCGATAGAGGATTCGGACACCGGGCGCATTCTCGGCGTCTTCGAGATCTATGCGGACGTGTCGAAGATCCTCGAGCAGGTCGGTGCACGGCAGCAGGTCGTGTTCTGGTCGATCGCCGGGATCCTCGGTGTCTTCTACGCGATGTTGGCGATGTTGTTCACGCGCACCCACCGGTCGCTGCAGAGCGAACGACAGCAGCGTGAGGCGCATCTCGCAGAGTTGCAGAAGATACGTGGCGAACTCGAAATCCGCGTCGAGCAGCGAACCGCCGAGCTGGATAAATCGAAGACGTTTCTGCAGTCGATAATCGACGGCATCGGTACCCCGTTGTTCGTCATCCGACCGGATTACACGATCCCGCTGATGAACAAGGCGGCCCGGCAACTGATTCCGAGCGGCAGCGATCCCGACGATTTCCTTCATTGCTATCAGGTGTCGCACCGCCGCGACGAACCCTGCCAGGGCGATGACCACCCGTGCTCG
>JASJCU010000139.1 GCA_030065815.1 Gammaproteobacteria bacterium | reverse complement strand
GCCGCCATGGCTTTGAAGCCGTGGCCGCCACACTTGTTCTGGCCTTTGCACGAATGTTCGGTAGTCTTGCAGTCCGAGTTGCCTTTGCAGGAATGTACGCCATAGCAATGGACCTTGTCGCCCGCGCCGATGGCGGCACCGTGGCTGCCTGCGGGTGAATCGGCAGCGATGGCGCTGGTGTTGATGGCAACCGCGAGGGCGGCTGATGCAAAGGTGGCGACCTTTTGAGCGTTCTTCATGTCTCATCTCCTCATGTTCGATTTTGATTGTGGGTCGGGATTGCCGGTACGGCATGCCTAAAGCAAAGACAATGCCTGCGAATCCGGAAGATGCGCATCTGGCGTCTGCCGCGCCCGGGGTGTGAGACCTGGAGTGCCCCGGGATTATTGCGCGGGTGGCGAACGACGTGGCGGCCTTATGTCGCTTCGGGGTGCGGCACGCGTGAGGCGCAGCGGACCCGGCGTGCTTGGTGGGGCCAGGTTTGGCGCTTTGCGTGCGGCGGAGTCTTGGGTAGACGACCCGGCGGCCGACCGTTTCTATCGGGCCGTGCCGCTGAAGGAACGATCGTGCGAAGCGCTGGACCTTGCCGACCGAAGTCCTGTTGCGTTCAGCCGGGTAGCCGGTTGATAGATCGGGAATGTACCCCGATTACCAGAACCGACGCTGCCGGGAAGACTATCTACAACCTCCCCCGCAGCTGTCCAGCCCCGCGGTGTTCGCAGAAGGCCGCGCCGGCCAACGCTTTTGGCCGAACCCCTTGCTCACTAGGTAGCTCGAGGCAAGGTCCGAGAGTTGGCGCGAGAACTGAGAGCGCCAAGTCCCGGTCAGCACCCATGGGCTGCGACGAATCAGGATGCCGGGCAAGCGAGGGAGAAGCGAGTATGTCGCATCGATCATCGCGACTGTCGAGCATGCGTTCGGCCTCGCCCGTTTCACCTCACATCGGGGCTGTTCTCGCGGAGCTTGCCGGCGCCGAACAACAACCCGTAAGTTATCCCGCCAATAGCCATTGCCCAGACCACGCTGGGTCCGGTTGGGAGGTCGGTAAGGAGTGAGCCTATCGACCCGAGCAGATAGCCGGCCAATCCGACGCTATAAGCCGCTTTCAGGCTTCCATGTCTTCTGGTTGCCATCGCCGGAATGATCAGGCTGGCAAACACCAGGTAGACACCAACCAGTTGAACAGACAGCGTAACGCTCAGCGCGAACAGCAAATAGAACAACGTTGGATTGTCTGCGGACTGGCCCTTGAACCAGAGGGCCAGGATGGCGAACGACAAGGCGATCGGCGCCCAGAGATCGTCATAGGTGACCCAAAGCAGTTGGCCGGCCAGCAGGTCCTTGAGCCGTTCGCCACCGTGAGGATCGTTCGCCAGAATCAACAGTGCAGCGGTGACCGCAAGTACAAAGACGATGCCAATCAGTGCCTCCAATACGTCGGCCCAACGCGTTTCCGCCCACCGCAGTCCCATCGAACCACCGAGCGCCGCGAGAAACGCCGATAGCTGCACTGCCCATCCCGGTGGCTCTTCGATCATGAAGTAGACCAGGATGACACCCAGTCCTGCGAGTTGGGCGATGGCCAGGTCGATGAAGATGATACCCCTCGCTAGGACCTGTCGCCCGAGCGGCACATGGGTGCTGAGCACGACCGCCCCGGCGAGGAGGGGCGGCCCGAGCAACGACAGATCGATCAGGTTCACGTTCTTGCCGATTCAGAAAGCCGTCGGATGATCTCGTCGAACAAATCAAACAGGTTATCGCTGTTCGGCACAGCCCCCACTGTGTGCGGGAGCATGACGACCGGCGTACCGGTCTGCTCCTGTAGCCAGGCCGACGGCTTCTTATCGTTCGCTGGTGAGAGGATGATCACATCGGCCTGCTGCGTCTTCAGGTCCGCGAGGTGTGCCATGTTGGGTGGAATGCCCGGTTTCGGCTCCAGCGAACCGACGCGCTGCATACCCAGCCAGTCCAACAGGTAGATCCATTCGCGATGGTGGACGACAGCGCGTTTGCCTCTGAGCCCCGCGGCCGCTGACTGCCAGCGTTCGATCGACGCCTTCCAGCGCGCAGTAAAATCCTGCAACAGCTGCTCGTAGTTTGGCTTGTTGCCTGGGTCGAGCTGCTGCAGCCTTGAGGACAAGGCCATGGCAACCTCCAGCACGCGGCGGGGGTCCACCTGAATGTGCGGATTGCCATCACCATGCACATCACCCTCAGCCCGATCCAGTTCGGCTGGCTTTTCGAGCAACGTGACCTGTTGAGTGGCTTCAAAGTAACCCGGTTTTCCCGCCAGCACTTTGGGGTTCCTGGCCCGTCGCTGCAGCATCGGCATCCAGCCGGTCTCGAGTTCAGCACCGGTGCACACGGCCAGATCGGCCGAGCGTAATCGTGCGATCAGCGACGGCCTGGCCTGCACATAGTGTGGATCCTGTCCGGCGTGCGTGGCCGCGAATACGGTCGCATGCCCACCGGCCAGTTCCTGGGTCAGCGCGGCCCATTCCGGCTCGCAGGCGAAGATGTTCAGCTTCGCGTGGACCGAACCTATGAGGAAGCAGGCGACCAGCAAACCGGCCAATTGTCTGATTTGAGGTCTCATCAACAGACGCCTTCGCGCCATCAGTACTGGTGAGCGCCGTGTGCGCCCAGGGTCATGATGTACTGCAGGTAGATCTGGTCGTCGGTATCTTCTGCGCGCGAGTCGTCGCGTGCATACTGCAGGCGCACACGGCTGAACTCACTCGGCGACCAATCCACCATTGCTGCCCAGCGATCAGGATCATGGCTGCTGCTCTGATAGCCCGATTCCTCGAAGATGTCGTCGTCGGCCTCGCCGGTCGTATTGCTGACCATCGTCAGGTCGTTGTCGGCACTCAGGCGGTCGTAGCGCACGCCGGCGCGCCATTGCCGATTGAACTGGAGGACACCCTGCAGATACCAGCCGTCCTGTTCGCCGTCGTAATTGAACAGTGCCTCGCCAGCGCCTTCTGCGAACGTGACCTGCCCATCCTCGTCGCGGCGAAAATACTCGCCCTGGAAGATCAGCGCTTTGTCGTTACCCAGGTCGGTCTTCCAGACGGCATCGACCACCGTCAGGTCGGAGTCACCATTGAACGTCGGGCTTTCGCCATCGTCGTCGTGCGCGTGCCCCCCTGCCGATCGCTCCTCGACGTCGACGTCGACCCGTGACACGCCGAGCTGCCAGCTGTTGTTCTGCCCGATGTCGCCGCCTACGTTGACGAACATGTTGCGCACGGCACCGAAGTCACCCGAGTTGCCGCCTCCCGGGTAGCTGTCACCCCGCAGGGTTTCTGCGCCCACTTCCACGAACAACGCATCAAGAGGTGCCACCCAGCTCGCGCGGAGCCCGTCGTCGCGATACTGGCCACCGAGGAATGCCTGATAGGCCAGCGGCGCATCGGCGAAATCCCACGCATGGGTGTGTTTCTCGTTCAGGTAGCCGACCGATGAATAGAAGCGGCCGAAACGCAGGCCGAGGCCAGCCGGCAATGACAGGGTGTCGACGAAGGCCTCTTCGACATCGACCTCGATTTCGCCTTCGTGCGTATGCAGGCCGATGGTTGCCTGTCCGTAGAAGAGATTGTCGATGTTGGCCGACGCCGTCAGCTCGGTCTCCCAGAGTGCCAGCCCTTCGTCCTGCAGGCCGGCTTCGCCGCCGAGCGGCATACCTTCGAGGTGAAAATCTTCCGGATCCTGGGAATAGGAGGAGAAGCCACCCTGGAACACGAGGCTTATTGCCGGATTGAAACTGTTGTCACCGCTGCGCGGCTTCGCCTGGACCTGTTCCTCGACCGCGACGATTTTGCCTTCGGTCGACCGGGCCTTCTGCTCGGCCGCCGCGGCGCGAGTCTCGGCCTGTTGCACGCGCGCCTCCAGTGCCTGGATCTGCTGCTGGTGCTGCTGCTTCATCTCCAGGATCATTTGCCTGAGTTCGGCGATGCCGGCCGGATTGGCTGAAACGGCACCCACGGGCAGGCTCAACGCCACCACCACGGCGGCGTTCAGAATAGTCTTGTTCATCAATGTGTCTCCGACGCAATACCAGCCGCTTCCCTGGGTGAGAAGCGGACTGACGATTTCAGTGATTTATGCGATCGAAGCCGACAAAGGGGGTGCGCGGCCCTGGTAGCTCGTCAACAGTTCCGGGGTGAAGTTCTTGCCGCAGATTAGCGGATGCCAGACTGCACGTAGCCGGGCACCCGGCTCAACGAAGGTGTCGATGCCGCCGTAATCAAGGCCGGCGCTCAGAATGCACAGCTGACAGACTTCTTCGCTGTGCTCGTCATGATCGGCGCCTTCAAGGTGCTCGAGCCCATGCAGAACGGACAACAACTGAGCGGCGATCAGCAACCAAGCCACTGCGATGAAGTGCCGGCTCTTCAGCGTGGAGCGTTTGTGTGGGGGGACGGCTTGGTGCACGCAGATAGCGTACCAAAAAACGGATGTTATATCGTTACATTTTTAGGCATGGACGAAAACGTCGATAGGATCAGTTCGTGCTTCGCTAAATCCTTGGAATGTAGAGAAAAACTGCGCCGGCCCCGCGTTCTGATCAAGCCGTTTGCCGGGGCGTTGCCTCGATCGAGTGCATTGTTTCGAAGTCACGGCATCCGCCGGTGTTTCCCGGCGGATGCCGATTCGCGTGTCAGACCGTCGGTTGTCGAAACGCTCAACGCCGGTTGTCACAGCTCGATGACGCTCTGCAGATAGTCAGCAGCGACGACCATCGTGCCATCGGTCGACCGATTGTGCCGCTGGACCAGCGTCAGCATATCGTTGCGCAGCGCATCGGCGGTCTGGTCGTCGAGCTTGTTGAGTACGTAGCGTGTCATTCCGCAGAAGGTCGTGAACACGTGCCGCCAGTGGCTTGCCGAGCGGTAGCGGAAGTTGTACTGGCAGCGTGTGTGCGTGATCTGCCGCGCACCGGCGAACTGACGTTCGATGAACGCCTCGGTGCCCCATCTGCTCGGCATGCGCATGCCAGGCGGCAGTGGCACGTAGTCGCAAAGCAACTGGAAGTACTGGCCGACGAATCCATCCGGTGTCCAGCTGGCCAGGCCGATGCGGCCGCCGGGCCGGCAGACGCGCTCGAGTTCGCCTGCGGCGCGCTGCTGGCGGGGAGCGAACATGACGCCGAAGGTCGATACGACATAGTCGTAACTGGCGTCGTCGAACGGCAGCGCCTCGGCGTCGGCTTCGCGGATCTGCATGTCGAGTCCGTCGGTGGCGGCGCGGTGGCGGCCCTGCTCGAGCAGCATCGGTACGAAATCGGTCGAGGTTACCTTGCAATAGCGGCGCGCGGCGGCAAGCGACGCGTTGCCGTTGCCGCCGGCGACGTCGAGCAGCGTGCGCCCGGCGTGGACGTCCATCGATTCGACCAGCCGCTCGCCGACGATCTGCAGTGTCGTACCGATACGGCCGTAGTCGCCGTCGGACCAGGTCTTGCGCTGCTTTGCCTTGACCACCTTGGTGGCAACAGAGCGCGGGATGGGTGCGGTCTTGAGTAGGCCTGCAATGTTCATGGCTTGATCCTCGGTTCGTTGGCCTGCAACCCCTGCAACGGGCCTGGCCGATAGGTGGTTCAGCGGTCGATCACGACCTCGAGGTATTCCGACGGCACGATCATGCTGCCGTCGTGCGCGGTGTTGAGGCGCGCGATCAGCGCCAGGATGTCGTCGCCAAGCGACCTGCGGTGCTCTTCGTCCAGTGCCTCGAAGGCCTTCAGCGTCGGTCCGTAGTAGCGGGTGAATACATCGAGCCAATGGCGCGGTGATTCGTAGCGAAAACAGAAGGTCCGCTGATTGACCGTAATTGACTCGGCATCGTTGCCGAAGCGTTCATACAGAAAGTCCCTGGTACCCCAGGCGGCCGGCGAGTCGAGTCCGTCGGGTGGTGGCTGGTATCGGCCGATGATCTTGAACAGTTGGCCAATGAAGCCCTGCGGGGTCCAGTTGGCCAGCCCGATCCGGCCACCCGGCCGGCATACGCGAAGTAGCTCTGCGGCAGCCTGGGCCTGGTTCGGCGCGAACATGACGCCGAATGTCGATACGACGTGATCGAAGCTGGCGTTGTCGAACGGCAGGTCCTCGGCGTCGGCGTGTCGGCAGTCGATGACCAGGCCCTCGGCGCGGGCGCGGGCCTGCGTGTGCTCGAGCAGCGGGACCAGATAGTCGGTCGATACGACCTTGCAGAAGCGGCGCGCGGCGGCGAGCGAGACGTTGCCGTTACCGCCGGCCACGTCGAGTACGCGCTGACCGGCACGTACGTCGAGCGCCTCGCACAGCTCTTCACCGGTGATCTGCAGCGTCACGCCGACGCGACCGTAGTCGCCGGACCCCCAGGTATCGCGCTGTTTGCTCTTGATTGCCTCGTAGTCCGGTCCTTGACTGCCCGGGTTGGTGGTAGTCATCGGATGTCTCCTGTTTCGCTGTTGTCGACAGTCGGCGCCGCATCGCGTCGTCGCCTGAGCGCAAGGCTAGGTAGGCGGCGTCCCCGGTGCTTGAGGGTTGCGCGGGGATTGCGTGGGGATTGCGTGGGGATTGGCAGGGGGTTGCCGCGGGCGGGTCGTCGCGCGTCCTGCTGCGCCTGCCGACGGGGGTCTCTACAGCGACGTCAGCGCGTGTTTCGCTGCAACCGTGCCAGCGCGACGCCGAGCCTGCGTCCGACCACGGCATCGATCTGTTCCCGGCTCAGGTCGGGCTTGATTCGAACGGCGCTGTTCAGCGACTCGATTGCCTCGGATTCGGCGCCGGTCACCAGCAGCGCACCTGCCAGCGCCAGTCGCGGCAGAAAGCAGCGATCATCGCGCTGACAGGCGAGCCGGGCTTCACGCAGCGCGTCGTCGGGCCGACCGACGGCGAGCAGGGCGACGGTCAACAGCGTGCCCCAGATCGCGAGCCGGCTGTCGAGCGGACTGATGTCGATACCGTGGGAGAGTTGCTCGACGCCGGTCTCGAACTGCCCGTTCAGTACATTGACCGAGCCCAGTGCGACCCAGGCCTGTGCATTGCCTGGATTGAGTTCGACGGCCTGACGCAGAATCGGCAGTGCCCGGGCGCCATCACCGATATCGGCAATGGCGCAACCGGCGTAACCGAGCACAGTCGAATCCATGTCATCGAGCGACAGTGCCGTCTGTGCCGCCTCGAGGGCCTCGGCGCGCGTACGCTCGCGCTCGTCAATCAGGCGGATGCGATCGCCGAAGCCGATGACCAGCGACAGCAGGGCCGGAGCCAGGGCGAAATCGGGCGCCAGTTCGCGGCTGCGCCGCAGCAAGGCTGCGGCCTCGTCGAACGCCTCGTGCCGCCAGCCTTTCAGCGACAACAGGCTATGGGCGGCCAGAAACAGACGCTGCGGATCGGTATTGTCGCCATCGACATCGGCGGCTATGGCACGGTGCAGTTGGGGTTCGAGTTTCGTGATGATGGCCAGCGGTGCGCTGTGAACGGCGCTATCGAAGGGCCCATCCACGACGAACTGCCCGCTCCAACACAGGAAACCGCTGCGTGCG
The DNA here is from genome assembly GCA_030065815.1 of Gammaproteobacteria bacterium. GTDB lineage: Bacteria > Pseudomonadota > Gammaproteobacteria > Chromatiales > Chromatiaceae > Thiosocius. The sequence continues at coordinate 103 of JASJCU010000139.1, read as the reverse complement.
TCGGCCAGCTGAATCTGGATCCGGTAACGATCGCGATCGTAGAGTACGGTGCCGTCGAGCACGTAATCGACTGCGTATTCCTCGTGTAATGCACGAGCACTAG
>JASJCU010000138.1 GCA_030065815.1 Gammaproteobacteria bacterium | reverse complement strand
CGCTGTCGCGCGCGGTCGAACGCGCATCGCGCACGCCTGGCGCCGCCGCACCGCCGGTGACGCACGACGTCGCCCGGACCGCCACGACACCGCCAGTGCCGGCCACTGCCGAGGCCGGGGCGGCACGGCCAGCGCCGCTCGCCGCCTTCACGCACTCGCGGCCGCCGCCCGCAGACAGGGATGCGGTCCGCCGCGACTATCTGGCCGCGCTGGCCGAGGCGATCGACCGCAACAAGTACTACCCGCGCAAATCACGGCGGCGCGCCGAGCAGGGCAGGGTCACGGTCGCGTTCGTGATCGCTGCCGACGGCGCGATCAGCGACGTCGCGGTCGCCAGCTCGTCCGGATACCGTCGCCTCGACGCCGCGGCCCGCGACGCGGTGCGCAGTTTGCGGCGCTTCGAGCCGATACCCGAGGCGTTGGCGCGCGATCGCTGGCCGATCCGCGTTCCGCTAGACTTCCGCCTGCGCTGACCGCAACAGGATCCGACTAGTCCCGACATGCCGACCCCGTCCACGGCGCGACTCGTTCACTACGCTGCCCTGTACTTCGCCCAGGGTACGATCCTCAGCTATTTTCTGACCTTCAACGTGCTGTACCTGCGCGACCATGGATTCGCGGCGGCCGACATCGGCTTCTTCCAGGCCACGCTGGTGTTGCCGTTCGTGCTCAAGATCCTGCTCGGCATGCTCAGCGACCGCGTCAATCTGTTCGGTCTCGGCCATCGCCACCCGTACATCGTGCTCGGCCTGCTGCTGCAGGGCGTGAGTTTTGCGCTGCTGCCGGGGGTCACGCTGCCGGACGGCCTGGCAACATTCTTTGTGCTGGCGATGCTCGCGGCGGTCGGCATGGCGCTGTACGACACCAGCACCGACGGCCTCGCCGTCGAGTCGACACCGGCCGACGAACGGCCGCGTGTCCAGGCGACGATGGTCGCGGCCCGCGCGGCCGGTATCCTGTTCGCGCTGTTGGCCGGCGCATGGCTGGTCGGCACGCGAGGCTGGCCCGCGGTGTTCTGGCTGGTCGCCGTGCTGACCGTGCCGGGACTGCTGCTGACGCTGCTGGCATGGCGGCCGGCCGTGACGCGGCGGCCGGCGGGGTTTGCCTGGGACGCGTTCGCGGCGCTGCTGCAGCGCGACAATCTCGCGCTGGCGGCGATGGGCGCGCTGTACGCGCTGGCCCTGGACGGCGTGCTGACGTACCTGTCGTATCACGCCGATGCCGATAACGTCGCCGATATCGGCATGGTCAGCGGCCTGGTCGCGCTGTCGATGGTCGGACGGATACTCGGTGCCGGCGCGAATGCGCCGCTGGCGGCGCGCCTCGGCCAGCGCGTGAATCTCCAATTGGCGATCGTCACGTCGGCGGCGGCATGTCTGGCGCTCGCCGCCGCGGTCGGCGTCGTGCTGCTGGCCGCGGCCTGCGTGGTGTTCGGCTTCGCCTACGGGCATTTCACGGCGGCCTACGCGGCGGCGGCCATGGGGCGCAGCGACCCGCGCATCGCGGCGTCGATGTTCGCGATCTTCATGATGTTCCTGAACATCGGCATCGCGCTCGGCCAGACCGTCGGCGGCAGCATCACGCAGGCCGCGGGCTTCGCTGCACTCGCGGTGCTGATGGCGGCGCTGGTGCTGCTGGCCCTGCCGCTGGCGCGCCGGGTGACCCGATGACGCCGGCAGCGATGGCGGGCCGCGGATCGGCCACCGTCACAGACAAGTGGCGGTCTAGCGTTCACAATACCGTCATGCCCGCGAGACCCGTACCCGGCCGATGACTGCCCTGGATCCGATCATCCGTAACACCGTGCGCGCGCTGATCGTGCGGCGGCGGCAGATCCTGTTGCTGCGCAAACGCGGCGGCGGTCGCGGTGAGCGCTTCGCGCTGCCGGGCGGTGCGCAGGAGACCGGCGAGTCGCTGGCCGAGGCATTGCAGCGCGAGTGCGAGGAGGAGATCGACAGCCGCGTCGACGTCGGCCGGCTGGTGCACATCGCCGAGTTCTGCAAGCTGCGCGACACCCTGCCACCGAGCCGCCGCCACCTGGTCGAGTTCCTGTTCCTGTGCGACGTGCCGGCCGGATACGAGCCGCGCAGCGGACCGCACCCCGACAAGCACCAGGTCGGCGTCGTCTGGGTCGACCTCGACGCGATACCGGATATGCCGATGCATCCGGACTACCTGATCGGCTGTCTCGCCGGTCTCGGCGACGAGAGCAATCCGCACTACCTCGGGATGTACCAGGATGCGCCTGCCTGAGGGGATCACCGACAACCTGCGTTTCCTGTGTGTCGAGGTCGATACGCAGATCGACCAGCTGCAGGCGTTCATCAAGGCGCCGTCGACCGCGTTGGCGCAGCGCATCGTCGACCGTGGCGGCTATGCCGGCAACCTGAAGGCGGGTATCCACAACAGCTGTCTCGAGCAGATCGCGCGCTGCACCGAGGGCAGTTCGGACACAGTCGTGCTGCGCGCGGTCGAGGCGGTCGCCACCGATCTCGATCGTATCGCCGGGCTGTGCCGCGAGTGCGTCAAGCAGGTCAATGCCCTGGTCCAACCCGAGCACCTCAAGGCGGCGGTCTACGGCCCGATGTTGAAGCGGGTCCGGCGCGGTGTCGCACTCGTCGAACCGGCGGTGCGCGAGCACGACACGGCGCTGGCGCTGAAGATCGGCGAGATCGAGGGCAAACTCGACCGCGACTACGGCAGCCTGCTGCAGCACTACACCGATGCGTTGAAGCAGCGGGAGGACACCGAGGACCTGGTGCGCGCGCTGTTCGTCGGCCACAGCATCGAGCAGATGGGCGATGCGCTGCTCGCGATCGGTGAATCCATCGTGTCGGCGAACCTCGGCCAGCGCGTCGACATGGAGCGCTACCATTCGCTGCGCGCGTCGGTCGCGACGCTCGGCGATGCCGGGGTCTCGGAGCTGCAGCTCGAGCGTATCGCCGAGACCCGCTCCGGCAGCGCGATCGCCGGCATCGGCAGCGGCGCTCGCGACGGGTATGTCGCGGTATTCAAGGATGGCCAGAAGCGCAAGCTCAAAGAGGAGCGTGCCGGTGTCCGTGGCTGGCACGAGAACTACCCGGGACTGGCGCCGAAGATCCTCGCGTACAAGAAGCGCGGCCGTTCGGCGTCGCTGCTGATCGAGCACCTGCCGGGCCTGACGCTGGAAAAGGTCCTGCTGCACGAGCCGCCGGCACTGCTCGACGAGGCGCTCGAACAGCTCGGCACGACGCTGCGCTCGGTATGGCACGAGACGCGCTCGGACAAGCCGGTCGACGCGGATTTCATGGGCCAGCTGCAGGCGCGCCTGGCCGACGTCTACCGCATCCATCCGGAGTTCAATGATGCCGGGCAGCGCGTTTGCGGCCACGAGGTCGCCGCGTTCGGACGCGTGCTCGACGCGGCACGGGCGGCCGAGGTCGCTCAGCCGGCGCCGTTCTCGGTGTACATCCACGGCGACTTCAATCTCGATAACATCATCTATGATCCGATCGAGCGGCGCATCAATTTCATCGACCTGCATCGCTCGCGCTACATGGATTACGTGCAGGACGTGTCGGTGTTCATGGTCTCCAACTACCGCCTGCAGATCCTCGATGCCGCGCAGCGCCGCCGCATCATGCAGCTGGCGATCGATTTCTACCGCATGGCGCGGCGCTTTGCCGGCGATGTCGGTGACCGCGGCTTCGATTTCCGCCTTGCGCTCGGTCTGGCGCGTTCGTTCGCGACGTCGACGCGGTTCATCCTCGACAAATCGCTGGCACGAAGGATGTTCCTGCGTGCCCGCTTCCTGATGGAGCAGGCGGCTGCGATCGATGCCGGCAAGCGCGACAAGTACCGACTGCCGGTGAAGGAGATCTTCGTTGGCTGACGTGCGCATCGGGGTCGTCGGGATCCCCGGCAAGTGGTCGACGGAGGTGCTGGCCGATGCGGTCGAGAAGCGCACCGGGTTTCGCTTGATCATCGACATGGCCCAAGTCGAGCTCGACCTCGCCGAGCGCCGGCTGTGGTTCGATGGCGCCGACCTGTGCGCACTCGACGGCCTGATGGTCAAGAAGATCAGCGCGAGCTACAGCCCGAACACCCTCGACCGCCTCGAACTGCTGCGCGTCGCCGCGCACGCCGGGGTGCGCGTGTTCAGCGGTGTCGAGAACATGCTGCGCCTGGTCGACCGGCTAAGCTGTACGGTCACGCTGCGCAATGCCGGCATCCCGATGCCCGATACCGTGGTCACCGAGGACGTCGACCATGCTGTCGCCACGGTGGCACGCTACGGCAGCGCGGTGTTCAAGCCGTTGTTCTCGACCAAGGCGCGTGGCATGTGCGTGGTCGATGCCGGTGCCGGCGATGCCCAGGTGCGTGATGCCGTCGAGCGCTTCCGCCGCGTCAACCCGATGCTGTACATCCAGCGCAAGATCGCGTTGTTCGGTCACGACCTCGGCCTGGTGTTCCTCGGTGGTGATTATCTCGGTACCTATGCGCGCGTGGCGCAGGGCGACAGCTGGAACACGACGATCCACAGCGGCGGCCGCTATGCGGCGTTCTCGCCACCGCCCGCGATCGTCGATCTGGCGCAGCGCGCGCAGGCGCCGTTCGGCATGGATTTCACGACCGTCGACGTCGCCGAGACCGCCGACGGCCCGGTGGTGTTCGAGGTCTCGGCGTTCGGCGGCTTCCGCGGCGCGCTCGAGGGTGCCGGCGTCGATGCGGCGGCCGCGTATACCGACTATGCACTCGCCAGAGTTGGGCGCTGACACGATGACCGGGACGGCGGCGGCCTGGGCGCAGCGCCTGCTCGGCGATGCCGCGATCACGGGCGGCAGCCTGTACCTGCAGGTCGCCGGCACGCGCCTGCGCATCGAAGCGAACCGGGCGGCGATGCTCGACTTGCTGGCGCGCTATTTCGCGCACGTGGCGGTTGCACCCGGTGACGCCGACATGACGGTGCGGATCGTCGACGGTGCGCCGCCGGAACTCGACGTCGCGTTCATCGACTGGCGACGCGAACCGGGCAAGTCCGGGCGCAAGGACAGTTATGTCGATCTGGCCGACGGCCGCCTGGTACGCAAGGTGCGAACCGGCATGGTCTTCCTGCAGAGCGAGACCTGGCGCGTCGCCGCCGGGCCCTGCCTGCGGTACGACAACCAGGTCATCAACTTCATCAACGCACAGTTCATGAACCGGCTGCAGCAGCAGGGCTGGCTGATCTGTCACGCGGCCGGCCTGGTGCGCGACGGCGCGGCGCTGGCGATCGCCGGCCTGTCGGGTGGCGGCAAGTCGACGCTGATGCTGCAGTTGCTCGAGGACCCGGCGGTCAACTACCTGACCAACGATCGCCTGTTCGTACGGCCGCATGACGGGCAGGTCGATGCCACCGGTATCCCGAAGCTGCCGCGCGTCAATCCGGGCACGATCGTGCACAATCCGCGCCTGCGGTCGTTGATCCCGGATCCGCGGCGCGCCGAGCTTCTCGCGATGCCCGGCGATGCACTGTGGGCGCTGGAGGAGAAGCATGACGTGTTGATCGACTTGCACTATGGTGCCGGGCGCATCGCCGACTGGGCGCGGCTCGCCGCATTCGCGGTGCTGAACTGGCAGCGCGGCGGTGGCCAGCCGGTGCGTGTCGAACGCGTCGACCTGCAGGCGCGCGACGACCTGCTCGGCGCGATCATGAAGTCACCAGGGCCGTTCTACCAATACGCCGACGGTCGCCTGTTCGCCGATACGATGCCGCTGGACGGCGCCGCATATCGCCGCGTACTGCGCGACGTCCCGATCTTCGAAATCAGCGGCTCGGTCGATTTCGCCGCGGCGGCAAGACAACTCGAGACAAGCGAATGGTGGTGCTATGCGTGAACTCCTGATCCTGCGTCATGGCAAGGCCGAGACCCCGGCTGGTGTCGATGACCGCCAGCGCCCGCTGGCCGACAAGGGCAAGCGCGCGGTGCAGCGCATCGGCGTGTGGCTGGCACAGCACGACGGCCAGCCCGATCACGTCGTCACGTCGCCGGCCGAACGCGCCGCGACGTCTGCGGCCAAGTGCGCCAAGGCGATGCTGATGGACGCGCGCCGCATCGTCGAGGACGTGCGCGCCTACGATGCCGGCATCAGCGACCTGCTCGCGCTGCTGGCCGACTGCCCGGTGGACGCGCAGCGCGTGCTGCTGGTCGGTCACAACCCGGGGTTGCGCAAGCTGGGTGCGTGGCTGGTCGGCGACGCGGAGATGGCCGGCAAACTGCCGACCGGTACGCTGTGGCGCATCGAACTGCCCGACGACTGGTCGGCGCTGGCGAGCGGGCAGGGACGCCTGGTCGCGGCGGTGCGTGGCACGGAGCTGCCGCGCGGCTTCCCATACCCGTCGCCGCACGGCGACGAACGCCGTGACCGACCGGCCTATTACTACGCGCAGTCGTCGGTCGTGCCGTACCGCATTGCGTCCGGTGCTCTCGAGGTGCTGATCGTTCGCTCGAGCCAGAACAAGCACTGGGTGGTGCCGAAAGGCATCGCCGACCCGGGTCTATCGCTGCAGGAATCGGCGGCCAAGGAGGCCTGGGAAGAGGCCGGAGTCGCGGGCGAGGTCGGCGACGTCGCGATCGGCAGCTACGACTACCCGAAATGGGGCGCGACCTGCAGCGTCCAGGTGTACCCGATGCGGGTCACGCGCGTGCTCGACGATGCGGAATGGCAGGAGCGCCATCGCGGCCGCGAGTGGGTCTCGCCACGGGTCGCGGCGATGCTGCTCAAACAGCCCGAGCTCGGCGAGATCGTCACCGCGTTCAGCCGCGATTTCGACGCCGGCGGGCCGGCATGCCCCGACTGATCGCCGCGCTGATCCGTCACGGCGACTACGCGCAACTCGCCGACGCGCCGAGCGCCCATCAGCCGTTTGCGCTGACCGTGACCGGTCGGCAGCAGGCCGCCGCCGCGGCCGCGTCGGTCGTTGCCGAGGCGCATGCGCAGCGCTGGTCGGTGTGCCCGGTCGTCGATTGTTCGCACCTGCTGCGCGCCTGGCAGACCGCGCGCTTGCTCGCCGACGCGATCGCGGCAGACCTCGCAGATGGCATCGAACTCGTCGAGTCCGATGCGCTCGCCGAGCGTGCTGTCGGCATCGCCGGCAACCTGACGCTGCAGCAGATCGAGGACGTGATCGCGTCCGACCCGCGTTACCCGGACCCGCCGCGCGACTGGAAGGCGAACGCCGACTATTGCCTGCCGTTTCCCGGTGCCGAGTCATTGATGCAGGCCGGCCAACGGGTCGCCGATCACCTGCGCGCGCGCATGCAGGCTCTGGCCGCGGCGGTTGAGTGCGACACCGTCAAATTGTTTGTCGGACACGGCGCGGCGTTCCGCCATGCGGCGTATCACCTTGGCGTGCTCGATCGCGGCGAGATTTCGGCGTTGAGCATGTATCACGCGGTACCGGTCTATCTTGAGACAGGCGCCGCAGGCGACTGGCGGCATATCGCCGGGCGCTGGAAGGCCAGGGGCACGGCGGCGCGCGCACCGGATTGAGCTTCGCAACGGTCATCGCGCGGTAACACTCATACAATAAGAAGTAGCGAAGGCCGTCTACACAAGGCTCAGAGATGTCCGCACGCGCCC
>JASJCU010000137.1 GCA_030065815.1 Gammaproteobacteria bacterium | reverse complement strand
GAAGGCTTGGTCTCCGCTGCGCTCCGACTGCCCTGCGCTTCTCGCCGTTTCCGGCGCGCGTGAACTCGCGATCGCCGATCGCTCAGACATGCACGCGCTTTTTCCCGGAAACGGCTGCGATGCTCGGCTGCACCAACGGGGACCCTGGGGGCTCCGTAGCTGGCCACGTGGCCTGCCGAATCACCATCGGTCCCGCAGCACGCACCCCCAGTCCCGTTGACGCAGTCGAGCATCGCAGGCGCAAATCGGATCAGCGCGAGGACTGTCTGACCGAGCGCAGCGAGGGAGTTCCGCAGCGCCCGTTTTGGGCCGAGAAGCGCAGGGAACCCCTCGTCGCAGACGAGGGGCAAGTCGTCGGGGGCCTTTTCTTTAGGGTACTTTTCTTTGGGCAAGCAAAGAAAAGTACCGCGGGAGCGCTCCGCCGAGCGCTTTCAAAATCAAACCCCGCGCGAAGCGCTCACAACACCCAGTTACCCACCGCAACCCAAACGCTGTTGACCCCGGCCCGGCCAGTCCGCGACAGCGTCAAGAAACAATCAGTCCGCTGCCAATTCGGCCCGATGGCGCTGTGCCAGCTTCACGTAATACGCCGCCGAGTACGCGAAGTACTCCTTCTCCTTGTCGGTGAGCTCGCGCGACTGGCGCGCCGGCGAGCCGGTATACAGATAGCCGGACTGCAGTGTCTTGCCGGGTGGCACGAGGCTGGCGGCACCGACGACGACCCCCGGCTCGACGACGGCCCGATCCATGACGATCGCCCCCATGCCGATCAGGCAGTCGTCGCCGACCTCGCAGCCGTGCAGGACCGCCTTGTGACCAATCGTGACGCGGTCGCCGATGATCAGCGGCGCGCCACCGCGCATGAACGGCCCGTCGTGGCTGTTGTGCAGCACGCTGCCGTCCTGGATGTTGGTGTCGCTGCCGATGCGGACAATGTTGATGTCGCCGCGCACGACGGCGCCCGGCCAGACGCTCGAGCGTGCACCGATCCGCACGTCCCCGATGACCAGGCCGAGCGGGTCGATCCAGGCCTCGCTGCCGACCTCGGGGGCCTTGCCTTCGAAACTGCGAATAGGGCTCATGTCACCTGCCAGTGCTGCCGTTATAGTCGCAGGACACGTTAGCAGGCATTGGGAGTCGGCGAAATGGAAGTGGGTACGATGGTCACTATTGGTTTGATTGCCGTGTTGGCGGTCTACGCGATCGTCATTTACAACAACCTCGTGGGGCTCAAGCATGGCGTGAGCCAGGCCTGGTCGAATATCGACGTGCTGTTGAAGCAGCGTCACGACGAGCTGCCGAAGCTGGTCGAGACCTGCAAGCAGTACATGAAACACGAGCGCGAGACGCTCGAAGAGGTCATGAAGGCGCGCGCCGCGGTGGCCAGTGCGCGCGAGGCGCAGGACGTCGGCGGCCTTGGCCAGGCCGAGGGCCTGTTGCGCATGGGCCTGGGTAACCTGTTCGCGGTAGCCGAGGCCTATCCGGACCTCAAGGCCAACGAGAGCTTCCGGCACCTGCAGGCGCGCATCACCGGGCTGGAGAACGATATCGCCGACCGCCGCGAGTTCTACAACGCCTCGGTCAATGCCAACAACGTGCGGATCGACCAGTTTCCCGACGTCATCGTTGCCCGCGTGCTCGGCTTCAAGGCGGCGTCGCTGCTCGAGTTCGACGCCGGCGAGATTGCCGACGTCAACCTCGCCGGCATGTTCTGACCGCGGACGCCGGCTCGATGACGGGGTGGCTCGAGCGCATCGCGCATGCCTCTGACACGGCGCTGGCGTTGACGGTGCTTGGCGCGCTGTTCGTGTTGTACCTGGGGTTCTCCGGCCTGGTCCGTGCGCGTCGTATCGAAGACGTGCCGACCGCGCGCGTGCGTTCGGCGCCGCAGGGTTATGTCGAGCTGATCGGTACCGCGCAGACACTGGGGGGCGAACCGATCATCGCGCCGCTGTCCAAGACGGCGTGCTGCTGGTTTGACTACCGCATCCAGCGGCGCAGCGGCAAGAGCTGGCGGTCGGTGCAGGCCGAGACCAGTGACGGCATCTTCGTGCTGCGTGACGACAGCGGCGACTGCGTCGTCGACCCCGAAGGCGCGGAGGTCACGAGCCGGCACAGGACCAGCTGGTCCGACGACGGCAGTGGTTGGGGAAGTCATGGGGTGCACGCGCGTCTGCCGAGCCTGGGGCGCGGCGCCGACCGGGTCGTCCAGGTCGGTGGCAAGCTGCTCGAGATGCTCGGCAGCGGTGTCGGCGAGTATCGCTACACCGAGAGCGTCATTCTCGAGGGCGACCCGCTGTACGCAATCGGCCAGTTTCATTCGATGAGCAGCGCCGAGCAGACCGCGTCACTGAATGACCTTACCGGCGCGATCCTGCGCGAATGGAAACAACGCCCGGACACGCTGCGTGAACGTTTCGACGCCAATCGCGACGGCACCGTCGATGTCGACGAATGGCAGCACGCGCGTGCCGTGGCACGGCGCGAGGCCGCCGCCGAACATGCCGAAGGACTGCGCCGCGACCAGTTGCACACGCTGCGCCGCCCGGCCGACGGCCGCCACTTCCTGCTGTCGAACCTAGAGGAGTTCGGCCTACTGCGCCGCTACCGCTGGCGCGCGCGCATCGCGTTCGCCGCGTTCGCGCTGCTCGGCGGCGCCGTTGCGCTGATGCTGTCGACCCGCGTGGTGTGAACAGGCTGTCGTCGACGCGACCGGCTGGACGTCGCACAACCGGGGTGTCTGGTGGCACCGAAAGCCACGGCGGGATACCGGCGCCATGGGCGTCGTGCGGGATCAGCGTTCGCTGTTGCGGGGCCACGGCGCAAGGTGGCTGCGGCCGCCGATGCGGCGTCGTGATTCGGACGCCTGTCTGTGACCGTGAACGGAACTCCGTGCCCGCGCTGCCATCGAAGTTGCGACGTTCGTTCAACATCCAAAATCAGCAATTCGGCTAATATTTGGAATGAGGCGTCGAAGGGGCGGCACGTTGTTTGCAAAGATGGCCGGGAAACCGCAAGTCGAGTACGGAATGGCCGCCGACATTCGCGGACAACGGCTCGGCGACCAGGCGCTGGCAGCCATCAGCGCGCTGGCCCGCAGCGTGTCGGGTGGCCGCGAGGCGGTCTGCGCCAGCTGCGTCGCCGATCTCGCTGAGCATTTCGAAGCGGCGGTCGCGTGCGTCGCGCTGTTTGACGATGCTGCGCGCACCCGCCTGACCACACTCGCCGTGCACGTCGACGGTGTCCCCTATGCGCCCTTTACCTACGAGCTCGCCGGTTCGCCGTGTGCCGATGTCGTCGAACACGGCCAGGTCTTCGTTGCCAGCGGTGCGCTGCAGGCCTATCCGACATGCAATTGGCTTGCGCAGCAGCGCGTCGACGGTTATCTCGGCAACGTCCTGCGCAACGCCGACGACGAGCCGATCGGCGTTGTCCTGATCGCCGATCACCGGCCGCTGCTCAAGGTCAGCGGTCTGCGCGCGGTCCTGGCATTGTATGCCGAGCGTATCTCCGGCGAGGTCGCGGCGCGCCGCGATACGCAGCAGCTGGAGCTCGCGGCGAGCGTGTTCGAGAGCAACCCCCAGGGCATCATGATCACCGATACCGAGCACCGCATCCGCAAGGTCAACCCGGCGTTTACGGCGATCACCGGCTGGATCGAGGCCGACGTGGTCGGCCGCCGCGAGACCATGCTCAGCGCCGGGCGCGAGACCCTCGAACTGGCCGAAGAGATCGACACCGCGCTGCAGGCCGTCGGGGTCTGGGTCGGCGAGCTGTGGAGCCGGCGCCGAGACGGCGAGGTCTACCCGGAGAGCCGCACGGTGGTCGCGGTCCGCGACGAACGCCGCCGCCTCAAGCACTACATCAGCCTGTTCAGTGACATCTCGGGCGAGAAGTTCGCCGCCGAACGCATCCATCGTCTCGCGCATTACGACGCGACCACCGAGCTGCCGAACCGCGTGCTGTTGCAGGACCGTCTGCTGCACGCGATCAACCGCGCCGCGCGCGTCGGCAGCCGCCTCGCGCTGCTGTTCCTCGATCTCGACGGTTTCAAGTTGATTAACGACACCCATGGCCACGCCGCTGGCGACGAGGTGCTGCGCCAGGTCGGCGCACGGCTGCAGTCGCGCCTGCGCAAGATCGACGTCGTCGCACGTATCGGCGGCGACGAGTTCGCCGTCGTTCTCGGTGATGTCGAGCTGGCCAGCGACGTGCAGGCGATCTGCGACCAGTTGCTCAACGTCGTGACCGAGCCGTACGAGTTCAACGGCCAGCAGAACCGCGTGACGACCAGCATCGGCATCGCCCTGTACCCCGACGACGGCCGCGACGTGCAGAGCCTGCTCAAGCATGCCGACACCGCGATGTACCAGGCAAAGGCACGGGGCAAGAACCGCTACGTGTTCTACGAGCCGGAGATGAACCGGCGCGCGCAGGAACGCCTGCAGCTGGCGCACGACCTGCGGCGCGCGCTGCAGCACGACGAGCTGAGCCTGTGTTACCAGCCGCAGTACGATCTCGCGTCCGGCAGGCTGGTCGGTGTCGAGGCGCTGGTGCGCTGGAAAGACAAGAGCGGCGAGATGGTGCCGCCGACGCGCTTCATTCCGGTCGCCGAGGACACCGGCCTGATCCTCGAACTCGGCGCGTGGGCGATGCGCGAGGCGTGCATGCAGGCCCATCAGTGGTGCGGTCAGGGCCTGGAGTTCGGCCGCCTGTCGGTCAATGTCTCGGGACGCCAGTTCCAGGACGAGAGCCTGCAGGCCACGGTCGCCGACGCGCTCAAGGCGAGCGGGCTGTCTGCCGAGCGCCTGGAACTCGAGATCACCGAGAGCTGGGTCATGGAAGGCCCGTTCCGCGCCGAGAAGCAGATGCGCGCGCTACGTGACATGGGCGTCAGCCTGGTCGTCGACGACTTCGGTCTCGCCAACTCGTCGATGGCCTACCTGAAGCGCTTCCCGGTGCACAAACTCAAGATCGACAGCTCCTTTATCCGCGACATCCCCGGCGACCAGGAAGACGCCGCGATCGTCTCGGCGATCATCGCGATGGGCCACAGCCTGGACCTGCGCGTGGTCGCCGAGGGCGTCGAGACCGCCGAGCAGAGCAGCTACCTGCGTGCGACCGGTTGCGACGAAGCGCAGGGCTACCTGTTCGGCCGCCCGGTGCCGAGCGACGAGCTCAACGTGCTGCTGCTGTACACGCCGACGTTGTCACCGTCCTGACTGCCCGCAACCTGCAGCCGCAGCGCGGTTTTGCATGCTGCCGGTGCCTTCGGCTTTCTGTCAGAATCGGCGCGTGTTCCATCATCGAAAGGCGCCTGCGATGTCCAACCCGTTGCTCGAACAGACCGGCCTGCCGGCGTTTTCGGCGATCAGGCCCGAACACGTCGAGCCGGCGATCGACGCGCTGCTGGCCGAGAACCGCGCACGCGTTGCGCACCTGATCGATACGACGGAACAACCGACCTGGGAGAACTTCGTCGAGCCGATCGAGGAGTGGGAAGACCGCCTCGGCCGGGTCTGGTCGCCGGTGTCGCACATGAACTCGGTGGTCAACAGCGATGCATTGCGCGAGGCCTACAATGCCTGTCTGCCCAAGCTGTCCGACTACGGTACCGAGATGGGGCACAACGAGCGCCTGTACGCGAAGTACCACGCCGTCGCCGACAACGCGGACGACCTCGACGAGGGCCAGCGCAAGGTGCTGGAGAACGCGCTGCGCGATTTTCACCTGTCCGGTGTTGACCTGCCGGCCGACAAGAAAAAGCGTTTCAAGGCGATCAGCCAGGAGCTGTCCAGCCTCACCAGCAAGTTCTCGGAGAACGTGCTCGACGCGACCAATGCGTGGAGCCGGATCATCGACGACGTCGACGCCCTCAGGGGCCTGCCGCAATCGGCACTCGATCTGGCCCGGCAGACCGCCGAGCAGAACGAGCTCGAGGGCTGGATGCTGACGCTCGACTACCCGTCGTTCTTCCCGGTCATCACGTACGCCGACGACGCCGGACTGCGCCGGGACGTGTACCAGGCCTACCAGACCCGCGCCAGCGACCAGGGTCCGCACGCCGGCAAGTACGACAACAGCGAGCTCATGGAGCGCATCCTCGCGTTGCGCCACGAACAGGCGCAGCTGCTCGGATTCGCCAACTATGCCGAGCGCTCGCTGGCGCGCAAGATGGCGCGCTCGACTGATGAGGTCCTTGCCTTCCTGCACGACCTCGCCGCCCGCTCCAAGCCGCAGGCCGAGCGCGAGCTGGCCGAGCTGAAGGCCTACGCCGCCGAGCATCACGACAAGCACGAGCTGGAACCCTGGGACATCGCCTACTACAGCGAGAAACTGCGCCAGCACCGCTACAGCATCACCCAGGAGGAGGTGAAGCCGTACTTCCCCGAGACCCGCGTCGTGCCCGGCATGTTCGACGTCGTCGGCCGGCTGTACGGCGTCACCTTTCACGAGGTCGACGGCGTCGACAGCTGGCACCCGGACGTCAGGTTCTACGAGATCCGCGATGCCGACGGCAGCGAGCGCGGCCAGTTCTATTTCGACCTCTACGCCCGCAAGGACAAGCGCGGCGGCGCATGGATGGATGACTGTCAGCCGCGCATGGTGACGCGCAACATCGCGCAAATCCCGGTCGCGTACATGACCTGCAACTTCACGCCGCCGGTCGGCGACAAGCCGGCGCTGCTGACCCATGACGAGGTCGAGACGCTGTTCCACGAGTTCGGCCACGGCCTGCACCACATGCTGACCAAGGTCGACTATTCGGCGATCTCGGGCATCAACGGCGTCGCCTGGGACGCGGTCGAGCTGCCGTCGCAGTTCATGGAGAACTACTGCTGGGAGCGCGAGGCGCTCGACCTGTTCGCGGCGCACCACGAGACCGGCGAGAGAATCCCGGACGATCTCTACCGGCGCATGCTCGCAGCGAAGAACTTTCAGTCCGGCATGATGATGGTGCGCCAGCTCGAGTTCTCGCTGTTCGATTTCCGCATCCACCGCGAGTACGACCCGGCGCAGGGCGGGCGGATCTACCCGATCCTCGACGAGGTGCGCACCGAGGTCGCGGTGATCAAACCGCCGTCGTGGAACCGCTTCGCGCACGCCTTCTCGCACATCTTCGCCGGTGGCTACGCCGCCGGTTACTACAGCTACAAGTGGGCCGAGGTGCTGTCGGCGGACGCGTTCTCGCTGTTCGAGGAGAACGGCGTCTTCGATCAGGCCACCGGGCAGGCATTCCTGCGCCACATCCTCGAACGCGGTGGATCGCGTGATGCCATGCAGCTGTTCGTCGCTTTCCGCGGCCGTGAGCCGGCGATCGATGCGCTGTTGCGGCATACCGGGATCGCGGCATGACCGCGTCGCAGACGCTGACGGCCGATGAACTCGACACGCTGCAGCAAACCCTGGTCGACCGCATGCACAACGACGCCTGCATGCCGCTGGATGTCGCGCACGGCTCCCTGACGGCGACTGCAGCCAGCGACGACGCTGTCGACAGACTGTTCGCCCGCGCGCTCGGCAAGCTGGCGGGCGATGCCGGGCTGAGCGACCTGCTGGCGCGTTTTCGCGACCAGCTCGTCGACGATCTGCAGCGCGCCGAGTACGGCCCG
>JASJCU010000021.1 GCA_030065815.1 Gammaproteobacteria bacterium | reverse complement strand
CCCGCCCAGCGAGCTGCTGTGACCGGCGGGCGTCGCGCCGGTTCCCGCCGGCGAGCCCGTCATGCCCGCGTGTGCCGCAGGCGCTCGATGTCGGCGACGATCGCGTCGATCAGCGCGTCGACCAGCGCCTTGCCCTTGGCGGTAGTGGCCAGCGTCGGGTCGCCCCAGCTGCCGGACGGCGAGTAGACGCCGGGGTGGCCGGCCGCGGGCGAGAAGCCGCCGCGGCCGTTGCGCGGCCGGTCGTCGCGCACGGCACGCGACATGTCGACGCGCTGCGGGTCGAGGTGCAGCATCATCGAGGTCTCGCCTTCGTCGGCGTGACTGCCGCGCACCTGCTGCAGCAGCCGTGCAGCGACGTCGGCGCCGGCCCGTTCGATGTCGGTGAAGCGCAGCAGCACGCCGTCGGCGGCCACGACGGTAGCGGCTTGGCGTAGCGGTCCGGCGGTCGACAGCCCGGTGTTGAGCACGTAGAAGCGTCGCGGGCCGAACGCGGCCAGGCTGCGCACGACGTCGACGACGAGGTCGCGCGCGGTGTCCGCGGCCAGGCTCACCGAGCCGGGGTAACGGGTGAACGCCGGGTAGTGGTGGTAGTTCAGGGGCGGCGCGACGACCACGCTGCAGTGCCGCATGACCCGCCGTTTTAGGTGCTCGGCGAGTCGCAGGTCGTTGTCCAGGCGCAGGTGCGGTCCGTGCTGCTTGGCGGCGGCGCCGAGCGGGATCATGACGACGCTGTCGCGGCGCAACGCATCGCGGGCCTGCAGCCAGGTCAGATCGGCGAGTTCGACGGCATCGTCGGCCACTGCTCATCTCCGCGGATCGGGGCGTGCGGTTTTGCCGCCCACACGAATACTTGCAAGACTAGCCGCATCGACCGTCCGGCCAACAGGAGAGAGATGCCGTCACCGTGCCCTCCCGCACCCGGTCGCGCGCCGTCATGAGCGATACCGGGGCACAACTGCCGACCCGTGCGTCGGCGTGGCCGATGTTCGCCGGCCTGTTCGTCGCACTGACGCTGCTGCTCGGTGCCGTCGTCGTCGTCCATTTCTACATCGACTACCGCGCCGAGCGCACCCGTCGCGATACCAACGAGACGCTCAACGTCGAGCTGGCGCGGCGTGCGCTGGTCGCCGACATCACCGGTGTCACGACCGACCTGATGTTCCTCGGTCGTCTGCTCGAGAGCCTCAACTTCGACCCGCAGACCGCCGAAGGCCGGCGCCGCTTCCTCGCCGAGGTGTTCGTGACCTTCGCCCGCGAGAAGCAGCTGTACGACCAGATCCGCTTCATCGACCTGCGCGGCCGCGAGGTCGTGCGCGTCAACCTCGGCCGTGGCGGTGCCGAGCTGGTCGCGCCGGACGCGCTGCAGGAAAAGGGCGGCCGCTACTACGTCAAACAGGGGCTGCAGCTCGATCGCGGCCAGGTCTACCTGTCGCCGCTCGACCTCAACGTCGAGGACGGTATCGTCGAACAGCCGGCGAAACCGGTGCTGCGCTTCGCGACGCCGGTGTTCGACATCGACGGGCGACGCCAGGGCCTGGTCGTGCTCAACTACCTCGGCGACCGTCTGCTCGAGCGCTTTCGCCAGGCCGCGGCGAATATCGCCGACCACGTGCAGCTGCTCAACGACGACGGCTACTGGCTCAGCAGCCCGCGCCGCGACGAGGCATGGGGCTTCATGTTCGGACGCGACGTGACCTTCGCGCGGCGTTTCCCGGCGGCATGGCGGCTGATCCGGCAGCGCGGGTCGGGCCAACAGATCGTCGATGCCGGCATGTTCACGTTCGCGACGGTCAGGCCGGCGGTCGAGGTCGCGTCGGCGCCGAGCGCGCGCGCCCTGCCGCCGCTGGAAGGGCCGGTATGGCGCGTCGTCTCGCATGTGCGGCTGGACGCCGCGGCGCTCGGTCTGGGCCCGTTCATCGCGCGCCACGCCGGTCTGTACCTCGGCATACTCGGCCTGTTGGCGCTGCTCGCCTATCTCGTCGCCCATGCCAATTACCACCGCCGTGCCGCCGAGGGTCAGCGCGCCTACGAGCAGCGATTCCGCCAGACCCTCGAAGACATCGATCTGGCCGCGTTGATGGTCGACATCCGTGGGCGCCTGACGTTCTGCAACCATTACCTGCTCGATCTGACCGGCTGGCGGCGCGACGAGGTGATCGGCAGCGACTGGGTGGAGCGGTTCGTGCCGGTCGAACAGCGCGATGCGGTGCAGCGCGTGCTCGAGCGCCTCGACCGCTTCGGCGAGCTGCCGCCGGAGTTCGAGGGCGAGGTCGTGACCCGCGCCGGCGAGCGCCGCCTGATCGCATGGAACAACACGCCGGCGCGCGATGCGCGCGGCCATGTCGTCGGCCTGACGGCGATCGGCGAGGACATCACCGAGCGGCGTCGCGCCGAAGAAGAGGTGCGCAAACTGTCGCAGGCGGTGCAGCAGAGCCCGGCGATCGTGCAGATCACCGACCGCAACGGCAACATCGAGTACGTCAACCCGAAGTTCACCGAGGTCACCGGTTACCGCTTCGACGAAGTGCGCGGGCGCAACCCGAGCGTACTCAAGTCCGGCGAGACCCCGCCATCCGAGTACCGGGCACTGTGGCAGGCATTGACCACGGGCGGGGAGTGGCGCGGCGAGTTCCACAACCGGCGCAAGGACGGTTCGCTGTACTGGGAGGCGGCGGCGATATCGGCGCTGCGCGACGCCGACGGCCAGATCACGCACTTCCTCGCAGTCAAGGAGGACATCACCGAACGCAAGCGGCTGCAGCGCGAGGTCGACGCGCGCAGCCAGGAACTGGCGCGCGCGCAGGCGCTCGCGGCGATGGGGCAGATGGCGACGATGCTCGCCCACGACCTGCGCAATCCGCTGTCATCGGTGAAGATGGCGGTGCAGATGCTCGGCAAGCAGGTGCAGACGCAGCAGGCGCGCGAGACCGTCGCGATCGGCCAGGAGCAGGTGCGCTACATGGAAGATATCATTACCGACATGCTGACCTACGCCCGCCCCGGTGAACTGAAGACGACGTGGCTGGACGCGGAGAAGCTGGTGACCGGTGTGATCGGCACGGTGCGCCGCCGCATCGCCGAGTACGAGGTGCACGTCAGCGCGACCTGTCCACCGGGCCTGCCGACCTTTCCCGGTGATGCGTCGAAGCTGCGCCAGCTGTTGTCCAATCTGCTGGTCAACGCGCTGCAGGCCGCGGCGGTGCGGCCGGTCGGCGGACGCGAGGTGCGGCTCAGCGTCGAGCTGGTCATGCACGAGTCCGGTCGCCAGATCTGCTTTCGCGTCTGCGACAACGGCGACGGCATCGACCCGGAGGTGCGCGACCGCCTGTTCGAGCCGTTCGTGACGACGCGCACCAAGGGCACCGGCCTGGGCCTGGCGATCGTCCGCCAGATCGCCGACCTGCACGCCGCCGCCGTCGCGCTGACGCCGAACCCGCCGCACGGCACCTGCGCGATCGTGCAGCTGCCGCTGACCCCGGCCAACGGCGAACTCACGGCGACCGACGACGGCGACCGAGTCGGTGCGGGGGTGCGTGCGTGAGCCGCATTCTCGTCGTCGACGACGACCAGGCCAGTGCGCGCATGCTGCAACTGCACCTGCGCTCGCAGGGCTTCGACACCGCGATCGCGCACGACGCCGACAGCGGCCTAGCGCAGGCACGCGATCGGCTCCCCGAGCTGGTGATCCTCGACATCCGCATGCCCGGACGGTCCGGTCTCGACGTGTTGCCGGAACTCAAAGCGCTCGAGCCCGCCCCGCACATCATCATGATCACCGCCTTCCACGACATGCAGACGACGATCGAGGCGATGCAGAAGGGCGCCGAGGACTACATCCACAAACCGGTCGACATCGACGAACTGGACGCGGCCGTCGAGCGTCTGCTCGATGCGCGGCGCAGCGATCACCTGGTGCCGACCGAGGATGCCGCCGGCGAGCGTTTCCAGATGGTCGGCCGCAGCCGCGCGATGAAGGAGGTGTTCAAGACCATCGGCCTGGTCGCGCGCAGCACGACGACGGTGCTGATCACCGGCGAGAGCGGCACCGGCAAGGAGCTGGTCGCGCGCGCGATCCACGATGCCGGCGAAAACGCCGCCGGCCCGTTCGTCGTCGTCAACTGTGCCGCGGTGGTCGAGACCCTGCTCGAATCCGACATGTTCGGCCACGAGAAAGGCGCGTTCACTGGTGCGGCGGGTCGTCAGCCCGGCAAGTTCGCGCTGGCCCAGGGCGGCACGATCTTTCTCGACGAGGTCGGTGAGATGTCGCCGGCGATGCAGGCCAAGCTGTTGCGCGTGCTGCAGTACAAGGAATTCACGCCGCTCGGTTCGAAGGCGGCGCAGCATACCGACGCGCGGATCATCGCCGCGACCAACGTCGCGCTCGGGGAACGCGTCGCGCAGGGGGCGTTCCGCGAGGACCTGCTCTACCGCCTTCAGGTCGTCAACGTCCACCTGCCGCCGCTGCGCGAACGCGCCGAGGACCTCGACGACCTGGTCCACGCCCTGCTCGCGCGCATCAATCGCGATCTGCGCAGCAGCATCACCCACATCGACCAGGCGGTGCTCGACTGCCTGGCCGCGTACGCGTGGCCGGGCAATGTCCGCGAACTCGAGAACGTGTTGCTGAAGGCCGTGGCCCTGTCCGCCGGCAGCACGCTGACCGCCGAACTGCTGCCCGACGAGCTGCGCGGCAGCTGTGCGATCGACGCGTCAGCGGCCGCCGGCACGCCTGCCGCTGCGCTCGACAGCCTCGCCGACATGGAGCGCAACCATGTCGCACGGGTGTTGCAGGCCACCGGCTGGCACCGCGGCGAGGCGTGCGCGATCCTCGGCATCTCGCGGCCGCGCCTGCGCCGCATGATGCGCGAATACGGGCTGTCACCGCCGGGCGGATTCGACGGCGACGATACCTGACCTGCATTGAACGATTCGTTCAATCAGCGCCCGCTTGCCGCGTCCCGTTGAACGACTCGTTCCGCGATCGCGCGGCGGCGGCGCGTGTCGCGGTTCGCGCACGCGTGCAGCGGGCGCGTTCGACGCCGCGTCAAGTCGTTGAATTGTGGTCGTCGCGGCAGGCTGGTTTGAGCCAGGTCAAACGGCCCGCACGGCACGAATCTGCCGGCACGGATCCTGCGTCCTCCGTAACTGATTTCGCGCGTCGAGCCGGTCGATGCGGTCGATTTCCCAACGGAGAGACATCATGCAAAGAATAATCGCGCTACTGGCACTCTCGCTGATTGCCGGCGCCGCATTCGGGGCCACGCCGATATCGCCATCCGGCAAGCCGGGCTGCCTGGCCTGTCACGACGGCATCGAGGATATCCGTGACGACGCCGCGGCGATGATGCTGCAGATCAAGGCGATCGGCTCGGCCAACGGCGACCCCGAGGGCTGTGTCACCTGTCACGGCGGCGACCCCAACGGCACCACCGTCGAGGCCGCGCACCGCGGTTCGCCGCCCGGCCTGAAGAACGGCAGGGGCCCGCAGGCCTTCTACCCGGATCCGGGCTCGGTGTGGATTGCCGACCGCTCGTGCGGCCAGTGCCACATCGGTTACGCCTACCGGGTCGAGCGCTCACTGATGAACACCGAGGCCGGCAAGATCCAGGGCAACCTGCATACCTGGGGCATCGCCGAGGTGCAGGACCACAAGGTGCCTTGGGGCAACTACGACGTCAAGGATACCGACGGCCAGGTGCCGCAGGTCGGTTCGGACGAGTACAAGGCCTACATGCAGGCGATGATCGCGGCGCACGGCGACCAGTTCCCGACTGAATTGACCCAGGTGCCGCAGCCGAGCGTCGAGGAGATCGAGAAGGATCCCAAGCTGGCCGGCTTCACGTACCAGCGTCAGCAGTGCCAGCGCTGCCACGTCGGCATCAAGGGGCGCGAGAAGCGCGGCGACTACCGCGGCATGGGCTGCTCGTCGTGCCACATCCCGTACGGCAACGAGGGCTACTACGAGGGCAAGGACCCGACCATCAACAAGACCGAGAAGGGCCACATGCTTACCCACAAGATCCAGGCGACGCGCAAGACCAGGGTCAAGCACGGCGACGTCGAGTACTCGGGCATCCCGGTCGAGACCTGCAACTCCTGCCACAACCGCGGCAAGCGTATCGGCGTGACCTACCAGGGTTTGATGGAGTTCCCCTACGGCTCGCCGTACAACTCCAGCGGCGGCAAGCAGCCGAAACTGCACACCAAGAACTACCTGTTCATCTCCGACGACCTGCATCACCAGATCGATTCGCGTCCGGAGAACCCGCGCGGCGGCCTGTTGTGCCAGGACTGCCACACGTCGATCGACATGCACGGTGACGGCAACATCTTCGGCACCACGCTGGCGCAGGTCGAGATCGAATGTCAGGACTGCCACGGCACGACCGAAGAGTTCCCGTGGGAGCTGCCGATCGGCTACTCCGAAGAGTTCGCCAAGGACCTGCCGCAGAAGGCGCGCGGCCTGACCGACACGCTGCAGACCGAGACCGCCGCGTTCGCGACGACCTACGACAAGCGTGACGGTTACCTCAAGACCACGCGCGGCAACGCGTTCGGCAACGTCGTCAAGGACGGCAAGAAGGTCATCATGCACTCGGCGACCGGCAACGACTTCGAGGTGCCGCTGCTCAAGCAGCTGAAACTCGACAACACCTGGAAGTCGCCGGACGCGATGGTCGCGATGAACGCGGTGCAGAAGCACAACGACAGCCTCGAGTGCTATGCCTGCCATGCCTCGTGGGTGCCGCAATGCTACGGCTGCCACGTGCAGGTCAACTACGGCAAGGACAAGTCGGGCGTGCCGTACAGCGACACCGACTGGCTGGCCGGCGGCAGCAAGCGCGACGAACGCGGCCAGACCGCCGAGTCGCCGCTCGGCACGCATGGCCTGAAGAGCCCCGGCAAGGTATTCGAGACCCGCTCCTACCTGCGTTGGGAAGAGCCGGTCCTGGGCATCAACGGCGAGGGCCGCGTGACCCCGCTGATGCCGGGCTGCCAGATCGTCTACACGGTGTTCGACCGCAACAACGAGGTCGTCGCGCTGAACCAGCTCGGCAAGTCGTTCGACGAGCAGCGGGAGCTGGGCCAGGAGCGTACGCCGGACTCGATCGACATGGCACCGGTGCAGCCGCACTCGGCACAGCGCAAGGCACGGACCTGCGAGTCGTGCCACAACAACCCGAAGGCGCTCGGCTACGGCGTCTCCGGCGGCGTGTTCCAGGCCCGCTACCCGGTCGACATCGTCGAGGATCTGATCGACCAGAAGACCGGCCAGGTGATCCCGGGTCGCTACCAGATCCAGATCCCGAAAATTGCCGATCTGGACTACGACTGGTCGACGATCATCAAGGACGGCCAGCAGACCCAGACCGTTGGTACCCACTGGCCGCTGTCGCGCTCGCTGCCGAAAGAGATGCGTGACGGCATGGAGCGCACCGGCCTGTGCCTTGGCTGCCATCGCGAGATGACCAATGCCGAGCTGTGGGCCAAGGTCTCCGAGCCGGGCACGCTGACCGATGCCCAGCATACGGAGATGCTCAACACGTTGCTCAAGACGTACGCCGCGTCGAAGGAGTGACACGCTGACCGGCGTCCCCGGTATCATGCCGGGGACGCCTCTTGTTTCGCAGCCGGACAACCCATGAATATCTCGATCCGCTTGTTCGTCGCGACACTGACGCTGGCCGTCGCATACGCCTGCAGTGAATCCGCCGCGCCGCCTGCGGCACCGACCCAGGGTGCCAGCCCGACACAGGGATCCGCGGCGGATCTTGCGACACTGCAAGCGGCCGCCGACAGCGGCGCGGCGCTGCCGGGTATCGCGATGTCGCCGCCCCAGGCACCGTCGGCGGTCGCCGCGGCGGCCGCGCCCCAGCACACGCCGAAGGCCGGCGGACCGCACGCCAGGCAGGACCCGCATGCCCAGCTCGATCCGGAGCGCCTGGTCAAGGTCGCGCTGCAGCACGACCGCGAGGGGCGCTACGAGCTGGCGCTGAAGACGCTCGCCGACGGTATCGCCAAGTACCCTGAGGTCGCCCGGCTGTACGGCGTACGCGCCAGCCTGCGATTGCAGAACCAGCAGGCCAGCCTGGCGCTGCGCGATCTCGAACAGGCCGTGCGGCTGGCCCCCGACGATGCCGCGATCCGCGTCAACCGCGCGCAGGCCTACCGCGCGTTCGGACGCTTCGACGAGGCGCTGGCCGATCTCGATCACGCCGTGCAGCACGCCCCGGACCTGGTCCCGGCGCGCTTCAATCGCGGTGCGCTGTTGTACGCGCGCGGCGATTTCGACCGCGCGCTGGTCGACTTCGAACACTGCATCGCGGTGTCGCCGCACCAGCCGGCGCCGTACTTCAACCGCGCATCGACCTACTGGGAGCTGGGGCGCAGCGACGCCGCGCTGGCCGACCTCGAACGCTTCCTCGAACTGGCCGACAACGCCGCATGGCGCAAGGCCGCCGAGGACCTGCTGCAGAACTGGAAGACCGCGCTGGCCAACGAGGCGGCCGCCGCGAAGACCGATTCATGAAGGCGCTGTGGATCGGTATCGCGGTGCTGCTGCTGGCGCCGCTGTGCGCCGCCGACCCGGCGACACACGGGCGTTTCGATGCCTTGCTCGACGAGGCCGAGCTGCAGTTCAACCGCCCGGCCGGCTATGTCGACCGGCCGCCGGCGAGTACGCCGGTGCTGGATTACGAGCACGCGCTGCGCAGCGAGGACGGCCTGCTCGAGATCCGCCTCGCGGTGCGCCCGATCAAGCGCCTGCAGATCGACTACGATGACCCGCACGGCTCGACGCCCGACCCGAACCACATCTTCCCGCTGGTGTTCGAATCGCTGGCCTCGCGCCGGGCCGGCGGCCGCCACGCACCGAGCAACGAGTACCCGCCGGACCAGGCGCGCGCCAAGTTCAACGCCGACTGGGCTGCGGCCGCGGTGTTCGACACCGTCGACGCGTTCGCGACCGAGTACCGCCAGGGCCTGCTGGTCGCAATCCACCGCAACCGCGTCTCCGATGCCTACCTGGTGTTCCTGTTCGACGACTATGCGCAGGCCAGGGAGCGCCTGAACGCGGCGCTGTCGACGCTGATGTTCAAACCCGAAGCCGCGAAACCCGCGGCTGCCGAGTCCGCCGCCGAGCCAGCAGGCGAGGGCGCCGGCTGATCCGGGCCCGCCGCGGGCGCGGCGCCGCGCGTGGTGGCTTGTGGCGCGCCGGGCATCGGTGCGATGCTCGGCGTCCATGAACGAACAGACGCTATGCAGCCGCGTGTCCGCTGCAACGTAATGGCGGGCGCGTTTCGCGACAACCGCTTTCTGCAGGCGCTGTTGATCTGGCTCGTGGCACTGTGGATCGTTACCGCGATCGAGCCATTCAACCGCCGCGACTGGCTGCTCGAGAACCTGCTGGTGTTCCTCTACGGCGGCCTGCTGATCGCGACCTACCGGCGCTTCGCATTCTCCAACCTGTCGTACGGCCTGTTCGGCGTGTTCCTGAGCCTGCACCTGGTCGGCGCGCATTACACCTACGCCGAGACGCCGTTCGGCTTCTGGCTGCAGGACGCATTCGGCTTCTCGCGCAACCACTACGATCGCATCGTGCACTTCGCGTTCGGCCTGTTGCTGGCCTACCCGTTCCGCGAGCTGCTGATGCGCGCGGCCGGTGTGCGTCCGGCCTGGTCCTACCTGCTGGTAATCGTCACGGTGCTCGGCTTCAGCGGCTTCTACGAGGCGCTCGAGGGCGCCGTCGCGGTGATCGTCAGCCCCGAGCTCGGTGCCGCCTACTTGGGCACCCAGGGCGACGAGTGGGATGCGCAGAAAGACACCGCGCTGGCGTTCGCCGGCGCGCTGATCGCGATGGGGTGGTGTTGGTGGTCGGTGCGCCGCGCAGCGGCGTCGAACGGCCGCTGAGTCGCCGGCCGCAGCCGAGTTCCTTGAAGAACAGCGCGACCAGGAAGCCCATCAGCGTCGCCAGCCCGACCACGTTGCCGCCCTTGATGTAGGCCTCGGGCAGCATCGTCTGCGCGATCATCGTCAGCATCGCGCCGGCCGCGAGGCCTTCGATGACCGAGAAGTCCGCCGCCGACACGTTGCTGAACAGCAGCGCACCGAGCGCGCCGCCGCCGAAGGCCATCAGGCCGACGACGGTGCGGTCCTCGGGGATCCAGAAGCGCGAGGTCAGCGCGCCCAGCGGCAGCTAGATCGCCGCGACGACGCCGACCACGAAGGCGGTCAGGGCGATGGCTCGATCGGTGGGCAGACTCATGGCGGCGACGGCGGGCGATCCTATTACCAGAACATGCCCCGGCCGCTGGCGATAACCGGTTCTTGTCGCAGTCCGGCCGCCGGCGGCGCCCGGTCGCCCGGTTAGGGTTTGTCCTGATTGCCGGCCGCGCTGGCTCGACTAGTTATTACCCATACCGCGCCGTACCGGGCGGTTTCCAGGTAGAGGGATTTTCGATGTACGAGCATTGTACCGACGTGGTGATACACATTGACGAAGATCTGGCCGACGACGCGATCCACGAGATCGAGCGCGACCTCGGCGCCGTGCCGGGGGTGTTCAGTGCCTGCGTCAACGACCGGGCCCGCCACCTGATGCTGGTCGACTACGATCCGCAAGGCATCCAGGCCGGTGAGCTGCTGCACATGGTCCGTCGCCACGGCGTCGGCGCCGAGCTGGTCGGTCTCTGAGCCGCGTTTGCGGCCGGCGCCACCCGGCGCCCGGCCGCGCCCCGTGCTGGTGCCCAACGACGGGTGCAATCCCCTGATTTCAAGCGTAAAATCGCCGGCCCTTCGACTGTTTTGAGCGGCATGGCGGGCAAGCTTTACATTCGCACCTTCGGGTGCCAGATGAACGAGTACGATTCCAGCAAGATGGAGGACGTGCTGCGCGCGTCGCACGGGCTCGAGCCGACCGCCGATCCCGAACAGGCCGACGTGCTGCTGTTGAACACCTGTTCGATCCGCGAAAAGGCCCAGGAGAAGGTGTTCTCGCAACTCGGCGTGTGGCGTGAGTGGAAGCAGCGGCGGCCCGACCTCGTGATCGGCGTCGGCGGCTGTGTCGCCAGCCAGGAGGGCGCGGCGATCCGCGAACGCGCACCCTACGTCGACCTGGTGTTCGGACCGCAGACGCTGCATCGCCTGCCGGCGATGCTCGAGCAGGTGCGCACGACCCGACGCCCGGCGGTCGACATCAGCTTCCCGGAGATCGAGAAGTTCGACCGCCTGCCCGAGCCGCGCGCCGAGGGTCCGACCGCGTTCGTGTCGATCATGGAGGGCTGCTCGAAGTACTGCACCTTCTGTGTCGTGCCGTACACCCGCGGCGAGGAGATCAGCCGGCCCTTCGACGACGTGCTCGCCGAGGTCGCGCAGCTGGCGTCGCAGGGCGTGCGCGAGGTCAACCTGCTCGGGCAGAACGTCAACGCCTACCGTGGCCAGATGCACGACGGCGAGGTCGCAGACCTGGCGCTGCTGATCCGCTACGTCGCGGCGATCGACGGCATCGATCGCATCCGCTACACGACCTCGCACCCGGTCGAGTTCACCGACGCGTTGATCGAGACCTATGCCGACGTGCCCGAGCTGGTCAGCCACCTCCACCTGCCGGTGCAGTCCGGTTCCGACCGCATCCTGCTGGCGATGAAGCGCGGCCACAGCGCGTTCGATTACAAGCAGAAGATCCGCAGGCTGCGCAGCATACGCCCCGACATCAGCCTGTCATCCGACTTCATCGTCGGCTTCCCCGGCGAGACCGAGCAGGACTTCGCGCACACGATGCGTCTGATCAACGACATCGGCTTCGACCATTCGTTCAGCTTCGTCTACAGCCGTCGCCCGGGCACGCCGGCCGCCGACCTCGCCGACGACGTGCCACTCGCGACCAAGCAGGCGAGGCTGGCGCGCCTGCAGCATGCGATCAACGACAACGCGCAGCGCATCAGCCGGCAGATGGTTGATAGCGTGCAGCGCGTGCTGGTCGACCGCCCGTCGCGCAAGGACCCGAACGAGATCAGCGGGCGCACCGAGAACAACCGCGTCGTCAACTTCGTCGGCCCGGCGACGCTGATCGGGGCGTTCGTCGACGTGCGCATCACCGCGGCCAACCCGAATTCGCTGCGCGGCGAGCTGCTCGATGACCAGCGCGCGGAGGCGTTGCGCGCCTGATGGACGAAGACTGGCGACGTCACCCGCACCGGGTTGCGCATGGCTGAACACCCGGAATCGCTCGACCTGCTGCTCGAACCGGAGGACAACGAGCGCCTGCGCAACGTCTGCGGTCAGCTCGATGAACACCTGCGCCAGGTCGAGTCGCGACTCGGCATCGAGATCAACAACCGTGGCAATGCGTTCCGCCTGCTCGGCGAGGCGGCCGCGATCGCGGCCGGTGCCGAGGTCCTGCAGGGTCTCTACCAGGCGACCGCCGACGAGGCGCTGAGTCCGGCGCGCGTGCACCTGTTCCTGCAGGACGCCGGCGTCGACGCGATGCTCGACGACGTGCCCGAGGTCCCGGAGAGCGTGATCAAGACGCGCCGCGGACTGATCCGGCCGCGCGGGCCCAACCAGGCGCAGTACGTGCACAAGGTGTTGACCCACGACATCAACTTCGGCGTCGGACCGGCCGGCACCGGCAAGACCTATCTCGCCGTCGCGTGCGCGGTCGATGCGCTGGAGCGCGACCAGATCCGCCGCATCCTGCTGGTGCGACCGGCGGTCGAGGCCGGCGAGCGTCTCGGTTTCCTGCCCGGTGACCTGTCGCAGAAGATCGATCCCTACCTGCGCCCGTTGTACGACGCGTTATACGAGATGCTCGGTTTCGAGCGCGTGCACAAGCTGATCGAGCGCAATGTCATCGAGGTCGCGCCGCTGGCCTACATGCGCGGTCGCACGCTCAACGAGGCCTTCATCATTCTCGACGAGGCGCAGAACACGACCACCGAGCAGATGAAGATGTTCCTGACACGCCTCGGCTTCGGTTCGACCGCCGTGATCACCGGCGATGTTACGCAGATCGACCTGCCGCGTGGCCAGAAGTCGGGCCTGCGCCAGGCCGTCGAGGTGCTGCGCGAGGTCGACGGTATCAGCTTCACGTTCTTCAACGCGCGCGACGTCGTGCGCCACGCGCTGGTGCAGCGCGTCGTGCAGGCCTACGATCGCTTCGACCGCGAACAGGACGGCGATGAGCGTCGCGGTTGACGTGCAGCTCGCGGTCGACGACGACGGCTTGCCATCGCGCGAGCAGATCGACGGCTGGGCAAAGGCCGCGTGGCGCGACCCGGTGCACGATGCCGAGGTCGTCGTGCGCATCACCGATGAGGCCGAGAGCCGCCACCTCAACCGCGAGTTTCGTGGCCGCGACGCGCCGACCAACGTGCTGTCGTTTCCGTACGAGGCGGTCCCCGAGATCGAACTGCGCCACATCGGCGACCTGGTGCTGTGTGCGCCGGTCGTGCTGCGCGAGGCCGATGCCCAGGGCAAGCGCCGTGACGCGCATTGGGCACACATGGTCGTGCATGGCATGTTGCACCTGCAGGGCTACGACCACGTCGACGAATCCGACGCCGCCACGATGGAGGCGTTGGAGACCGCTATCCTGGCCGGGTTGGGATACCCGGCCCCCTACGACGACGAGACACCATGAGCGAAGACCGATCGACGAGCGGCTCACTCGCTGCACGCTGGCTGGAACGCCTGTTCCCCGGCGTCGTGGGTGAGCCAAGGGACCGTGGCGATCTGATTGCGTTGCTGAAGCAGGCCAAGGAGCGCGCGCTGTTCGACACCGAGGCGCTGGCGATGATGGAGGGCGTGTTGCAGGTCTCGGATCTGCAGGTCCGCGACATCATGATCCCGCGTGCGCAGATGGTCGTCGTCGCGCGCGATCACGAACTCGGCCAGGTGCTGCCGGTGGTCACCGAGTCGGCGCATTCGCGCTTCCCGGTCATCGACGACGACCGCGCCGAGGTGGTCGGCATCATGCTCGCCAAGGACCTGTTGCAGTACTGCGGCGAGAACGCGCCGCGCTTCAAGATGCGCGACATCGTGCGCTCGGCGGTGTTCGTGCCGGAGAGCAAGCGCCTCAACGTGCTGCTGCGCGAGTTCCGTGCCAGCCGCAACCACATGGCGATCGTCATCGACGAGTACGGCAGTGCCGCCGGGCTGGTCACGATCGAGGACGTGCTCGAGCAGATCGTCGGCGAGATCGAGGACGAGTACGACTTCGACGAAGGCGCGTTCATTCTCAGGCGCGGCGACAACCACTACACGATCAAGGCGCACACGACGATCGAGGACTTCAACGAGTACTTCGGCGTCGACTTCGACGACAGCCACTTCGACACCATCGGTGGACTCACGGTCAATGCCTTCGGGCACCTGCCGACGCGCGGTGAATCGGTCGACGTCACGGGCTTCCGCTTCAAGGTCGTGCGCGCCGACAGCCGCAAGGTGCGCCTGCTCAATGTCGAGCGCCTGCCCGACGACAGCGATGACGCGGCCGGCGATGCGGCGGCCGGGACCGGCGACAGCCGCGCGCAATGAATCCTGCCCACTGGCCTGCCGCGGGCCAGATGCTGTTGGCATTCGTCGCCGGCGCGACCGCCGTGCTGGCGTTCGCGCCGTTCGGCATCGCGCCGCTGGCGGTGCTCGCCGTGGCGCTGCTGTTCTACCTGTGGCGACATCCGGCGCGCGACGGCCTCAATGGCTGGACCGGCTATGCCTTCGGCCTCGGCCTGATGGGCTTCGGCGTCTCCTGGATCCGCATCAGCATCGCCCAGTTCGGCGGCGTCAACCTGGCGCTGGCGCTGACCGCGACCCTGCTGTTCGTGCTGTTCATGGCGCTGTACTTCGCCCTCGCCGGCTGGCTCGCCGGGCGTATGCGCGGCGCGCGCGAGGGCGCCTGGCTGCTCGCGACAGTGCCGGCGCTGTGGCTGCTGGTCGAATGGCTGCGCGGCTGGTTCCTGACCGGGTTTCCGTGGCTGGCGATGGGCTACAGCCAGATCGCGATGCCGCTCGCCGGCTACGCACCGCTCGGCGGTGTCTACGCGGTCAGTCTCGCGGTCGCGCTGTCGGCGGCGCTGCTCAACCTGTGGCCGCGGCTGCCGGCGCTGCTGGCGTTGCTGGCGCTGTGGGCCGGCGGTGCCGGCCTGCAGCAGCTCGACTGGGTCGCGCCGGCCGGCGAGCCGCTGCGCGTCAGCCTGCTGCAGGGCAACATCGCGCAGGAGCAGAAGTGGCTGCGCGCGATGCGCCAGCCGTCGCTCGAACTGTATCTCGACATGACCGCTGCGGTCGGCGACAGCGATCTCGTGATCTGGCCGGAGACCGCGGTGCCGGCGTTCGCGTCCGAGGTCGAGCAGAGCCTGCTGGCGCCGCTCGACCGTGCGCTGCGCGGGCAGGGCAGGGACGTACTGCTCGGCATCGTCGACGGCGACATCGACGGCGCCTACTACAACGCGATGATGAGCCTCGGCGTGAGCGGGCGCGACCGCTACCACAAGCGCCACCTGGTGCCGTTCGGCGAGTACCTGCCACTGGATGCGTGGACGCGGCCGCTGCTGGACTTCCTCGAGATCCCGATGTCGGACTTCGCACGCGGCGACGACCGTGCGCCGCTGATCACGCTGGCCGGCCACCCGGCCGGCATCAACATCTGCTACGAGGACGCCTACGGCAACGAGGTCGTGCGCGGCCTGCCGGCCGCGGCGTTCCTGGTCAATGCCAGCAACGACGCCTGGTTCGGCGATTCGCTGGCCCCGCACCAGCACCTCGAGATCGCGCGGATGCGCGCGCTCGAGACCGGGCGCTTCCTGCTGCGCGCGACCAACACCGGCATCTCGGCGATCATCGACGAGCACGGCGGGCTGCGCGGTACCGCGCCGCAGTTCGACCAGGCGATCCTGACCGACGACATCGTGCCGCTTACCGGCCGGACACCGTTCACGCGTTGGGGCAATGTCGCCGTCGTCGCGCTCGCGCTGGTCCTGCTCGGCGTCGGCGCGTGGCGTCAGCGGCCCGGCGGTGCGGCCTGACCGCGGCCGATCAGCGCGTCGATGCGTTGCTGTTCGAGATTGCGCTGCTCGATCGTGTGCTTGACCGCCTCGGCCTCCTGCAGCCGTTCGAGGTAGGCATTCGGGACCGCTTCGGCGGTCGCCTTCGGCGGCGCTTCGGCCTCGCAGGCCACCAGCCACGGGAACGCGATGCCCAGCAACAGGCTGGGCAGCACCGGGTGCATTCGATAAAGTCGCGACATACCCGCAGTCTAGTCAATTTCCGCGTCAGTTCGAGGAGTTGCGCATGCCCCGCGAGATCATCAAGACCGACCAGGCGCCGCAGGCCATCGGTACCTACTCCCAGGCCGTCAAGGTCGGCACGACCGTCTACCTGTCCGGGCAGATCGCGCTCGACCCGCAGACCATGACGCTGGTCGACGGCGACACCGAGGCCGAGATCCGGCGCGTGTTCGACAACCTGTCCGCGGTCGCGACCGCGGCCGGCGGGCGCCTCGACGACATGGCCAAGCTCAATGTGTTCCTCGTCGACCTGGCCAACTTCGCGCTGGTCAACGAGATCATGGCCGAGTACTTCGCCGAGCCTTTCCCGGCACGCGCGGCGCTCGGCGTCGCGGCACTGCCGCGCGGCGCCAGCGTGGAGATGGATGGCGTTCTCGAACTGGGCGGCTGATGTCGCGCGCGCCAGCCGCTCGGCCGGCTGGTGGCTGCTCGCGACGCTGATCCTCGCGCTGTCCTGGTTCGCCGGCAGCCTGCAGCGCGACGTGCTGCTCGGCGAGATCGAACGCAAGGCCCGCCAGGAGCTCGACCTGTACGTCTCGCACCTCGTCGGCCAGTTCGACCGTTTCGCCTACCTGCCGCCGCTGCTCGCCGACGATTTTCGCCTGCACAGCCTGCTGATCGCGCCCAGCAATGCCGAGCAGCGCGACCAGGTCAACCGCTTCCTCGGCCACGTCAACGCGATCGCCGGCTCGCTGGATGTCTACCTGATGGACGCCAGCGGCGTGACCCAGGCGGCCAGCAACTGGCAGGACGAGCCGACGTTCGTCGGCCGCAACTTCGGTTTTCGACCGTACTTCACCGCGGCGATGCAGGGCCGCGCCGGTCGCTACTACGCGCTGGGTACGACGTCGGGGCGGCGCGGTTACTACTTCTCGTACCCGGTCGGCGACAGCGACGACCCGCTCGGCGTCGTCGTCGTCAAGATCGACATCGACACGCTCGAGAACGTCTGGCGCGACAAGGGCTCGGAACTGGTCGTCACCGATCCCGACGGCGTGATCTTCGTGTCGACGCGCCCGGAGTGGCGCTACCGCACGGTCGGGCCGCTGAGTGCGGCGACGATCGCGCGCATCCGCGCATCGCGACGCTACCCGGATGCCGTGCTGTCACCGATCAGCTACCGCGAGCAACGGCGTCTCGCATCGGGGGCGCGCCTGCTGCA
Source organism: Gammaproteobacteria bacterium (assembly GCA_030065815.1). GTDB lineage: Bacteria > Pseudomonadota > Gammaproteobacteria > Chromatiales > Chromatiaceae > Thiosocius. The sequence goes on along the minus strand of JASJCU010000021.1, from coordinate 24,423 downwards.
GATCGGCGCGCCCGGCGGCGCCGGCTACATCGCCGTCGCGACCGACATGCCCGAGGCCGACTGGCGGGTCCAGCTGCTGGTGTCGCAGCAGGTCATCGCGCCGCAGGTCTGGCAGACGCGGCTGTTCGCGATGAGCCTGCTGGTGTTGCTGGCGACGACCGCGTGGTTGTATGCAGCGCGCCGGCGGCGCCGGCGCGAGCGCGATCAGGAGCGCCGGGTGGCGATGGAAGAGGCGCTGGTCGAGCTCGAGAACCGCGTCGACCGGCGCACCAGCGACCTGACCGAGGCCAACCGCCTGCTGCGCCACGAGGTCGAGGAACACGAGCGCACGCGCGACGAGCTGATCCAGGCAGCCAAGCTGGCCGCGCTCGGTCAGATGTCGGCCGGCATCAATCACGAACTCAACCAGCCGCTGGCCGCGATGCGCACCTATGCCGACAACGCGCGCGCCTACCTCGAGCGCGAGAACCTCGAGCAGGCCGGCTGGAACCTGCAACAGATCAGCGAGCTGACCTCGCGCATGGCGCAGATCAGCGGCCAGCTCAAGGTGTTCTCACGCAAATCCAGCGGCCAGCGCCTGCGCGTGCCACTGCAGTCGTGCCTCGACGGTGCGCTGCGCATCCTGCGCACGCGCATCGAGCACAGCGGCATCGAGCTGGTCGTCGACGTCGCCGACGACCTCTACGTCGCCGGCGACATGGTGCAGCTCGAACAGGTGCTCGTGAACCTGATCGGCAACGCCTGCGATGCGCTCGGCGATGCCGAGATCAAGCGCATCGAGGTAACTGCGCGTCGCGACGGCGAGCGCGTGCACATGCAGGTCGCCGACAGCGGGCGCGGCATTCCGGCCGCCAACCTGGCGCATGTCTTCGATCCGTTCTTTACGACCAGCGACGGCGGCCTCGGCCTCGGTCTGTCGATCTCGCATACGATCGCGCAGCGCCTCGGTGGCACGCTGACCGCCGACAACGCCGCCGACGGCGGCGCGGTGTTCACGCTGACGTTGGCCGCCTGGCAGCAAGAGCGGCGCCAGGCCGGGCGTGGCGAGCGCTGACCCAATGGCGCGCTGTCCGGGCATGCCGGCACGGCGCAGCCGGCCAGACCGGCAAGGTGCGCGACACGCTGTCGCGGATCGGTGCGCCTGTCGTGTCCGTCTGCGCGTCGCGCGGTCCACACCTGCCGTCGCGGCGGCAGGGCACGCTACTCGGCGCCGATCTTCTGCATCAGGCCGAAGCTCTTGACGAACGGGCCGGCCATGCGCGGGTCCTTGATCATCGACTTGAAGTCACCGTGCTTGAACTTGAGTTTGCCCATCGCGAACGCGGTGCCCATGCCGGCCATGCCGATGCCCTTGTCGACCCATTTCATCCAGTCGTCACGCGACGCGCGCATGTCCCAATCCGGCGCCTCGCCGGCATAGTCGCCGGCGCGCACGCACTCGCCGTTTTCGACGACGAACACACCACGTGGCTGGTCCTCGTCCTTGAAGCCGCACGTGATCACTGAGTTGAAGTTGATCTCGGCGAGCTTGTCGCGGACCTCCGGTTCGGCATTCCAGGCGTCCTTGAGTTCGTTCATCCATTGCGCGGAAAACAGTTCGGCCATGGTTTTTCTCCTTGGTAGCCAGGTGTTGCAGTCTTCGGGGTGACTCTAAGAAGTAGCGCAGCCGGACGGGGGCGTCAACGTGGCCCGCCGCGGCAGGATTTCTGTCCTGACAAGCGCTTGCGGCGCGTGCTTGTCGATCGCCGGCGCAGTATCCTGATCGAATGACGGCCAATACCGACCCCGCGGTGATGCTGGTCGACGACGAGGAGCACATCCGCGTCGCCGCGAGCCAGGCGCTCGACCTCGCCGGCTACCGGGTGCAGCCGTTCGAGCGCGCCGACCTGGCCCTAGACCGGCTCGACGCCGACTGGCCGGGCGCGATCGTCAGCGACATCCGCATGCCCGGCATCGACGGCATGCAGTTTCTGCAGCGCGTACGTGCGATCGATGCCGACCTGCCGGTGATCCTCGTGACCGGTCATGGCGACGTCAGCCTCGCCGTCGAGGCGATGCGTGCCGGTGCCTACGACTTCATCGAGAAGCCGTTCGCGGTCGAGGACCTCGTCGACACGGTCGGCCGCGCGCTCGACAAGCGCGCGCTGACGATCGAGAACCGCCGCCTGAAGAACGAGCTCGCGCTGCAGCGCCAGCCGGGACCACGCGTGATCGGTGACACGCCCGGCATGCAGCGCCTGCGCCAGCTGATTGCGCAGATCGCCGACACCGACGCCGACGTGCTGGTCAACGGCGAGACCGGTACCGGCAAGGAGCTGGTCGCGCGCGCGCTGCACGAGAACAGCCGCCGGCACGACCGCAACTTCGTCGCCGTCAACTGTGGCGCGGTACCGGACAACCTGATCGAGAGCGAGCTGTTCGGCCACGAGGCCGGCGCGTTCACCGATGCGCGCACGCGACGTATCGGCAAGTTCGAACACGCCAACGGCGGCACGCTGTTCCTCGACGAGATCGAGAGCATGCCGCCGAACGTGCAGGTCCACCTGCTACGCGTGCTGCAGGAGCGCGCGATCGAACGCCTGGGATCCAACGAACTGATCCCACTCGACCTGCGCGTCGTCGCGGCGAGCAAGGTCGACCTACGCGAGGCCGCGACACGGGGCGGCTTCCGCGAAGACCTCTACTACCGTCTCGGTGTCGTCATGATCGACATCCCGCCATTGCGCGAGCGCCGCGAGGACATCCCGCTGCTGTTTCAGCACTTCGTGCTGGTCGCCGGTGCGCGCTATCAGCGTGAGCCGCCGCCGCCGCAGCCGGAGCAGCTGCGGCGCCTGATGCTGCTGGACTGGCCGGGCAACGTGCGCGAACTGCGCAACGCCGCCGAACGCTACGTGCTGCTCGGTGACAGCTGCGGTTACGATATCGAACAGGTGGTCGGCGCCGGCGATGCCGAACGTCCGGCGATGACGCTGCCCGAACAGCTCGAGTGCTTCGAGCGCAGCCTGATCGAGCAACAGCTGCGGGCCAGCAACGGGAGCATAAAGGACACGATGGCCGCGCTCGGCCTGCCGCGCAAGACCCTGTACGACAAGATGAAGAAGTACCGGCTGGACCGCGGCAATTACAAATAGACAGCGGCCTGCGTTGCGGCTAACGTCTTCGCCAGGCAGCGCGCAGCGCCGACCGAGAGCACCAATTGAACGAACTATCCGACGACGAACTGCGGGCCCGGCTGACCGAACTGCGCATCGAGCACCGCGATCTCGACGAGGCCATCACGGGTCTCGCCGACAGCGTGCACGTCGACCAGCTGCGCCTGCGCCGCCTGAAGAAGCGCAAACTGCTGCTCAAGGATTCGATAGCACGCATCGAGAGCATGCTGATACCCGACATGGACGCCTGACCCACCGGGCGGCGCCGCGCCGGTAGCCCGCTTCCCTGCCTGCATGGCGTCGCCGGTCCACAGCCGCGACGCGAACCCCGTTCCCGAAATGTTGTGCGGTGCTACGCATCTGCCGCGTGGTGCCGATAACACGGATGACTGCAGCGTGTGCCGACCGTGGTTCCGGTCGGGCGACGCCCGAACTTGGCTGAGGCGGCACGCGGATTGCAGCGGATCTGTCGGACGCCGGGAATGCGACACCTTGGGTGCCGCGCAGCGGCGACGGACGGAAAGAACGGCGGAGGAAACGCCATGCACGCGTTGATCAACCGACTGCTGGACTGGCTGGGCAGGCCGCGCCTGGTCGAATTCGACTACCGCGACCGCTCCGGCACCCACCATGGCCGCTGCTACGTGCGCTGCATGTTCGGCAGCCAGAGCCAGATGCGCCGCATGATGCACAGCTGCGGCTACACCAACATTCGCATCGCGCAGTAGGCGGCGACACCGCCGGCACGTCTCCGCCGCGCCGCGGTCAGATGGCGGCGTGTGCGCGCCGCCTAGCCCGGTCCCTGTTATCGCATCGCCGCGCCCGCGCGCGGTAGTACAGCGCGCGCCGCTTGCGGGGTCGCGACGTGGCGCGCCAGCAGCCGATACGCGGCGGGCGTCAGCAGCAGCGACAGCATGCCGCTGAGTCCGACACCGCCGGCAATGACGATCGCCAGGGGCGGCCAGAAGTCGCCGCCGCTGAACAGCAGCAGCGGCATGAAACCGGCAACCGTGGTCAGTGTCGTCGACACGATGTGGCGCGTCGCGCCGAGCGTCTCGGCGATGATCGCGCGGTCGTCGCCGGCACGTGCGCTCGGGTTGGCACGGATCGCCGCGAGCACGACGATGCTGCCGTTGATCGCGACGCCGATCAGGCCGGCGCTGCCGATCAGCGGATTGAAACCGAGCGGGTAGCCGCCCGCCCACAGCGACAGCATCCCCAGCCCGACCGAGAACAGCGCGACCACGCCGATCAGGCCGGCCAGCGCGAACGACCGGAACGACAGCACCAGCGTCGCGATCATCAGCGTCGCGAGCAGCGGCACATAGGTCAGCAGCTGGCCGACCGCGCGCTGCTGCTCGGCGCTGTCGCCGGCCAGCTCGATGCGGTAACCGGGCGGCAGCTGCAGCGCGCCGGCGTCGATCTCGGTCATGACCGCGGCAGTGACCTCGATCGGCAGCGCCCCCTGGCGCAGGTAGCCGTTGATCTCGTTGACCCGCTCGCCGTTGCGCCGCGTTACGCCCTGCAGGGCCGGACTCAGGCGCACGCTGCCGAGTGCGTTTGCCGGGATCCAGTCGTCGCTGCCGGCGCTGCCCAGGCGCAGCGTGCTGATCGCGTCGACGCTGCGGCGGTCGCCGTCGGCATAGCGGATGCGGACCGGCAGGTCCTCGAGGTCTTCGAGTACGCGGCCGCCGACGCGGCCATCGAGCGCGGCCTGGAACTGGTTTGCGATCCCGCCGAGGGTCAGGCCGGCCAGCCGCGCCTGGTGCTCGTCGGCGTCCAGCCACAGCTTCGGTTCGCCACCCTGGATCGACGCCTGGGTGTGGGTGACGGCCGGCTGACGGTGCAGCAACGCGCGCAGGCGCTCGCCGAGCTCGCGCAGGCGGTCGGCATCCGGACCGAAGACGCGCAGGCCGATCGGTGCGCGGATCGGCGGACCCTGGCCGAACGCCCTGACGATCACCTGGGCGTCGCCGAAGTGCTCGGTCAGGCGGTCCTGCAGCACCGCTTCGAACCGCTTCGCCGCGGCGCTGTCGCGCAGCGCGATGACGCCGCGCGCGTAGCGCGGGTTGTTGTCCTGTTCGCGCAGCTGGTTGTAATACACCGGCGGCGAACTGGCGCCGGCGACCCAGGTCACGTGGCGCACCGCGGCGTCGTCGCGGATCGTTTGCTCGATCGCGCGCAGCCGTGCGTGGGTATGGGCGATAGCGGTGCCGGCCGGCATCCACACCTGGATCTCGATCTGATCGCGGTCGGCCGGCGGAAAGAACTGCATGCCGAGGCCGCCGGCGAGCACGAAGCCGGTGAGCGGCAGCGCCGCGCTGGCGAGCAGGGTCAGGCGCGGACGGCGCACGGCCAGCGCCAGCAGCTGCCGGTAGCCGGCGGAGACGCGCGCGCTGCGCACACCGTCGCGCCACCAGCGCCGGCCGCTGCGCCGCTCGGCATCGGCCAGCAGCCCGGCCAGCGCCGGGATCACGGTCATCGCCAGCGCGAACGACGCGATCAGCGCGAGCACGACGGCGATCGCGATCGGGCCGACGAAGTCACCGACGTTGCCGGGCAGCAGGAACACCGGCATGAAGCCGAGGATCGTCGTCAGCGTCGATGCGGCCAGCGGCGCGAACAGGTGGCGGATCGCCGCGCCGACGGCCAGCGTCGGCGGGTCGCCGGCGCGCCGCCGCGCGACCACCTGGTCGGTCATGACGATGGCGTTGTCGATCAGCAGGCCGATCGCGATGATCATGCCGAAGATGGTCATCTGGTGGATCTGCTCGCCGAACAGCGTCAGGCCGAACAGCGACAGCCCGGCCGACAACGGCAGCGCCGCGCCGACGATCAGCGCCGGCCGCCAGCCCATCATGACCCAGACGACCAGGACCACGACGCCGGCACCGGCGAGCAGGTTGCCGGCCAGGCCGCCGAGGCGCTCGCCGGTGTAGCGGCTCTGGTCGAACACGCTGTCGAGGGTCAGAGCGCCGTCGAGGTCGGCGGCGAACGTCTGCGCGGTCGCGCGCGCCTGCTCGGCCCAGCGGTCGAGGCGGATGTCGGTCTCGGTGCGCACCGCGATCAGCACGCTGCGGCGGCCGTCGTGCAGTGCGATCTGCTCGGGCGGGTCCTGCCACTGCTTGCTGACGGCGGCGATGTCGCCGACGTGCACGAGCCCGCCACGGCCGTTGTCGGCCAGCGGGACCGCGGCGATACGCTGCACGGAATCGAGTGCGCCGTCGACCTCGAGCGGCAGGTCGCGGCTCGCCGCACGCAGCGTGCCGGCCGAGCGGCGCGCATCGGCGGTCGCGATGCGCTGCGCCACCGCGGCCGGCGTCAGGCCGAGTGCGGCGGCCTCGGCGGCGTCGACATCGACCCGGATCTCTTCGTCGGCGACACCGAACATCACGACCTGCTCGGTGCCGGCGAGGTTGCGCAGGCGGTCGGCGAGCTGCTCGGCGACGCGCTTGAGGATGCCGAGCTCGCCGATGGCGTCGTCACGCCACGCCAGCGCGTAGATCAGCGAAAACGCGACGGCGCCGCGCATGTCGTCGAACTCGGGTATGCCGGCGGCGGCCGGCAGATCGGCTGCCGCGGCGTCGAGGCGGTCGCGGACCTGGGAGAAGATCTGTTCGTTATCGTCCGCCCCGACCCAGTCCTGCAGCTCGATGTTGACCACCGAGATGCCGTTGCGCGACGTCGACTCGATGGTCTTGATCTCGGCCAGTTCGCGCAGGCGGTCTTCGATTTTCTTAGACACCAGCGCCTCGACGCGTTCGGCGGTGGCGCCCGGGTATGGCGTGATGATGGTCGCGTTGCGGGTCGTGATGCGCGGGTCTTCGATGCGCGGCAGCGTCAGCAGCGCCGACGCGCCGGCGACCAGGATCATGACGATGGTCAGGATCAGCAGATGGGGGTTGCGCGTGAACAGCGTGGTCGGCGTGTCGTCATTGGCGTCGCGCTCAGTCATGACGGCTCTCCGCGACGACGACCGGCGCCGCGGCGAGACGCACCAGCTGGCCGGGGACGATACGTTGCAGGCCGGTCGTCACGATCCGTTCGTCGTCACGCAGGGCGCCGCGCACGAACACCCGCTCGTCGTCGTGATGGACGACGTCGACGGTGCGCCGTACGACGCGGTGGGTCGCGGCGAGGGCGTCGTCGGGCAGGTCCAGCGACTCGATGACCAGGGCGCTCCACAGCCCGCGCCGACCCTCGGCGAGTGCACCGAGCGGCAACCAGGCGCCGCGCTGCGCAACCCGGCTGTCGAGGGTCAGCGTGACCAGGTCGCCGGGCAGCATGCCGGCCGGCGGCGCGACCGGGTCGAACAGCGCATCGACGGTGCGCGCGGTCGCGGCGCGCTGCGGCAGTAATGCCCGCAGGCGCGCGGCGATCGGCCGGTCGCGCCAGGCCAGCGTGTAGCGCTGTCCGGCGACCAGCCGGTCGAGTGCCAGGCCGGCGACGCCGATGCGGATCTCGGGGCTGTCGCGTTCCTGCAGCGTCAGCACGGCCTGGCCACTGGCGAGTACGCGGCCCTCGTCGGCGCTGCGCGCGACGACGGTCGCCGCGAACGGTGCCAGCAGCCGCGTCTTGGCCAGTTCGACGTCGATGCTGTCAACGCGCTGTGCAGCCAGCGCGCGCGCGGCCGCGCCGGCACGTCGCGCCTCGCGCGCCTCGTCGAGGCCCTGGCGCGACACGCCGCCCTGGTCGACTACGCCTTGCAGGCGGCGCAGCGTGACCTCGGCCAACGCCAGCCTGGCCTCGGCCTCGGCCAGCGCGGCGACGCGCTCGGCACGCTGTGCGGCCAGGCGTTCGCGGTCGAGCTCGGCGAGCAGCTGGCCGGCCTCGACCGACATGCCCTCGTCGACCAGCACGCGTGCGAGTCGCCCGGGGATCTCGAAACCGACGTCGCTCGCGCGCGCCGCCTGCACGCGACCGGAGAACTCGCGCCGCACCGTGTAACCGTCCTGCAGCGTCAGCGCCACGGTCTCGACCGGCAGCGCGGCGGCCGCCGCGGCGACGGTCGCGGGGCGCGGGTTCGCGACCACGAGGCCCGCCGTAACGGCGCCGAGCAGGCCGGCCACGGCCAGCGTGGACAGGATCAATCGGGGCCGGATGATGTCGGTCATGGGTCTGCGCCTCCGCGGCGTCGGCTGGCGGTCGGCCGGTTTCTCGGCTAGAATTTCCGTCAAACTGGACTGTCTGGTATGATAATAGACCCATAAAACTAGACTGTCTAGTTCCGTTTTTGTGACAGAGATTGCGGGGTTTTCCGATGACCGAGTCTGCCGCTCCGGCCGCGCGCGCCGGCCGGCCGAAGAGCGAGGCCAAGGCCGAGGCGATCCTCGGCGCCGCCGCCGAACTGTTCCTGGCGAATGGCTTCCAGGGCACGTCGATGGACGCGGTCGCGCAGGGTGCCGGCGTGTCCAAGCAGACCGTTTACAGCCACTTCGCCAACAAGGAGGAGCTGTTCAAGGCGTGCATCGGCGCCAAGGTCGCCGGCTATGGTTTCGACGAGGCCGCGGTCGTCGACGACGACGACCTGCGTGCCGCGCTGCTGGCGATCGCGCGGCGCTTCGTCGACCTGCTGTTCGACCCGGACGTGGTCGCGATGCACCGCGTCGTCATGGGCGAGGCGGCGACCCAGCCGCGCATCGCGTCGCTGTTCTTCGACAGCGGGCCGCGGCAGACCAAGGCCGCGGTGCGCGCGTTCCTGCAGCGCCAGGTCGACAAGGGGCGCCTCGACATCGCGCCCGGGCGCGTGCTCTACGCTGCCGTGCAGCTGCTCAACATGGCGATCGGCATGTACCAGCTGCAGCTGCTGCTCGGCCTGCGTGCCGCGATCGACGACGCCGAGCTGCAACCCCATCTCGAACAGGTGGTTGATGATTTCCTGACCCTCTACGCTCCGTCACACGCACGCTGACTGCCGAGCGGGGGTACCGATGCCGAACGACGTGTCCGGGTTGTCCGACGTGGCCGACGCGACCGTCGATGTTGCCGCCGCGCTGCGCATGCTCGGCGACCTCGAGTACCAGTCGGGCGAGCTCGACGACTACCTGGCGCGGATCGCCGAGTCGGTGAGCCGGCTGCTCGGCATCGACTGGTCGGTCGTGACCCTGTCGGAAACCCCGGGCTACGACCGCATCCTCGCCAGTTCCGTGGACATCGGTGCCGCGGCCGATGCGACCTACCCGTTGCACGGCACCGTGACCGATCAGGTCATGCGCAGCGGCGAGGCGCTGTGCGTGACCGACGCCGCGGCCGCGCCGCAGCACGGCCAGGTGCCGGACGGCTACCGCGCCTACGTCGGCGTGCCGCTGCGCACGTCCGCGGGGCGGGTCATCGGCACGATCTGCTCGTTCCACAGCCAGCCCAAGCGTGTCGCGCCGGCCCAGGTGCAGATCGCCAGCCTGTTCGCCGAACGCGCCGCGGCGGCGATCGAGCGCTTCTGGGCATTCCGCGACCTGACCGCATTCAACGAGCGCCTCGAGAGCCTGGTCGCGGAGCGCACCCGCGAGCTGCGCGACACCCAGGCGCGCCTGATCCAGCGTGAACGCCTGGCCGCGATCGGCGAGTTCGCATCGATGATCGTGCACGAGCTGCGCTCGCCGCTGTCGACGATCGACCTGACGCTGACCCACCTGGAGGCGTCGTCGCTACCCGATTCGAGCCGCCGGCGCGTCGATCTCGCCGTCGGCGAATCGGCGCGCCTGGCGAGGCTGCTCGACGACATGCTGAGCTATGCCAAGCCGACCGCGGGCGCCGCCGAGCGCGTCGAGCTGGACCGGCTGGTCGCCGATACGCTGGCGTCGTTGCGCAGTTCGCAGCCGGAGACCTACGCCGCCGTCGCGCTGACGCGTGCGCCGGCCCGGCTGCCGGTGCGCGGCAGCGCCGATCGCCTGCGCCAGGTACTGATCAACCTCGTCAACAACGCCTGCGACGCGTCGCCGCCCGATGTCCCGGTCACGGTGTCGATCGAACACGATGCCGCGCAGCACGCCGCGCGACTCGATGTCGCCAACCGCAACGCCGGTGCCGCGTTCGACAGTGCGCGCGCCGGCGAGCTGTTCTACACGACCAAGCCGCGCGGAACCGGCCTCGGGCTGGCCATCGTGCAGTCCAGCGTGGCCGGCCTGGGTGGCGAGTTCTCGATCACGCAGGACGCCAGCGGCCGGGTCCTCGCCCGGGTCGTCATCCCGCTCGCCGCCGACTGACCCGCGGTCGCGCAGCGCCGCCCGTGGCCCCGCGCCGGGCGCCACGGCGGCCCGGCTATACTGATCCGCAGGATGGCCAACGGTCTGCGTGGAGTCGTCGTGAGCCAGGTCTTCATCAGCTACGCGAGCAGCGATCGGGAGACGGCACGGTCTCTGGCGGCGCTGCTCGAACAGCAGGGCTGGTCGGTGTGGTGGGACAGGCACATCCCGCCGGGACGCTCGTTCGACGACGTCATCGAGGCGGCGATCGATGCGGCCGGCTGTGTCGTCGTGCTGTGGTCGCGGGCGGCGGTCGCGTCGGACTGGGTCAAGGCCGAGGCCGAGGAGGGGCTGCGACGCGGCATCCTGGTGCCGGCGATGATCGAGGCGGTACGCATCCCGCTCGGCTACCGGCGTATCCAGGCCGCCGACCTCAGCGACTGGAACAGCGACGCGCCGACCGAGGGCACCGGCGACCTGTTGCGCGCGGTGGCCGACACGTTGGTCCCCGACGGCGGTCGCCGTCCGCCGGACGCGTCAGCGGGCGACGCGCAGCGCGCCGCCGACGTAGCGCCGCCAGCACGCGACGACGCGGTTTCCGGGGCATGGCAGGTGGAGGTACTCGTCGAGAGCTGGTACCGGCGCAAGCTGCGCGTGGCGCTGGCCGACAGCACGCACGTCATCGACGTGCGGTCGACGCTGGGTATGCCGAACACGGTCGAGCTCGATGGCGAGGTCGTCGCCCGCAACGAGGAGATCTCGGTACTCGGCTGGCAGGGCCGGCTGGAGTTCGCGATCGACGACGGTGCGGCGAGCCGCGCTGCCGTCGTCGACCTCGATCACCACTGGATGACCGACAAGATCACGGCGTGCCGGGTGACCGTCGACGGGCGCGTGCTGTACGACGGCGAGCCGGATCCGTCCTGACACGCCGGCCGCGGCCGGGTCGCGTCGCCGATCGCGGGCGGGGCGCCAGGCGGCAGCCGACAGTCAACCAGTAGCGCTCCATGCCACAGGGCGGTCCGTGGCGTGCCCTTCGACCGGGTCGGGTTCCGCGACCTTGAGCGTCACCAGCTCCTCGGCGCTGGTCGGGTGGATCGCGATCGTGTTGTCGAAATCGGCCTTGGTCGCGCCCATCTTCACGGCGACCGCGAAGCCCTGCAGCATCTCGTCGACATTGTCGCCGACCAGGTGGATGCCGGCGACGCGCTGTTCCTCGCCGACACACACCAGCTTCATCGCCGTGGTCACGCCGTGCGCCGACAGCGCGTGGCGCATCGGCGTGAACGCGGTCTGGTAGACCGTGACCTCGTGGTGGCGCGCGCGCGCCTGCTGCTCGGTCAGGCCGACCGTGGCGACCGGCGGATGGGCAAACACCACGCTCGGGATGTTGGAGTAATCGACATGGCGGTGCGGCTGGCCGCCGAACAGGCGCTCGGCGAGGCGCCGGCCGGCGGCGATCGCGACCGGGGTCAGCGCCGCGCGCCCGGTGATGTCGCCGATCGCGTAGATGCCCGGCACGTTGGTGTTCTGGTACTCGTCGGTCGGCACGACACCGTTGGCGCGGGTCTCGACGCCGGCCCGGTCGAGGCCGAGGTCGGCGGTGTTGGGCGCCCGGCCGACCGCCCAGATCACGCAGTCGAAGCCGTCCAGGCGGGTGCCGTCGGCAGCGTCGAGCGCGATACCGGCGGCGGTCTCGGCCAGGCCGGCAACCGTGAAGTCCAGGTGCAGCGCGATGCCCTGCTTGCGCATCTCGGCCATCAGCACGTCGCTGATCATCGTGTCGAAGGTCTCGAGCACGCGCGCCTCGAGCGCGACGACGCTGACCTCGGAGCCGAGCGCGCGCAGCACGCCGGCGAGCTCGACACCGATATAGCCGGCACCGACGATCGCGACCCGGCGCGGCTGCTCGGTGAGCGCGAAGAAGCCGTCGGACGTGATGCCGAGCTCGGCACCGGGCAGCGGCGGCACGATCGGTCGGCCACCGGTCGCGATGACGATGTGCTCGGCGCTGTAGGTCGCGCCGTCGACGTCGACGGTGTGCGGGTCGACGAAGCGGGCGTGGCCGTCGATCCGGGTGATGCCGCTGTCGTCGACGTAACCGTCCCAGTAGTCGTTGATCCGGCCGATGTAGGCCTCGCGGCCGTGCACCAGCTTGCGCCAGTCGGTGGCGCCGCGGCCGGCCGCGATGCCGAACGCGGCGGCGTCGTCGACGGCGTGCGCGAGGTTGGCCGCGTACCACATGACCTTCTTCGGCACGCAGCCGTTGTTGACACAGGTGCCGCCCAGCTTCGCCGCCTCGATGACGGCGACGCGTCTGCCGAACTGGGCCGCTTTTTCGGCGACCGCGAGCCCGCCGCTGCCGCCGCCGATGGCGATGAGATCGAAGTGCTTGTGCATGGTTTTGTCCAGAATCCGGTCTGCGAATGCCGGAGGTGACCCTCCGGCCCGCGGGTTTGTTTCGCCGTGCCGGTTCACGCGGCCGCGGCGTTGCGGCGGTCGAGCCAGGCCTCGAGGTCGTCGGAGCCACCGACGTGCGTGCCGTCGATGAACACCTGCGGCACCATCGACGCGCCGGCGACCGCGCGCAACGTGACCTCGCCGTAGTCGCGGTTGAGGACCAGTTCGTCGAAGTCGATGCCGGCGTCGCGCAGCAGGCCCTTGGCGCGCGCGCAGAACGGGCAGCCATCGCGCGTGAACAGGGTCACGTCGAGCGGCTTGGTCGCGTCCGGGGCGACATGGGCGAGCATGGTGTCGGCATCCGAGACCTCGAACGGGTCGCCCGGTCGGTCCGGTTCGATGAACATCTGGTCGATGACGCCGTCCTTGACCAGCATCGAGTAGCGCCACGAGCGCTCGCCGAAACCGAGGTCGTGCTTGCCGACCAGCATGCCCATGCCGCGCGTGAAATCGCCGTTGCCGTCCGGCAGGAACGTGATGTTGTCGGCCTTTTGCTCGGCCTGCCATTCGTTCATGACGAACGCGTCGTTGACCGAGATGCAGACGATGTCGTCGACGCCGTGGCGCTTCAGCGCCGGGGCCAGCTGGTTGTAGCGCGGGACGTGGGTCGACGAGCAGGTCGGCGTGAACGCGCCCGGCAGCGCGAACACGACCACGGTCTTGCCGGCGAAGACGTCATCCGCCGTGACATCGACCCACTCGTGGTCGCGGCGGGTACGGAACACGGTTTGCGGTACCGGCTGGCCGGCACGATTCTGCAGCTTCATTCGGGTTGGCCTCCTTTGCAGCCATGGGTGTCGAATCGATGATTGGATTGTGGGGACGGCCCGACTATTAATAAAATTGTTTGTTTCTAATTGTTTGATAGTCGGTTGCTATAGGGGGTGCCGGCGACCGCCGCGCGCCGCATTTGTGCCGGTCAAGTCAGAATCACCGGGGTGTTTTCCGTTAGACTGCGCGGACCTTTGAGACGAGTTGGATTGCAAGATGCGTAGATTGAGAGGCGTTTTAGTGCTGGCGATGGCCGGCTCCCTGCTGGTCGCCCAGACCGCGGTTGCCGAGGACAAGGAGGCGAAGAACTTCGGCGATTGGGGCCACCAGTGCGAAAACGCGCCCGACGATTCGGGCGAGTTCTGTTACGTGTTCCAGAACGTGACCAAGAAAGACGGCGGCGAACTGGTGCTGGGCGCGCGCGTCGCCTACCGGCCCGAGCAGGAGTCCCCGCTGCTGGTCGTGACGGTGCCGCTGGGCACGCTGCTGCCGCCCGGCGCCGCGCTGGTGCTGGACGGTGCGGAACCGGTCAAGCTGCCGTTCTTCCTGTGCGCCGCAGAGGGTTGCACGAGCGTCGCGACGCCGTTGCCCGAAGACATGGTAACGGCGATGAAGAAGGCCGAGGCCGCTGTGGTCCGTGTCGCAGCCCCGAACAAGCAGGTCGTCGGGCTGCCGCTATCGCTGAAGGGGTTCACGAAGGCCCTTGCCAGCCTGAAATAGTCACCGCCGCGGCGGGCCGGCGCACCGTCGGTCAGTCGCGCACGGTCACGACGACCCGGCGCCGCTGCGCATGGTGGCGGTGCTCGTACAGGTAGATTCCCTGCCAGGTCCCGAGCGCACAGCGCCCGTTGCTGACCGGCACCGTCAGGTCCATGTTGGTCAGGATCGAGCGCACGTGCGCCGGCATGTCATCCGGCCCCTCGAGCGTGTGGTCGTAGATCGGATCACCGTCGGGTACCGCGCGCGCCATGAAGCGCTCGAGATCGCTGCGCACGGTCGGGTCGGCGTTTTCGCAGATGATCAGCGACGCGCTGGTGTGCTGCACGAACACGTGACACAGGCCGACCGGCGTGCCCGAACGGCCGATCGTCGCCTGCACGTCGGCGGTGATCTCGTACGTGCCGCGGCCGCTGGTCGCGACCTGTAGCGTCTCCTGGTATGCCATGGCGCCCGGTGTCCTGTTCCCGACCATCGTACCGCTCAGACCGTCACCCGTGCACTGTTGCCAGGCGCATTCGCGGGCGAATGCGCGACCTGTCCACAGCGGACGCCTGTCCGCGGCGGCGCGCGGCTGGCGTCCACTTTCGCTGCTGCCCGATCACTGCAGCCGATTCTACGCTGACTCGCGCCGGCCGCAGCCGGCACGCCGGCGCGCGCCCTGACGTAGCGGCCGGTGGCCACGCCGGGTGGCACGTCGGCCGTGGGACGGGACGCGGGCCGCACGGCCGCACGGCGTCCGGCGCTGCATGCGCTGTCAGCGGTCGTCGTTGTCCCGTGCGCGGTTGGCGACGCGGATGATGACGAAGGCCACCGCGGCCTGCACCAGCAACAGCGGTATCGGGCTGCGTACGCCAATGGCACCGGCGACCGCCCAGGTCGCGGCGAACGTCGCGATTGCCAGCGCGAGCGCAGCGCCCTTGCGGCCAATGATCAGCTCCCACGCCACCCACATCGCAAAGCCGGTCGCGAACAGCGCCAGCATCGCGACGACGTCGAGGATGCCGATCTCGGGCTGCATCCGCGGCTAACGCGTCGGGTCGGCGCGGTTGGCGCCGCGTGCGCCCGGGCACGGGTCGAACGGGGCGTGCCGGCGTCTGTCGACCGCGGCCTCGCCGAGCACGGACAGCGGCGTCAGCGGCGTGACGTCCGGCAGCGGGAACCAGGACCATTGCGTCGGCATCATCGGCGTGCGCGGTGTCGGGGATCCGCTGCCGACGATAGCACGCCGCGCTCAGCCCGAGCGCGACAGGATGCGGCGCAGCTCGAGGATCTCGTGGTCGGCGTCTTCGAGCGCCTGCAGTGACTTGTTGGGCGTGAGTTTGCCGAGCTCCAGCTTCTGAAAGGCCGGCACGTCGGGCAGCGACGGGCGCCGCGCGGCGCCCGGCCTGCCGATGTCGGCATGCAGCTGCGCGAGCACGACGACGTCGGCATAGTCCGGCAGCGCGGCACCGACCCGCGTCCAGTCGCCGGCATGGGCGACGGCATCGAGCATGTCGGCGTCGAACGACCAGCGTTCGAGGACCAGCCTGCCGAGCGGCTTGTCGAAGGCCTGCATCGCGGCGTCGAGCAGCGACCGGCTGCCGAACAGCTCGGGATGGCGGTTGGCGAGGCCGAGCACCGGCAGGCGCCCGATCAGGTGGATCAGGCCGGCGAGCATCGCCCGTTCCGGGTCGAGCGTCGACAGCTGCCGGGCCAGCGTGAAGCTGATCGCGGCGATCTGGCAACTGCGCAGCCACAGCGCCTGGGCGCGGCGCTGCAGCGCCGCGGAGTCGGTATGGAAGGCATGCCGCAGCAGGAAGGCGACCGCGAGGTTGCGGACACGGTCGCGGCCGAGGCGGGTGACCGCCTGTTGCACCGTCGACGCCTTGCGGTTGAAGCGGAACGCCGCGCTGTTGACGACGTGGATGACCTTCGTTGCCAGCGCCGGGTCGAGCTGGATCAGCTTGGCGACGTCGTGGTCGTCATTGCCGTTGTCGGGCGTGCGCAGCGCACTGTTCAGCTTGACCGCGAGGTCGGGCATGCTCGGCAGCGCGATCTCGCCGCTGGCCAGTTTCGCGTCCAGCAGGCGGCGCAGCGATGACAGGTGCGGCGCCGCGCCGTCCGCGGTCGGCCCGCCGTCTGCCGCCGGGCCCGCCGGCAGGGCCGCGTGCGGCACGCGGATGAAGGTCGTCGCGCCGACCGCACTGATGCGTACCGCATCGGGTGCCGGCAGCGGGAAGCGCGCCGGCGGCGACACGCTGGACAGGAACACCCGGCCGCGGTTCGCGGTGCGCAGTTCGATTTGGCCGGACTGCAGGAATACCGCAGCGTCGTCGAACCAGCGCGCCGGGACCTTGCCTGACGCCAGCGCCTCGACCGTCGACTGGTCGGCGATCGCCGCCAGCGTGGCACCGGCGAACCCGGCATAGGGTGCGAGGCGCCCTAGGTCGGCGGCGCGCGGAGTCGCGGCCGGTGACAGTTGCGTTGGCGTACCCGATCCAAACATCCGTTGTGAATTCCTGTGTCGCCACAGCCGGTTCGCGGTTGCTGCGGGGCGTGGTCCCTCTACCGGTAGCGGCTGTGCCGGCCAGCGACTTGAGGCCGGCTGTTGCCAGGCTTGTTGGCGGAACGGGCGTTACGTATGCTCGCCCGGTGTCCTCCGCACCCGCTTCGCTCGCCGAGACGCCGGTCACGACGCTGAAGGGCGTCGGCCCGAAGAACGCCGAGCGCCTCGCACGGCTCGGCATCGACAGCGTCCAGGACCTGCTGTTCCATCTGCCGGTGCGTTACCAGGACCGCACCCGTATCGTGCCGATCGGCAGCCTGCGTCCGGGCGACCAGGCGGTCATCCAGGGCGACGTCGAGCTCGCCGATATCCGCTACGGGCGGCGACGTTCGCTGCTCGTGCGTCTTGCCGACGGCAGCGGCAGCATCACGCTGCGCTTCTTTCATTTCAGCGCCGCGCAGCAGGCCAACATGACGCGCGGCGCCTGCCTACGCTGCTTCGGCGAGGTGCGCAACGGGCCACAGAGCTACGAACTGGTGCACCCGGAGGTGCAGTACGTCGCCGACGGTGAACCGGCCGCGGTCGAGCAGGCACTGACCCCGATCTACCCGACGACCGAGGGCATGCACCAGCTGACCTGGCGCGACCTCAGCGCGCGCGCGCTCGACCAGCTGCAGCGCGGCGGCCTGCAGGAACTGTTGCCGGACAGCGTGCTCGCGGAGCGCCACATGCCGCCGCTCGCCGCGGCCGTGCGGCTGCTGCACCGGCCGCCACCCGAGGAGTCGCAGCGCCTGTTGTCGGCGGCCGGCCACCCGGCGCAGCGCCGCCTGGCGTTCGAGGAACTGCTCGCCCACCAGCTCAGTCTGCGCGTGCTGCGCCGCCGCCAGCGTCAGCGCGGCGCGCCGGCGCTCAGTGGCGACGGCCGCCTGCAGCGCGCCCTGCTCGACGCGCTGCCGTTCACGCTGACCGACGCGCAGCAACGCGTGCTCGCACAGATCGAAGGCGACCTCGGGCAGCAACATCCGGCGCTGCGCCTGGTGCAGGGTGATGTCGGGTCCGGCAAGACCATCGTCGCGGCACTGGCGGCGCTGGCCTGCATCGAGGCCGGCCACCAGGTCGCGCTGATGGCACCGACCGAACTACTCGCCGAACAGCACCTGCGCAATTTCCGCGACTGGCTGGTACCGCTCGGGCTCGACGTCGGCTGGCTCAGCGGCCGCAACAAGGGCAAGCGGCGTGCGGTTACCGTGGATGCACTGGCCGACGGCTCGCTGCCGCTGGTCGTCGGCACCCATGCGCTGTTCCAGGACGACGTCGTGTTCGCCCGTCTCGGCCTCGTCATCGTCGACGAGCAGCACCGCTTCGGCGTGCACCAGCGCCTGGCGCTGCGCGAAAAGGGCGCCGGGCAGCAGGTACCCCACCAGATCGTCATGACCGCGACGCCGATCCCGCGCACGCTGGCGATGACCGCGTATGCCGACCTCGACCTGTCGGTGATCGACGAGCTGCCGCCGGGACGCACGCCCGTGTCGACGGTCGTCGTCGCCGACGGCCGCCGCGACCGGGTCGTCGAGCGCGTCGCGCTGGCCTGCCGCGAGGGTCGCCAGGCGTACTGGGTGTGCACGCTGATCGAGGAATCCGAGGCGCTGCAGGCGCAGGCCGCCGAGGACACCGCGGCGGCGCTGGCCGACGCGCTCGAGGGACTGCGCGTCGGCCTCGTGCACGGCCGCCTGAAGGCGGCCGACAAGGAGGCCGTCATGGGCGCGTTCAAGGACGCGCAGATCGACCTGCTGGTCGCGACCACGGTCGTCGAGGTCGGTGTCGACGTGCCGAACGCGAGCCTGATGGTGATCGAGAACGCCGAACGGCTTGGCCTGTCGCAACTGCACCAGCTGCGCGGCCGCGTCGGACGCGGCGCCCAACAGAGCCATTGCGTGCTGCTGTACCACCCGCCGCTCGGCGAGGTCGCGCAGGAGCGGCTCGGCGTCATGCGCGAGACCAGCGACGGTTTCGAGATCGCCCGCCGCGACCTCGAGATCCGCGGCCCCGGCGAGGTGCTGGGGACCCGCCAGACCGGCGAGATGCAGTTCCGTATCGCCGACCTGCTGCGCGACCAGGACATGGTCGCCGACGTGCAGGCACTGGCCGACCGCCTGCTCGACGAGCACCCGGAGCGGGTCGCGCCGCTGATCCATCGCTGGATCGGGCACAAGGTCCAGTATGCGGGTGTGTGAATCGGGATTTGCCGGCGGCGTGTACCTGCGGTTGGTGTTTTGGAGCCCGGCGCTGATTTGGGGTGGATGGGGGTTTGGTTCGCGCTGACGCGCGGGGTTTGATTTTGAAAGCGCTCGGCGGCGCGCGCCCGCGGTACTTTTCTTTGCTTGCCCAAAGAAAAGTACCCAAAAGAAAGGCCCCCGACGACTTGCCCCTCGCCGTTGGCGAGGGGTTCCCTGCGCTTCTCGGCGTTTCCGGCGCGCGTGAACTCGCGATCTCCGATCGCTCAGACATGCACGCGCTTGTCTCCGAAAACCCCTGCGATGCTCGGCGGCGTCAACGGGACTGGGGTGCATACTGCAGGTTTGAAGGCTATGCCCGAGACCGCCACGACCGGCTACGGAGCCCCCGGGGTCCCCGTTGGTGCAGCCGAGCACCGCAGGTACAAAACGGATCAGCGCGAGGACTGTCTGACCGAGCGCAGCGAGGGAGTTCCGCAGCGCCCGTTTTGTGCCGAGGAGCGCAGGGCAGTCGGCGCGCAGCGCCGACCAAGCCTTCGGGGTGCCCTTTTCTTTGCCTTCTTTCTTTTGGGCAAGCAAAAGAAAGAAGGGCGGGCGCGCTCCGCCGAGCGCATTCAAAACAAACCCCGCGCGTCAGCGCGAACCAAAACGATCCCAACAGCCTCGGCGCAGGAAGAACCGTCAGGCCCGCTTGATCCACCCCCGCGCGAAACGCTCCTGGCGCGCATCACCACTCATGATCTCGACATAGCGTGCGCCCTGCTGGATGTTCATCATCTTGACCAGCGGCTCACTGCCGCGGTCCTTGCGCAACAGCAGCTGCAGCGTCGCCAGGGTCTTGTCGCCGAACCAGCCGTCGACGACCAGGTCGCGGTAGTCCTTCTGGTTGCGATTGAGCAGGTTCAGCGACGACTGCAGAAACCGCACCGCGCGGCGCACGCCCATGTTCACGGCGGTGTCGTAGAGTTCATTGGCCAGCGCCTGGTCGGGGATGCCGTCGCCGTCGAAGCGGTCCCAGTAGGCGCGCTTGTAGAATGCCTTGACCGCCTTCTGCAGCGCCGCGTCGCGGTCGAGCACGCGCGGGAAGCCGGCCTTGCGGCGCTGTGCATCGACGCGCTTCCAGCCCGACCAGTCGGGGTGGTGCACGCGCGCGATGCCGCGGTAGGTCTCGCCGCCGCGGTCCACCGGGTCGTTGACGTAACCCCCCTCGTGCGCCGACGTGAGTCGGTAGGCGTCGCTGAATTCGGCCATGGCCTTGCCCCCTCAGTAATCGAGCGTGTCGCGATCGAACGGTCGTGCCGGTGCGGCGCCGAGGATCGTTCGCAGCACGTGGTTCATGGTCTTGACGTCGTTGTCGAAACCGCTGTGGGTCGTGCTCTCGGTGACGTCGCTGACCTGGCCGTCGGCGACATGCAAGGTGAAGCGGTCGGCGACCGCCGCCATCTTGGCGCGCGCCTGCAGCGCGTCGGCGTCCTTGTGCAGGCCGAGCAGGTCCTGCGGCAGGTCTTCCTCGAACGCGTTCGCGACCAGGTAGAGCAGGGACTTGCGGTACATCCCGGCGACCGTGTCATCGCGTTCCAGGCGGTCGTCGAGGTTGATCACCTGCATGCCGTCGATACCGAAGGTGCCGGGCGGCGCGACCAGGTACGGGTAATAGTGGCTCTCGAACAGGTCCGTGGTCGCGGCCGGTGCGAGCAGGGTGCAGCTCTTGATGCGCAGCGTCGGTGCGAGGTCTTCCATGGTCTCGAGCAGGCGCGCGAGCAGGATGGCGCCGGTGCTGTGACCGCAGATATGCACATCGAGCTTCGCCGCGTTGCGGCGCGCCATCTCGGTCAGCCAGATCGCCAGCGTCTCGCTGCCGGCGCGTTGCGGCAGGAACGGCAGGCGCGCACCGTCTTTCATCTCACGCCACAGCGCCCTGCCCGGGATACGCGTGCCCCACTCCAGCAGACGATCGCTCCAGTCCGACAGGCCACCGGCACGCGCCGCGCTGGCATCGCCACGCCGCAGCACGACGTCCTTGAGCTCCTCGACGATGCCGGTGTCGTACATGAAGTGATACGGGTAGATGCCGTTGGCCTTGAACGTCTCCTTCATCGCCGCGATGCGCCGCGCCGAGTCGCGCGGCGAGTTCAGGCCACCGTGCGCGTACAGCAGCAGGTGGCGGTACTTGGCGCCGCTGCCGGCGACCAGGCGTGCGGTCTCGCGCACGTCGCCGGCGTTGCTCCAGTAGCGACCGCGGGTGTGGAAACGGCCGTCGTCGACATGGATGAAATGCCCGGCGATCTCGCTGCGCGCCGGGCTGCCGCGCAGCGACACGCCACTGCGGTTGCGCTCGCTGGTCTGCGGCAGGTGCCAGATCTGCGGCGTCGGCAGCGCCAGGCTGAACACCCAGGCGTCCATCAGGTTGTCGAGCCAGTCCTCGTACGACCACAGGCCGAGTCCCGACTTGCCCCAGCGCCGGCCCCACGAGTTCTGCACCCAGAAGCCCTTGCTGTTGTAACCGACGATCGCGAACGCGTGCCCGCCCTGCGGTGTCTTGCGGTACGGGATCACGCCGCTGCGCGCGTTGGGCCGCAGCCAGCCGCTGTGGGTCTGCGCCGAGCAGTAGATCGCGCCGGCCTCGTTGAGCGCGGCATGGAAATCGGCGATCGCCGGCTGCACCCGGTAATAGGCGCCGATCGTGTTGTCACGTGCGGCCTTGGCGCGTGCGACCGTCAGCGACCCCGGCTTGCCGTCGACATACGGCCATTTGGCGTCGCTGCACACGCCCATGTTGTACCAGCCCTTTATCGCGCCGCGGCAGCTCGAGCCGGCGTAGTCCTCGCCGGGCCACTCGTCGTGCAGCTTGGCCATCTCGTAGAGCATGCGCGGGCTGACCCGCACCTTGCTGCCGCGGCGCTTGTTCAGCAGATCGACGACCGCGGCGAGGCCGAAGCCGGTGCACGCGCCCTCGCGTTGTTGGTCGAGGATCTGCAGCGCGCGCGGCGCCGTGACGTAACGACGCAGTTTGCGCAGCGACGGTTCGAACGGCCAGTCGCGCAGGTCGGGGACATCCTGGACCGCGGTCAGCGGGTGGTCGGGCGTGGCACGCGAGCGGTTGCGTGACGGCATAGGCAGATCCTTGGCGGGCGGCAGGACTGCCAAAGTATAGTCACGCGGCGGCGCGGCGAACGGTGACCGCGGCCTCGGTCCCAGTCGGTCTGGCGCAGCTCCAGGATCGGCACCTGAGCGGCGTCGAACAGCACCAGCTGGATGCCGTCGCGTCGATACGTCCGCGCGTTCTCGAGTGCGCCGGCGAGTGCCGCCTCACGCGCCATCACACTGGCGGTGCAGGCCATGCGCGTCGCCGCGACCGGGCCGACGAAGATCCGCCCGTCGTGCGCGTCGTAGTCGGCGAACAGGCGGTTGCAGCCGCCATGGCCCAACAGCCGGCCCTTGCTGTGGAACTGCACGAATGCCGCGGTGTCGGGCGGCAGCGCGTCATCGCCGATACGCAACGGTATCCATTCGCTGCCCTGCAGCGATGCGGCCACGACGGTCGACGGCGAGACCAGGCCGAACAGTGCCAGTGCCGCGGCGGTGCGGCGCAGAGGTGTCGCAGACATCGCGAGTATCCGGATGCGGCCGTGTCGGCCATCGAGATGGCACGCAATGTAACACGGCCGCGACGCGGCGGCGGCGTGGCACGCGGCGATGCGACGCCCGGTGACGCGCTCAGGGACGGCCGAAGTCGGCGACCACGGCGTCGGCGTCGCCGTCCTGATCGGTCGGCTCGAGCGACAGGCCGCTCTGCCAGTCTTCCTTGCTCAGGCGCTTGCCGGCGTCTCCGGTCTTGATCTGGATCTTGACGTTGCTCTGCGAATCGGCGAACTCGATCGCGGTCGCGGCCGCGATCCGCCCCTGCTTGTACAGCGTGACCAGGTGCTGGTCGAACGACTGCATCTTGTACTGGCCGCCGCGCTCGATGGCGTCCTTGATGCCGCCGATCTCCATCTTCGCGATCATGTCGGCGATATAGCCGGTGTTGATCATGACCTCGACCGCGGCGACCTTGCCGCCGTTGATGCCCGGTACCAGGCGCTGGCAGATGATCGCGCGCAGGTTCTGCGAGATGCGCTTGGCCTGCGCCTCGATGCCCTCCTTCGGGAAGAAGCCGAGGATCCGCTCCATTGTCATCGTCGCGTTGTTGGCGTGCAGCGTCGACAGCGCGAGGTGCCCGGTGTTGGAGAACTTGAGCGCGTATTCCATGGTCTCGAGGTCGCGCACCTCGCCCATCAGGATCACGTCCGGCGCCTCGCGCAACGCGGCCTTCATACCGGTGCTGAACGACGCGGTGTCGACGCCGACCTCGCGCTGCGCGACGATCGATTTCTTGTGCTGGTGCATGAACTCGATCGGGTCCTCGAGCGTCAGGATATGGCCGCCGGCGCTGGAGTTGCGGTGATCGATCATCGCCGCCAGCGTCGTCGACTTGCCCGACCCGGTCGCACCGACGACCAGAATCAGGCCGTTGCGCTGCATCACCAGGTCCTTGAGGATCAGCGGCATGTTCAGGCTCTCGATGGTCGGCACATCGGTGTTGATGTGGCGCAGCACCAGTGCCGCCTCGCCGCGCTGGCGGAATGCGTTGCCGCGGAAGCGGCCGATGCCGCCGTAGGACAGCGAGAAGTCGACCTCGCCGTTCTCCTCGAACTGCTTGAGCTTCTCGTCGCTGAGGATCTCGCGCACGGCCCGTTCGGCGTCGCCCGGCTCGAGCGGGTCGCCGAGCTGGGCGAACCCCTTCGGCGTCTTCATCGAGATGCGCGCGCCGGTGTACATGAACACGTCGGCGGCGTTGTTCTTGACCATGATCTGCAGGATCTGCGGGACATCGATTTGCGCCATCGCGGGGCCACTCCTGTACTGGGTTGGCGGCACGCCGCGACATCTCCGCGACCGGCCGGACTGCATACAGGGCTTAGCGGTCGCGGGTCGGCAAAAGTTAGCCGGGGCGTGCAGCTCAGGAACGAAACGCACGCCCGGCCTGCCGCACTGTCAGCGGCGTCGCGCCGGCGACGGCGCGGTCGGCTCAGAACTTGATGTCGACGCGCGGCTTGGCGTCGGCGCCGGCGTCCAGCGACGGGCGGCAGCGGCGCAGCTGGCGGCCGCCGGCGCCCTGGCTGGCGAGGTAGGCCTTGGCGGCATCGGCGCGAAGCTGGGCGACCTTGAGCAGGTCTTCCGGCCTGTCGACGGCCTTGCCCTTGTCGTCGCGACGGCGCTCGGCAGCGACGACGACGCCGCACACGCGCACGCGCAGCTTGGGCTTCTCGCGCAGTTTGCCGGCGAGCTGGCCGAGGTACTTGCGCGCGCCGGCGTTCAGCTCGGTGCTGCCGGCATCGAACAGCGCCGGCTGGAACGTCACTTTGAGCGCCTGGTCG
>JASJCU010000022.1 GCA_030065815.1 Gammaproteobacteria bacterium | reverse complement strand
CGCCACAGCGGTCCGGAGTGCTGGCCGAACGCATCCAGGCCCATCGACTGTACGATGCGCTGCAACGCGCCGTTGTACTCGCCGTACGGGTAGGCGAACAGCGTCGGTGTGCTGCCGAGCTCCTGCTGCAGACGGTTCTGTGCCGTCTGGATGTCGGTCGCGACGCGCTGTTCCCAGTCGTCCACGGACTCGTCGGGTTCGCGGCGCACCAGGTGTCCGTGACTGTGCGAGTGATTCTGTATGCTGGCCCCGGCGGCATGCATCTCGCGGATCTCGTCCCAGCTCAGGTGCGTTTCCTGGTCAGCGTCGACGGCCGCGGTACTGACGAAGACCGTGAGTGGGAAGGCGTAGCGCTGTGTGCGTGGGAATGCCTCGGTATACGCGGACCGATACGCGTCGTCGATCGTCAATGCGACGCACTTGTCCGGAAGCGGGGTCGCGTCCTTGAGCGCCGCGACGACGTCGGCGAGCGGCATGACCGCATGTCCGTTGACCAACAGGTAGTCGAGGTGCGCCTGGAACTGGTCCGGCGTCACGCTGGTGATGCCGGGCGTGTGTTCGCTGACGTGGTGATACTGCAGGACGACGCAATGGTCGGCGGCATGCACCGGCGGCGACAGCAGCAGCGCCGCGACCAGCCATGGGATGATCCGCATCGGTTTCCGCGAACAGCCAAATCAGCGCGCAATGATACGGAGATTGCACTCACGCGGCCACAGGCGCGGCTTCCGGCCGCCCCGCGGTCGCGCCGGCATGCGCCTGGCGCCCGGGCGTTGCGCTTCAGGCCTTGTCGGGCGACGCGGGTATCGACGGCTCCGGCGCGGCGGCGCGATCGGCCGAGCTCGCGCGGCTCGGCGTGTCGCCGCGTGCGACCTCGTCATACCAGAGGTCGTGGTGCAGCTTCGCCCAGTTCTCGTCGACGTAGCCGGTCGTCATGCTCTTGAGGCTGCCTTCGGTGCCGATCGTGCCGATATAGATGTGACCGAACGACCCGGCGATAAACAGCACCGAGCCGATACCATGCAGCATCAGCGCCAGCTGCATGAGTTCGCGACCCTGGCCGAAGTTGGGGAAGTAGAGCACCAGCCCGGTCGCCGAAACCAGCGCTCCGAGCACGATGACGGACCAGAACCAGACCTTCTCGCCGGCGTTGAAAAACCCAGCGCTGACGTGCGCGTTGCCGATGATGCCACCGCCCTTGGCGATCCACTTGAGGTCACCCTTGGACGGCATGTTGCGCGCGGCGAAGCGCACCAGCAGCAGGACCACGCCGAGTATGAAGGCCGGGCCGACGAAGTTGTGCACCGTCTTGGACAGGTTGGCGAATACGCCGAATGCTTCGGGGCCGATTACCGGCAGCACGACGAAACGGCCGAACATCAGCGTCAGCCCGGTCAGGCCGAGGACGACGAACGTGATCGCAGTGAACCAGTGCAGCGAGCGGTCGAAGCTCTCGAAGCGTAGGATCTTGCGCCCCGACAGCCCACCCGGGACCATGATCTTGCCGCGTATCAGGTAGAACAGGAACACACCGATTGCGGCCGCACCGACCAGGATTCCGGAGTCGCGGATCAGGCGTTCGCGGCGAAACTGGCGGAACTCCTCGCCGCTTTGCGTGATCAGCACGTTGCTCTCGACGCCACGGACCTGGGTCACGCCGGTCAGGTCGCGTTCGGATTCGCGCTGGCGCACGGCGCGCCAGAGGTCCGAGGCCGGGTTCGGCACCATGATCGGCGAGGGTGGCGGTGCCTGCTGCGAAAGCACCTGCGCCGGGGTCACACACAGCAGTGCCAGGGCAGTCAGCAGCAGGGCCCGGCAGTACGCCGCCAGAGATTTCGACAACATCGGATCGGTTCCTCTCAGATTCACTGCCAACGGCCCGCTGCCCGGCGGGCCGCAACCGGCGGCGCGGCCGTGGCACAACACGGCCGCGCGTCGTTGCGCCGTCGCGTCAGCCGTCGCTGCTGGCCTTGCCCTTAACGCCGCGCGGCGCGCGCAGGCTGGCCTTGTCATAGTTGACGCCCCAGTCGAGCACCGATGCGCCGCGGTTGACGACGCGCTTGCGGTAGATGTCGGAGATGACGTTGGAGTCGCCGGCCAACAGCGCCTTGGTTGCGCACATCTCGGCGCACAATGGCAGCTTGCCCTCGGCGAGCCGGTTTGCGCCGTACTTCTTGTGCTCGTCGGAGCTGAAGGTGTCCTCGGGGCCACCGGCGCAGAACGTACACTTGTCCATCTTGCCGCGCGATGCGAAGGCGCCGGCCTCGGGGAACTGCGGCGCACCGAACGGGCAGGCGTAGAAGCAGTAGCCGCAACCGATACAGATGTCCTTGTCGTGCAGCACCAGGCCGTCATCGGTCGTGTAGAAGCAGTCGACCGGGCAGACTGCCTCACACGGTGCGTCGGAGCAGTGCATACAGGCGACCGACAGCGAGCGTTCGCCCGGCTCGCCGTCCTTGATCGTCACGACCCGGCGGCGGTTGACTCCCCAGGGGACCTCGTTCTCGTTCTTGCATGCCGTGACGCAGGCGTTGCACTCGATGCAGCGTTCCGCGTCGCAGTAGAACTTCATGTTTGCCATGTCTCGTCTCCCCTCAAGCCTTGTAGATCCGACACAGGCTGCACTTGGTTTCCTGCATCTGCGTCACTGAGTCATACCCGTAGGTCATCGCCGTGTTACAGGCCTCGCCGAGGACGTAGGGATCGGCCCCCGACGGGTACTTGGCGCGCAGGTCCTCGCCCTGGAAGTGTCCGCCGAAGTGGAACGGCGTGAACGCGACACCCGACCCGACCCGGCGCGTGACCATGGCCTTGACCTTGATCTTGGCGCCCTCGGGTCCCTCGACCCACACGTCGTCACCGTCCTTGACGCCGGCGTTGTTGGCGTCGCGCGGATGGATCTCGACGAACATGTCCTGCTGCAGCTCGGCCAGCCACGGGTTCGAACGGCTCTCGTCGCCGCCGCCCTCGTACTCGACCAGGCGGCCCGACGTCAGGATGATCGGGAAGTCCTTCGAATAGTCCTTGGCCTGTACCGATGCGTACCGGGTAGGCAGGCGCCAGAACGACTTGCGGTCCTCGTAGGTAGGGTACTTCTCGACCAGGTCGCGCCGGCTGGTATACAGCGGTTCGCGATGGATCGGCACCGGATCCGGGAAGGTCCAGACCACGGCGCGAGCCTTGGCGTTGCCGAACGGCGCACAGCCGTGTTTGATCGCGACGCGCTGGATGCCGCCCGACAGGTCGGTCTTCCAGTTCTTGCCGTCGGCGGCCTTCTTCTCGGCGTCGCTGAGGTCGTCCCACCAGCCGAGTTTCTGCAGCAGCGCCGCCGTGAACTCGGGGTAGCCATCCTTGATCTCGGAGCCACGCGAGAAGCTGCCGTTGGCGAGCAGGCTGACGCCGTCGCGTTCGACGCCGAAGCGCGCGCGGAAGGTCAGGCCACCTTCGGCCACCGGCGAGCTGGTGTCGTACAGGTTGGGCGTGCCCGGGTGCTTCATGTCGGCCGTGCCCCAGCATGGCCATGGCATGCCGTAGAAGTCGCCGTCGGCGGGTCCGCCCTCGGCCTTCAGGCTCGTGTAGTCGAACATGCCCCAGTTCTGCTGGTGCAGTTTCAGGCGCTCCGGGCTCTGGCCGGTGTAGCCGATCGTCCACATCCCGCGGTTGAACTCACGCGTGATGTCCTCGATCAGCGGTTCCTCGCCGTTGACCTTGATGTGCTTGAACAGCTCGTCGGCAAAGCCCAGCTTCTTCGCCAGCTTGTACATGATGGTGTGGTCGGGCAGCGATTCGAACAGCGGATCGATCACCTTGTCACGCCACTGCAGCGAGCGGTTCGACGCGGTCGCCGAGCCGTAGGTCTCGAACTGCGTGCACGCCGGCAGCAGGTAGACGCCGTCGGTGCGGTCGTGCATGACCGCCGACACGGTCGGGTAGGGGTCGACGACGACCAGCAGGTCGAGCTTCTCCATGGCCTTCTTCATTTCCTGGCCACGGGTCTGCGAGTTCGGCGCGTGCCCCCACATGAACATCGCGCGGACGTTGTCTTTCTGGCCGATGTTGCCCTTGTCCTCGAGCACGCCGTCGATCCAGCGCGATACCGGTATGCCCTTGGTGTTCATGACCGGCACGTCCTTGCCCTTCGCCTTTTCGTAGGACCCGCTGTCGAAGCGTCCCTTGACCCAGTCGAGGTCGAGATCCCAGACGCGCGCCCAATGCCCCCACGAGCCGGGCGCCAGGCCGTAGTAGCCGGGCAGCGTGTTGGCGAGCACACCGAGGTCGGTGGCACCCTGCACGTTGTCGTGGCCGCGGAAGATGTTGGCACCGCCACCGGACGTACCGATGTTGCCCAACGCGAGCTGGAACGCGCAGTAGGCGCGTGTGTTGTTGTTGCCGATCGTGTGCTGCGTGCCGCCCATACACCAGATGAACGTGCCGGGACGGTTGTCGGCCATCGTCTTCGCGGCGGCATAGACCTGGTGCTCGGGGACACCGGTCACGCGCTCCACCTCTTCCGGGGTCCACTTCGCTACCTCGGCCTTGATGTCGTCCATGCCGAACACGCGCTGGCGGATGTACTCCTCGTCGTGCCAATTGTTCTTGAAGATGTGGTACATCATGCCCCAGATGATCGGGACGTCGGTGCCGGGGCGGATGCGCAGGAAGTGGTCGGCGTGCGCAGCGGTACGCGTGAAGCGCGGATCGATGACGATGATCGGCGCGTTGTTCTCTTCCTTGGCCTTGAAGATGTGCTGCAGCGCGACCGGGTGCGCCTCGGTCGGGTTCGACCCGATCAGCAGCACGGCCCGCGAGTTATGGATATCGTTGTAGCTGTTGGTCATCGCGCCGTAGCCCCAGGTGTTGGCTACGCCGGCGACCGTCGTCGAGTGGCAGATGCGGGCCTGGTGGTCGACGTTGTTGGTGCCCCACATCGCGGCGAATTTGCGGTACAGATAGGCCTGCTCGTTGTTGAACTTGGCCGATCCCAACCAGTACACCGAGTCGGGGCTGGATTCCTTGCGGATCGTCGCCAACTGGTCGCCGATGTCGTTGATCGCCTCGTCCCACGACACCTTCTGCCATTTGCCGTTGACCAGCTTGGTCGGGTACTTGAGGCGGCGTTCACCGTGGCCGTGCTCGCGCACCGATGCGCCCTTGGCGCAGTGCGCGCCGCGATTGAACGGGTGGTCGAACGCCGGCTCCTGGCCGGTCCAGACCCCGTTCTTCACCTCGGCGATAATGCCGCAGCCGACCGAGCAGTGCGTACACACGGTACGCACGGTCTTCGTCGCACCGCCGGCTGCCGGTGCGGCCGCCTCGGCCTTTCGCATCATGCTCGGCGCCAGTCCGGTGGCCAGTACGCCGCCGCCGGCAACGATGCCGGAACGGCGCAGGAAATCGCGGCGGCTCAGCTTCGGTGCGTCGTCGACTGCGGTTTCGCCGCGCTGACGGGCTACCTCGGGGTTGGCCGACGGTGCGACCTGGTCAGAGATCTTCTTCAGTTTCATCGTGGCTCGTCTCCTCGTCGACGCTCAGCTGGCGGCGCTCTTGTAGTAGTCGAGAATGTGCTGCGAAAGCCGGTAGCCGTCGTTCGGCTTGGCGTCGGCCTGCGGCTCGGCGGCATCGGCCAGTGCGACCCCCGGCACGACCGCAGTCGCGGCGGCAGCGCCGCTGCCGGCGATGGCGGTGCGCAGGAACTTGCGGCGGGACGGCGTTTCTGGCTGTTTGGTGTCTTTCATGTCGTCGATTCCTCGCATGCGTTGCGTTGTGCGCGCTCCCGGGCGTCCGGATCGAACCCGGTCGAGCAGGCCGGACAGGCCAATACGGAAGGGTTTGCAAACACGGGGCCATCGGGCTCGGGAGAAAACTCTGCGATCCGGCATCAATCGACCAAGCGGCGGGGTGGTGCGCCGGACACAAACGACCGCTGTGACACTTTGTCTGGCGGGATGAGACAGAATTACGCTGGCGCGGCGCCGGCTCGCGGGCACCGGCTCAGTCGAACAAGGTCAGGTAGCGGTGCTCGATGTCGACGAAGGAGCTACCGAGGCGTGCGACCGAGCGGTAGAACACGGCGTTCTCGGCGTTTTCGAGGTCTTCGAAGAACGTGCCGGCCCAGCCCGCGACGTGGCTCTCGAAGAACCGGCGCTGGGTGGCGGCGGTCGCGTTCTCCGTGATCAGGTAGGCCATGACCTCGCACAGCGCCGCGATGTGGTCTTCGGGCTCGCGGACGTCGTCGTTGCGTTCGAATCCGAGCGTCGCGAGGTCGGCGCGCAGCTGGCCAAGCGGTTTCTCCATTAGGAAGCCGGTCTGGTACCACGAGCCGTACGGCACCAGCTCGCCGCGCCCGAGACCGATGAACAGGGCGTGGTACTCGTCACGCAGGCCCGCGGCGGGGGTATGACGCGCGGCCAGCGCCAGCATCGAGAACGCCAGGCCGAGTCCGGAGCGCGATTCGTCGTTTGCGGTCGGCAGCTGTGCCGCGTAGTCGAGTGCGACCTGCTCGGGATAGTCGCGCAGCAACGCGGCCAGCAGGCTGTATACGGCGGCGCGGTGCGCCTGCTCGTCGCTGTCGGCCGGTGCGGCTGTCGGCGCATCGACGGTTTGCTGGATCTGCGGCTGGTGTGTGTTCATTGTCACTTGCTCGTGTTGGCGGGGTTGCGTGGCGGCAGCGTGATGCCGGACTGCATCGCGTCGTCGTCCTGGACCGCATCGACGACGCGGCAGTCTTCGCACATCTGCAGGCGGCGGCGCGCGCGGTCGCTGGCGAACATCGCATGTCCCGCGAGTTTGCCGAGGATGTTGTCGATCACCTTGCGGGTCGCGAACGGCTTGCCGCACTGCACGCAGCAGAACGGCGGCTCTTCGTTGAGCAGCTGCGGCCGGCGGCGGACTTCCGGGTCGGCGAGGTAGCGGGCCTCGAGCGTGATCGCCTGTTCCGGACAGGCCGCAGCGCACAGTCCGCACTGCACGCAGTTGCCCTCGAAGAAGTCGAGGCGTGGCGTCTCGTTGCCGGCGCTGAGCGCCTTGGCCGGGCACACCGACGTGCAACCCATGCACAGCGTACAGCGGTCGGCGTCGACGTGCAGCCGGCCATACGGCGCGCCGTCCGGTAGCCCGAACGACTGCGGCCGCGCGTCGCCGTGCAACCACAGGTGATCGAGCGCCAAGGTCGCCAGTTCGCGTTTGTCGGCGCTGGCCGCGAACGTGGCCGGCCCGGGCAGGCCGTCACACGCCCGGCAATCCGCCGTCACGCGAGCACTGTCGATGTAGCGCAGGGCCGCGCTGTCGAGCTGCATGCCGGCCAGCAGCGCGTGGCAGATGGCCACCTGGTGGGTCAGCGCCGCGTGAGACTTGGGCGGCACCGTACCGCCGTCGACCAGCACGACGCAGCGCGCACCCCAGGCCAGCGAGGCGAGCCAGATCTCGTGGCCGACGCTGGCCAGTTCCTCGACCGGCACCAGCAGCACGTGCGGTGGCGTGGTCGGCAGGTCGGCGGCGTCCTCGGCGCTCGCGAACATCACGACCGGATCGGTGCCACCGGCGTCGAGGTAGCTGCGCAGCAGGGTTCGCACGTGGTCTGCGGTCTCGCCCGGATCCGGGTACGCGTAGCGGATCGCGCCGGTCGGGCAGGCGGTCGCACAGATGCCGCCACCCTGGCAGAGATTGGGATTGACCTCGATGCGCTCGCCGATCGACACGATCGCATCGGCGGGGCAGCTGTCGATACAGCGCGTGCAGCCGGGCTGGCCGGCGCGCGAATGCGCGCAGATCGACGGGTCGTAGGCGAAGTAGCGCGGCTTCTCGAACGTGCCGACCATGCCGTCGAGGGCGACCAGCGCGTTGTCGATGTCCGCGGGTTCGCGGCCGCTGCGCGTGTAGCCGGGTGGCAGGATCTCGCAGTCGAACAGCGCGGTCTCGCCGAGGTCGACCAGCAGATCGGCGTTCAGCACCTCGCGGTTGTGATGGCCGGGCTCGCCGAGCTCCAGGCGAAACGCGCCGAGGTGCCCGGACACCGCGATCCGCCGGCCGCCCAGCGGTGTCGTCGGCACGCCCGGTTCGACGGCACCCGTGGTCAGCAGCACCTCGGCGTGCAGCGGCTCCTGCACGCGTGCGGCCAGCCAGTAGGCCTCCTCGCCGCCAACAACGAGCACGCGACCGCGTGACGTGTAGGAGACCACGCCGGCCGGCGCGATGTGCCGCCCCTCGACGGCGCTGAGCGCGATGCTGCGGGCGCGCTGGTTGCGGCTTTCTTCAAGTGTGGCTTGTGGATTCGTCATGCGGATCGCTCGTCGGGTTGGGGTCGTTGTCGGGCGCACCGGCGTCGGTGATTTCGGTCACGCCGTCGTCGGCTGTGTCGTCGTCGGCCACGGCTTGCGCCTCGATCGGTTCGGCCGCCGCGTCGGCCTCGGCCTGCGCGGTTTCACGTTCGGCGATGCGGGCGGCCTCGCGCTGCGCCTCGATCTCCTGCTGGTGGCGCATGTCGGCGGTGACGATGTCACCGAGCGTCTCGAACGTCGTGAAGTCGTCGGCGTACTCGTCGAGTCCGTCGACGACGTTGAATGCCGACGAGTGGAACAGCTTGCGCAGCGCCGCGCGGCGCAGCGACTCGCTGACCTTCTCGGACAGGAAGCCACGGTAGTCGGACTCGTCGTCCAGCGACTCGAGCGGCGGCATGTCGGCGTCGGTCAGCGCCGGGCGGGCCTCGCCATCGGGCACGGTGACGTCGCTGGCGTCAGCGATCGGATCGGCCGGTCCTGCCAGACCAGCGGCGTCGGCCACGCTACCGCGGGCCTCGAGCTTGCGCCGATGAAAGCGCTGCAGGAAGGTCTCGTCCGGGCGCGGGCGTTCGCGATCCTGGGTATCGCTGGCCGTCATGACGGGTGGGCCCCGCCCGCCGGCTCGTCCGCGGTCCAGTCGCGCAGCTTGCGTTTCCGCTTCTTCTCCGGGAAGTAGTTGGCGATGACGAAGGCCTCGGTCCAGCGGTAGACCTCGGCCGGGACGTCGACGGCGAAGATCTCGTCGTCGCCTTCGAGGTAGGCGTGCGCCTCGTCGAAACTCATGCTGATTCGAAACGGCTCGGGCGCGCTGTCGGGATCGCCGACGTGGGCGACGACGTAAGCGCGCGGCGTCTCGCTGATGAGGTTGTAGTAGTAGCTCTCGCATTCGTCGGCGTAGAGCGTGACGTCGAGGCCGCCGACCAGGAACAGCGCGCTGTCGCCGTCGTCGCGCACGACGCGCGGGTCGGCCGCGTCGTCGCCCCGGCCCACCGCGATGCCCTTGGCCTGCCACGTGTAGTCGCACCACGGACTGCTGGCCTTGCGGCGTTCGAGAATCACCGCGACGGGAAACGTCGGGGTGGGATTGTCTGCGGGTGAGTCGCGCTCGGTCATCGCTGTGCCATGGTCCCTGTGGTGCGCCGGTTGACCGGCTACAGCAACTTACGGGCCAGATTCGCCGGGCACGCCGATGCGCGGCCGCTCGGGAATTGTCCGGGCATTTGTCGGCTGCGAGTGCGGCAATTTGTCGCAGTCGCGGCCAAACGCAGCGACAGAACGGCCCAACGCGCGCACGGCCAGGTCGTCGTAGCCGGCGCGGAGTCCGACCGATCCCTTGCCGCGTCGCCGCCACGGCGCCAGCCGGCATTGGCGGAACGGAATTTGCAGCGGTGGCGCAATCCGAGTCCCTGGGGCGACGCTGGAATCCGAACTGATGCTGATCGACCGATTCGACCGCCGTGTCTCTTACCTGCGCATCTCCGTGACCGATCGCTGCGACCTGCGCTGCGTGTATTGCATGTCGGAGAAGATGCAGTTCCTGCCGCGCGCGCAGCTGTTGTCGCTCGAGGAGATCATCCAGGTCGCCAGCTGTTTCGTGGCGCTGGGCGTCGAGAAGATCCGGATCACCGGTGGCGAGCCGCTGCACCGCAAGAACATCATCAAGGTATTCGACGCGCTCGGGGCGCTCGACGGCCTGCGTGATCTGACGCTGACGACCAACGGCACGCAGCTGCCGCGGTTTGCCGCGGCACTGAAGGCCGCCGGCGTCACGCGCGTCAACATCAGCCTCGACACCCTGCGCGAGGACCGCTACCGCGCGCTGACCCGCACCGGGCGTATCGAGCGCGTCATGCAGGGGCTCGACGCCGCGCTCGACGCCGGCTTCGAGCGGGTCAAGCTCAACGCGGTCGTGCTCAAGCATCGCAACCATGACGAGGTCGGAGATCTGGTCGCCTTCGCCATCGATCGCGGCGTCGACATCAGCTTCATCGAGGAGATGCCGCTGGGATTCGTCGGCGATCACGACCGCGCCGAGTGCTTCTACTCGTCGGATGATATCCGCCGCGACCTCGCGCAGCGCTACGAGCTGGTGCCGACGACGGAATCGACCGGTGGGCCGTCGCGCTACTTCCGGATCCCCGGCGTCGCGACCCGCGTCGGGTTCATTTCGCCGCACAGTCACAATTTCTGCGCGCAATGCAACCGTGTACGCCTGACGTCGGAAGGGCGTCTGCTGCTGTGCCTCGGTCAGGAACACAGCGTCGACCTGCGGCACGTGGTACGCGCACATCCCGGCGACGACGCGGCGTTGCAGGCGGCGATCGTCGACTCGATGGCGATCAAGCCGAAGGGCCACGACTTCGATCTGCAGGCCCAGCCGGTGATCTTCCGCCACATGAATCACACCGGAGGATGACGGCGATGGACGCTGCCACACCACGCACCGATGACGGCCGGCGCACCTACCGGCCGGAGATGACGGATGCCGGACTGCGGCCGGCCCACGAGGTCGACGCGGTCGACGAGTACGGCCAGCGCCGGACCGGGTTCATCGCCGGCGAGCGCGCGCTGACGCTGTTTCTCGACGACCGCGAGATCGTCACGCTGATGACGCTCGGCACGCACCCGGAGATGCTGACCCTCGGCTACCTGTTGAACCAGCGTCTGGTACCGTGCATCGAGTCGGTCGACGCGATCCGGGTCGATTGGGGCGCGGGTCGCGTCGACGTCGAGACCTTCGAACGGATCAGCGATCTCGATGACAAGCTCCGACACCGCACGGTCACGACCGGCTGCGGCCAGGGCACGGTGTTCGGCCGTATCGGCGACCAGATCGAGAAGATCCGGGTCCCCCGGGTAGCGGTGACGCAGTCGTCGATCTACCGCCTGCTGGCGGGCATCAGCGAGCACAACGAGGTCTACCGGCGCGCCGGCGCGGTGCACGGCTGCGCGCTGTGCGAGGTCACCGACGACAGCGACCCCCGGATCGACCTGTTCGTCGAGGATGTCGGCCGCCACAATGCCGCGGATGCGATTTCCGGCCACATGTGGCTGAACGCGATCGACGGCAGATCGAAATGGTTCTATACGACCGGGAGGCTGACGTCGGAGATGGTCATCAAGGTCGCGCAGATGCAGGTGCCGATCCTGTTGTCGCGGTCGGGCGTCACCCAACGTGGCCTCGAGCTGGCGCGCACGATCGGCGTCGTGCTGATCGCCCGCGCCAAGGGCCGGCATTTCCTGGTGTACAACGGCGCCGATCAGATAACGTTCGACGCGATCCCGGCGCAACGGCCCGGCACCGCCCGACAGGCCGGATCGTCGACATCGGCATGACCGTCAAGCCGGAAATCGACGCGGAGGCGCCGTAATGGCTGCGGTGATCGGCGAGGCCGCCGGGCATTTCCTCAGCGTCAAGCAGGTCGCGGCCTACCTGCAGCTCAACGAAAAGAAGATCTACGCGCTGGTCAACGAGGGCGGCATCCCGGCGACCAAGGTGACCGGAAAATGGATGTTTCCGCGCGAGCTGATCGACCGTTGGATGATGGATTCGGCGCACGGCGGCCTGTTGACCGACCGCCTCGTGATCGCCGGGAGCGACGATCCCCTGGTCTACCGCGTCGTCACCGCGTTCGCCCGCGACGTCGACGCGCATGCCCAGGTCAGTTACACGCCGACCGGTACGCGGCTCGGTCTCGAGCTGCTGCAGGCCAACCGGGTCGACGTCAGCGCGCTGCACTGGGGGCCGCTCGGCGAGAGCCACACCCGCCACCCGGCCCTGCTCCGGCAGCATCCGCAGCATCGCAACTGGGTGCTGATACGCGCGTTCAGCCGCGAACAGGGACTGATGCTGAAGCCGTCGCTGGCAGACCGGGTGCGCGACCTGGAAACGGTCATGAAGCAGGACCTGCGCTGGGTACAGCGTCAGTCGGGTGCCGGCGCCCAGCGTTTTCTGATGGAGGTCCGCAAGTCCGTCGTCGGGGTCAAGGCGCCGAATGTGACGACGACGGCGCTGTCGGAGCGCGAAGCGGCCGCCGCGATCGTTCTCGACCTCGCCGACGTCGCGCCGGGGGCGCGGGCCG
Source organism: Gammaproteobacteria bacterium (assembly GCA_030065815.1). Lineage (GTDB taxonomy): Bacteria > Pseudomonadota > Gammaproteobacteria > Chromatiales > Chromatiaceae > Thiosocius. Next base: position 29,061 of record JASJCU010000022.1, on the reverse strand, counting down.
CGGCGACCGAGGCCGGACTGGCGTTCGTGCCGTTCGGCGTCGAGGGATTCGACTTCGTGCTGCCGCGCAGCATCTGGTTCCGGCGGCTGTTCCAGGAGCTGCTGACACGCCTGCGTTCCGGCGAATGCCGGCAGACCGCCGACCTGCTCGGCGGCTACGACTTCAGCGAATGCGGCGATCTGATCTGGGGGCAGGAATAGGCGCGGTGGCGCGCGGCGGAGTATGAAGCTGCCTCACGATTGCCCCGACGCCGTCTTCATCGCTGCGGCGCCGACTCCAAGCCCGCCACGTCGTTGAATCGTCCAAGCAAACAGCGATCGGACTACCCGGGATTCGCCGGTTGCCGAATCGACAGGCGGTTTCGAGACAGCTGCTAGGTTGGCGCGCACACCGGACAGTCGGGGCGCCGCGGCACGCGGACCCGCTGCCAGCTCATGCTGTGGCCGTCGAATAACGACAGCACGCTGCGCAGGTCCTCGCCATGGCCGAGCAGCAGCTGGGTCGCCAGCAGGGCCTGCAGGCTGCCGATGACGCCTACCAGCGGTGCCAGCACGCCCTCCATCGCACAGGTCTCCTGGTGTTCGAGGGCCTCCGGGTAGAGGCACTGGTAGCAGGGTCCGCCGCCGGCCAGCACCGCCATCACCTGTCCCTCCTCGCGGATCGCAGCGCCGATCACCAGCGGGCGGCGTGCGTGCACCGCCGCACGATTGAGCTGGAAACGCGTCGCGAAGTTGTCGGTGCAGTCGAGCACGAGGTCGGCCGCACGGACCTGCGCGAGCAGTTCGTCGTCATCGAGCTGCCAGTCGAGGGCCTCGACCCGGCACGCCGCGTTGAGCCCGACGATCGTGGTGCGCGCCGATTGCGCCTTGAGTTCGCCGACATGGTCTTCGCGATGCGCGATCTGGCGTTGCAGGTTGGACGGCTCGACACGGTCGAAGTCGTTCAACACCAGGGTCCCGATGCCGGCCGCGGCCAGGTACATCGCGGCCGGTGAGCCCAGGCCGCCGAGGCCGACGATTAGGACGCGCGCGTTGAGCAGGCGCTGCTGACCGTCGGCGCCGATCGTGTCCAGTCGCACCTGGCGGGCGTAACGCTGCAGTTGCTCGGGCGACAGGGCCATGCCGGTCGCGCTGCCGCTTCAGCCGCGTCCGACGCTGCGCAGCTGTTGCGCCCCGGCGGCGTGCTCGTCGGCCTCGGCGACCTGCAGCTGCTCGGCGATCGTCTCGGCGTCTTCGATCAGGGTCGGTTCGGTCAGCAGCCAGACCCGGAACTCGCTGCCGGCACCGGGCGTCGACGACACCGTGAGGTTGCCGCCATAGCGGCGGATCAGGCCGTAGCTCACCGACAGTCCGAGTCCGGTGCCTTGGCCCTCGGGCTTGGTGCTGTAGAACGGATTGAAAATGCGGCTGCATTGATCCTGGCTCAAGCCGCTGCCGTTGTCGGCGACGATGATGCACGCGCCCCTGGTCTCCCAGTCCTGCGTGCTCAGGCGGACGCGGCCACCGCGTTCGGGCAGGGCATGTACGGCGTTGCTGATCAGGTTGACCAGTACCTGCTGCAGTTCCTGCGTGTTGATCGTCACCGGCAACGTCGCCTGCAGATCGAGCGTGATCTCGAAGGTCTTGTGCTTGCGCATGTGCGAGACCAGCGCCACGGTATCGTTGACGACCTGGTTGACGTCGACCTCGGCGAGGTAGCCCGCGTACTCGCCCGGCCGCGCGTACTTCAGCAGCTTCTCGATGATCGCCTGAATGCGGTAGATCTGTTCGATGACCAGGTTGACCTCGCCGCGCACCGGGTCGAGGCGCGCGCCGAGTTCGGCCATCAGGACATCGAGGTTGCCGAGCATGACCTGCGTGGGGTTGTTGATCTCATGCGCGACGCCGGCGGTGAGTTCGCCGAGCGCGGCCAGTTTCTCCGCCGTGACCAGCTGCCGGCGGGTGTCGCGCAGCACCGTGATCGTGCGCTGCAGTTCGTCGTTGCGCCGCTGCAGCTCCGCCGTGCGTTCCGTGACTTTGTCCTCGAGCTGCTCGGCCCATTTCTGCATGTCCGCGGCATGGCCCTCGAGGCGATCGAGCATCGCGTCGAACTCGCGGGCGAGTTCGGCGAGTTCGTCCTGGCTGTCGACCGCGCCGACACGCTGCGCCTCGCCGAGACGGGTCGCGCGGATCACCCGCGACATGCGTTCGACCGGGCGAAAGATGGACTTCGCGCCGCGGATCGCGAGCACGGCGTACAGCGCCAGCAACCCGAACAACAGCAGCAGCACGAGACCGAGGGTCTGCCAGAGCGCGGCGCGAAACGGTGCCTCGAGATAGCCCGCGTACAGGATTCCGACCCGCTTGCCGTCGATGTCGATGATCGGTTCGTAGGCCGAGATGTACCAGTCGTTGACGACGAACGCGCGATTGATCCATTTCTCGCCGTTGTCGAGGACGGCGCGACTGACTTCGTCGGAGACCCGCGTGCCAAGCGCACGGGTGCCGGCGACGCGCGGCACATTGGTCGAGATGCGAACCTCGTCGAGGAACACGGTCACGGTGCCGATGCTGCCGGCCGGCAGGCTGCCCGGGCCGTAGACGAGGTCGCGAATGGCGTCGACGAACGTGAAGTTGTTGTTGAGCAGTACGCCGCCGTCGAGCACGAAGCGGACCTGGCCGTCGCTGTCACTGACCGGGTGGCGGGCGCGGATCACCATGGCGCGGTCCTCGACGCGGCGCTCGGTCGGCCTGGCGCGGCGCGTCTGCACCAGCGGCAGGCGAACGGCATCGACGAGGCGTTCGTCGATCGCACGCAGAGCGTCGGGTCCGAGGATCTCGATACCGACGCCGCCGTCTCGCCAGCGCGCGCCTTCGCTATCGCCGACAGCGACGACACGCAGGAAGTTGAAGCCGGCCGAGTCCTTGAGCCGATCGACCTGCGCATTGACAGCGTCGATGTCGCCGCGCGCAATGGCGTCACGGAACGCATACGACTCGCCCAGTCTCGCGAGGTGATTGCGGTGGTCCTGCTGGATCCGCATGAACAGGTCGTGGGCAACGGCGAGATCGGTGTTGACCTTGATGTAGAGCTGTTCGTAGGTGAACGATGCGCCCCACGCGGTGAGGCCAGCCAGTGCAATCGGCAGCACGATCGCGACCGGCAGCAGGGCCAGCGCGAGCAGCTTGTGTCGGACGCTGCTGCGGATCTTGCGACTCAGGGTACCGACGCGGTACATGGGGTTGCGGCTGCGCAGTCGCCGCCTCAGGGCGCGGCGATCCGCCGCTCGCGTCGTCGTGCCGGCAAACGTGGCGGCGTCGTCACCCGTTGACGCCCCAGGCCTGGCACTTGCGTTCGAGTGTCTTGCGCGATACCCCGAGCACCCGGGCCGCGGCGGACTTGTTGCCTGCTTCCATGTCGAGCACGCGCAGGATGTGGCGTTTCTCGACGCTCTCCAGCGTCAGGTCGCCGGCGAGACTGTCGCCGAGCGGACAAGGCGTGTCGGCAGACATGCCGGCCAGGCTCTGGCTCGGCTGATGGTTGAGCAGCAGGCAGCGTTCGATGACGTTCTTGAGCTCGCGTATGTTGCCCGGCCAGTCGTACTGCGCGAGGCGTTGCAGCTCGTTGTCGTCGAGCTTGGGTACCGGCACACCCAGGTCGGCGGCTATCGATGTCGCAAAATGCTCGATGAGCTCCGGCAGGTCCTGGATGCGCTCGCGCAGCGCCGGCATCCGAATGCTCAGCACATTGAGCCGATAGAACAGGTCCTCGCGGAAATTGCCGTTCTCGACCTCGGCGTTTAGGTCGCGGTTGGTCGCGGCGATGATCCTGACGTCGACCGGTGTCTCGCGGTTGCCACCCACCGGGCGGACCGCCCGGTCTTCCATGACGCGCAGCAGCCGGGTCTGCATCGCCAGCGGCATTTCGCCGATCTCGTCGAGGAACAGCGTGCCGCCGTCGGCGTATGAGAACAGGCCGTCACGCGCCTTGATCGCGCCGGTGAACGCGCCCTTGGTGTGACCGAACAGCTCGCTCTCGAGCAGTTCGGCGTGGATCGCGCCGCAGTTGACCGGGACGAACGAACCGGTGCGGCCGCTGAAGCGGTGGATCGCGCGCGCGGCGAGCTCTTTGCCGGTTCCCGACTCGCCCTGTACCAGCACCGTCGACGGCATCGGCGCGACGCGCTTGATGACGTCGCAAACGCCCTTGATCAGGTCGCAGGAACCGATAATGCCGCTGTCGTCGTGGAGATGCGCGACCTGGCGGCGCAACAGGTAGTTCTCTTTCTGCAGCCGCAGGCGCTCGAGGCAGCGGGTCACCGCGGTCTGCATCTGTTCCATGCGAAACGGCTTGAGGATGAAGTCGGCGGCGCCGGCGCGCAGCGCGGTGATCGCCGTCTGCAGGTCGGCGTGCGCGGTCATGAAGACGACCGGCGTCTGCTGATCCTGCTCACGCATCTGCGCCACCCACTCGACCCCGGAACGCCCCGGCAGGCGGATGTCGGAGATGATCAGGTCGAAGTGGCAGCGGCTCAGCAGGGCGTCGGCGGCCTCGGTGTCGGCAGCGACCTCGACGAGGCTGAAAGACGAGGCCAGCCCCTTCTGCAGGAAGCTGAGTATGCCGGGTTCATCGTCGATGACCAGCACCGAGCTGAGGCGCTTGCGCGTCGCTTCGGCGGTGACATCGCTGACATCGTGGTCGGCGAACGTGGAGCGTAGGGTTTCAGAGCTGCAGGCCATGGTGTCTGTAGTCGGTCCTCATGCTGGGTAGGAGTTGACCACACCGTTCACGCACGACGGGAAAATAGACAGTCACTTTGGGGCTTTTACCCGAAGCCGGCAGCGCAAACGTATCGCGTTTGGTGCAATGTGTCGTGGGAGTCTAGTCAACTCTGGTACATTTTGTCCGCGCAGTGGACGCGGGTTGGCGGTTATTAGTATCCGGTGATTTACCGAGGATCGGCACGCGCGTCACTCATGGTCTCGGCTGGGCCGCGTGCCGTCCACGCGCAAGTAAAGCTGGCATCTGTCTTGCTTTCAACCTTCGTTCAACGTCGAGACATCTGCCAAGCACACGGGGAAGAGATGATTCAGCCGCGATTCTTGCGGGGCCTTGTTCACACACTGGTGGCTGCGCTGCTGGTTCTGTCGCTTGGCGCCGTGGCCGGCGACGCGGCGGAAGCGCGCGAACCCATTCGCCTCGCAACGACTACCAGTACCGAGAACTCGGGCCTGCTCGGCGATCTCCTGCCGCGTTTCGAGGCCGACACCGGTTACCGGGTGCACGTGATCGCGGTCGGCACCGGCAAGGCGCTGCGCATGGGCCGGGACGGCGATGTCGACGTCGTGCTCGTGCACGCACCTGCGGCCGAGCAGGCGTTCGTCGATGCCGGGTACGGTGAGCAGCGGCTGCCCGTGATGTACAACGACTTCGTCATCGTCGGGCCGCGCGCGGATCCTTCCGGACTGGCCGAGGCCGCCAGCGCCGCCGATGCACTGGCGCGAATCGCCGCATCCGGGCGCCTGTTCGTGTCGCGTGGCGACGACTCCGGTACGCACAAGAAAGAGCGCGCGCTGTGGCAGCGTGCCGGCGTGCAGCCAGACGGGCGGTGGTACCGCGAGGCCGGTCAGGGCATGGGCAAGGTGCTGCAGATCGCTGACGAACTCGACGGCTATGCACTGACCGACCGCGGCACCTGGCTGGCGTACCGCGACAAGAGCCGTTTGACGATCGCGTTCCAGGGCCACGATGAGCTGTTCAACCCGTACTCGATCGTTGCCGTCAGCGCCGAACGTTACCCGGACCTCAATCACGCCGGTGCGCACGCGCTGATTACCTGGGTTCGCGGCGACAAGGGCCAGCGGGCGATTGCCGCGTTCCGCCGCTCGGGTGAGCAGTTGTTCAAGCCTTCGGCGGGGACGCTTGCGCGACGTTAGCGCGACGATGGACGGCAAGACGTGGGATCGATCGGCGACAGCACACTGCAGGCGTTGACGCTGCTGTTCAGTGGAGACCGGGCGCTATGGGAAATCATCGGGATCTCGTTCAAGGTGTCGCTGACGGCGCTGGCGATCGCGACGCCGATCGCGCTGGCGCTGGCGTTTCTGCTGGCGTTCGGGCGGTTCCCGGGCAGGCGGCTGCTGATCGCGGTATTCAACACCCTGCTGTCGTTTCCTGCCGTGGTCGTCGGTCTGACCTTCTACCTGCTGCTGTCGCGGCAGGGACCGCTCGGGGATCTGCAGCTGCTGTTCACGCAGCCGGCCATGGTCATCGGCCAGATCGCGCTGGCGCTGCCGATTCTCGTCGCGATGGGCCATGCCGCGCTGCAGTCGGTGAGCCGTCGCGCCTGGGAGACGGCGCGCACGCTCGGCGCCAGTGTCTTGGGGGCCGTGTTCACGCTGGTGCGCGAGGCACGCTTCGCGTTGCTCGGCGCGATCCTGGCCGGCTTCGGTCGCATCATCGCCGAGGTCGGTGCATCGATGATGCTCGGCGGCAACATCCTGCACTACACACGCAACATTCCGACCGCGATCGCGCTGGAGACCAGCAAGGGCGAGTTCGCCCAGGGCATCGCCCTCGGCATCGTGTTGCTGCTGATGGCGTTCCTGCTGAACGGCTTGTTGCAGTTCCTACAAGGTAAGGGGAGACAGGTGGCATGACGGAGATCCGCTTCGAGCGCATCAGCAAGCGCTTCGGCGACCGCGACATCCTCGATGATGTCTGCGTATCGCTGGTCTCCGGCGAATGCCAGCTGCTGTGCGGTGCCAACGGCGCCGGCAAGTCGACACTGCTGCGGATACTCGCCGGCATGGAGGCGCCGAACGGCTGCGACGTCGTCGATGCCGGCCAGACGCGGCGCTGGCGGCGCGTCAAGGCTAACCTGTTGCGCGACGTCATCTACCTGCACCAGCTGCCGTACCTGTTCGCGGGTACGGTCGCCTACAACCTCAACTACCCGCTGCGTGGTTCGCGTGCGACGCGTGCCGCCCAGGTGCGCCGCGGGCTGGAATGGTCGGGTCTCACGGCGCTCGCCGATCAGCCGGTGCACCAGCTCTCCGGCGGGGAGCGGCAGCGCGTTGCGCTCGCAAGGGCCTGGCTGCGCGGGCCGAAGATCATGCTCCTCGACGAGCCGACGACCAACATGGACCAGGGGTGCCGGCGCCGTACCGTGGAGCTGCTGGCGTCGCTCAAGGAGACCGGCGTCGCGCTGGTCGTCGCAACGCATGACACCGGGCATTTCGCCGACATCGGCGACCGCGTACTGCGGCTCGAGAACGCCGTGTTGCGCGAGGAGTCTTCCGGTTCCACGCCCTACCCGGAAAAGGTCACGCCGATAACCGCGCGTGCGCGCACTGCTTGAGCCCGGCCGATGATCGACGCCCAGGACATCACGGCATTGATACTCGCAGGCGGCAAGAGCCGGCGTATGGGTGGACGCGACAAGGGACTGCTGCCGTTCGGCGACGGACTGCTGATCGGTCACATCATCGATGCCATACGCCCGCAGGTCGGCGCGGTCCTGATCAGCGCCAACCGCAACCACGATGCCTACGGCGAGTTCGGCGTTCCGGTGCTCGCCGATCCGCTGGACGATTTTCAGGGCCCGCTGGCCGGGTTCCTCGCCGGTCTCGAGGCCGTCGAAACCGACTACCTGTTGACGCTGCCGTGCGACGGTCCGGTTGTGGTCGACGATCTCGCCAGACGTCTCGCCAGCGCCCTCGACGCGGCGGGTGCCGATATCGCCGTGGCACACGACGGCCAGCGATTGCAGCCGGTCTACGCACTGCTGCACCGCCGCACGCTCGACAGTCTGCGCACGGCGCTCGACGACGGCGAGCGCAAAATCGATCGCTGGTATCCGCGACAGTCATGGGTCACGGTCGATTTCAGCGACGTTCCGCAACAGTTCGACAACATCAACACACCGGATGACTACGCCCGTTCGCAACCGGCGCATCCGAGGCGGTGAACCATGCACGAACGGCGCCCAGACGACACACAGATCCACTTCCCGGTGCCGCTGGTCGGCTTTGCCGCGTTCAGCGGCACCGGCAAGACGACACTGCTGTTGCAGCTCGTGCCGATGCTGAAACAGCGCGGCCTGCGCCTGGCCGTCGTCAAGCACGCGCACCACAGCTTCGACATGGACTACGCGGGCAAGGACAGCTACCGGCTGCGCGAGGCCGGCGCCGACGAAATGCTGGTCGCGGCGCGTTGTCGTTTCGGACTGATCCGCGAGTGTCGCGATGCGGTCGGCGAGCCGAGCCTGCGCGAGGCCCTGGGCATGCTCGACCCCGAGCGCCTCGACCTGGTGCTGGTAGAGGGCTTCAAGCATGAACCGATCCCCAAGATCGAGCTGCACCGGCCGGCGCTCGGCAGACCGTTGTTGTTTCCACACGATCCGCACATAATCGCGATTGCCAGCGATAACGATCATCTGGCGCAGGCACCGTTGCACATCCCGCGCCTGGCGTTGAACAGCGCGGAGCAGATCGCCGATTTCGTCCTCGACTTCATCGGACGCAGACCGCGCGCGGAGACGGGCCTCGCCGGGTAAAGGCCGAACGTGGTGAACGAGAAACGGGTTGACACACAGCCCTCCTGTGCCGATGCCAGCGACGACAACTCCCTGACCGTCGAGCAGGCGCGTGCCGCGATCCGCGCTGCGCTGTCGCCGCTCGTCGACCACGAATCGGTGCCGGTGCGCGCCGGCCTCGGCCGCGTGTTGGCCACTGACTGTATCTCGCCGATCGACGTGCCCAGCCATACCAACTCGGCGATGGACGGCTATGCCCTGGCCGGTGCGGAACTGCCGCCAGCGGGCGTGCGTGACTACCGGGTCAGTGCGACGGTCATGGCCGGACAGCGATCGACCGGCGCATGCGCCAGCGGGGAATGCGTGCGCATCATGACCGGTGCGCCGATGCCGGCCGGCACCGACACCGTGGTTATGCAGGAGCAGGTCGAGGTCATCGGCGACGGTGTCGTGCGCATCGACGCCCGGCACCGCGCCGGACAGAACGTCCGCCGGGCCGGCGAGGACATCACCCGCGGGGACTGCGTGTTCGCAGCCGGGCGCAGGCTGGGCGCCGCCGATATCGGCGTACTCGCGTCGCTGGGGTTTGCCGAGCTGCGTGTCGTAAGGCGTCCGCGCGTGGCGTTCTTCTCTACCGGCGACGAACTGCGCTCGCTCGGTGAGACCCTCGGTGAAGGCGAGATCTACGACAGCAATCGCTACACGCTGTTCGCGATGCTGACCGAGTCCGGCGCCGATATCACCGACCTCGGCGTCGTCGGTGACGATCCGGATGCACTGGCGGCGGCGTTCGCGTCTGCCGCGGCGATCGCCGACGTCGTCATCACGTCCGGCGGTGTCTCGGTCGGCGAGGCCGACTACACCAAGCGGATCCTCAGCGAATCGGGCGAGATGTCGTTCTGGACCATCGCGATGAAGCCGGGACGGCCGCTGACGTTCGGCCGCCTCGGCGACGCCCTGTTCTTCGGCCTGCCGGGTAACCCGGTCGCGGTGATGTTGACCTTTCAGCAGTTCGTTCGGCCGGCGCTGTCGATGCTGGCCGGTGCCGGCTGGCCGCAACGTCTCGTCGTGCCGGCACGCAGCGCCAAGTCACTGAAGAAGAAGCCGGGGCGCTTCGAGTTCGTGCGCGGCATTCTGCAGCGTGATGACGACGGCGGCCTGTCGGTGCGCCCGTCCGGCGCACAGGGCTCCGGGATCCTGACGTCGATGAGTCGCGCCAACTGCCTGATCCTGCTCGACGAGGCATGTGGCGGCGTCGACGCCGGTGAAACGGTGGCCGTCGAGCCATTCTCGACGCTGCTGTGAGCGCCGTCGGACTCGGTCGAGGCCGCGACCCGGCGCGCGGCAATCGGCTAGGATTGGCTTCCGCAGCCCGGCGGCGGATACCCATCGACAACAATGCCGGTTACGCCGGCGCCAGCGGCGCCCGTATGCACCCACTGCGACTCGACAAGGAGCCGAGATGAATTCGACGATCAGCCCGATGCAGTATCTCGACAAGGCGATGACGGCATTGCATGACATGGGCCTGGTGCCCAGCGACGGCAGCGGCGAGGAGGCGCCGATCATCGTGTTGCTGAACCTGATCTCCGACCTCGACGAGGAACGGGTCGCCGCGATTGCCCGCACGCTCGACAAGGCCTCGTTGTTCAACGACGTCGTGCGCGAGCAGGTTCAGGCCATGGAGATTGGCGAACGTTACGAAGAGATAACGAATTCATTCAATAGCATAAGGGAAGATGCTAAGAAGATGGTCGAACAAATTGAAGACGGCAAGATCGACACCTTCGAGCGCATCAGCAACGTCTGGATGAAGGTGACGCGCGGCGACATCGCGAGCCGTTTCGACGACATCAAGCAGACCTACCTCGACGTCACCGCGTCGACCAACGACCAGATCCAGCGCGAGAACAAGATCCTCGAGGCCTACCAGGACTTCCGCGGCGCGCTGAAGCAGTCCGAGGTTCTCGCGCTCGAGGTCTTGAAGAAGGGCGAGGAGCGCCTCGCCGCGGCCAAGCAGGACCTCGGCGACGCGATGCAGACCGTCGAGGCGTACAGCGGCGACGACGCGGCCGAGCGTGCACGCCTCGAGATGGCGCGCGACGAGAAGGTCCGCGCGTTGCAGAACGAGGACAAGCGCTACCAGATCGCCAAGGACCTGTCCGACAACCTGACGGTCAGCTACAACACGTCGGAGGTCGTCATGGCGCGGCTGCTGCAGACGACGACGGCCAAGGAGCGGGTCTACGGCCAGGCCGTGACCTTCTTCGGTACCAACGAGGTCGTGCTGACGGCGCTGAGCGCGTCGTTCACCGGCATGTTCGGTCTGCACGAAGGGACGCAGACCATCGAGGCGATGAAGGAGGGCGTCAGCCAGTCGCTCGAGGACCTCGCCGATATCGGCAACAAGGTACAGGATGCCGCGATCCGGGCCGGCTACGGGCCGACGATCCGCGCCGAGTCGGTCAAGAAGCTGGTCGACGCGGTCGTGACCTGGCAGGCACGCTCGCACGAGATCATCGCCGAAATGCGCCAGTTGGCCACGGCCAATGCGCAGGAGATCCGTGACGCCGTCGAGCAGGGCAAGCGCGAGCTGGCGCGCCTCGCCGAGGAGGGCAAGGGGCTTTCGCTCGAGCTCAAGGCATGAGCGATGCAGCGCCGCTGACCGGCGGCAGCGCGGAGCGGCCGCCGCTCGACGACATCATGCTGGCGATGGATGTCGTCGACACCCTGCGACGGCGCGAGCGGCTGGTCGCGCGCGAACTCGACGAGGCCGGGCGCGAGCAGGACCTGAAGCAGCGCCTGAGGCGCATCTACGCGCAGCAGGGCATCGACGTACCCGACCACGTCATCGAGCAGGGCGTGGCCGCGCTCGAGGAGGATCGATTCACCTACCAGCCGGCGCCGTCGGGCTTCGCCCGTCGCCTGGCGTTGATCTACGTGCGCCGCGGCAGCTGGGGCAAATGGGTCGGCGGTGGCGCCGCGGCGGCGCTGCTGGCGCTCGCGGTCAACTTCTTCGCGTTCGTGGTGCCGGAGCGGGCCCTGCCGGAGGACCTCGCGGCGCGCCACACCGAGGTCCAGGCGCTGGCGCGCTCTGAGCATGCGCGTGCGATCACGCGCCAGGTCTTCGACGGCGGGCGCGCCGCGATCGAGCGCGACGACAGCGACGCCGCCCGCGCGGCGATCGCGCGCCTCGATCAGCTCGCGGCGCTGCTGCGCCAGGAGTACGTCGTGCAGATCGTCAACCGGCCCGGCCAGCGCACCGGTGTCTGGCGGGTCCCCGACGTCAACGTGAACGCGCGCAACTACTACATCGTCGTCGAGGCCGTGACGCCGACCGGTGAACGCCTGGAGGTGCCGGTCGAGAACGAGGAAACCGGCGAGACCGAGACCGTCGACGCCTGGGCGCTGCGCGTCGATGAGGCGCTGTTCGAGGCCGTCAAACGCGACAAGCAGGACGACGGTATCGTCGCCAACGACCGTTTCGGCTACAAGAAGCCGGGCTTCCTGCGTCCCGAGTACGAGCTGCCGACCAGCGGCGGTGCGATTACGCGATGGTGAGGGCGGCAGCGTGATATCCGGACGTCAGGCACTCGGCTCGATCGACCAGTCGCTGAACGCGGCGCGTGCCGAGATCGCCGCGGTGCAGCAGCAGGTCACCGAGGCGTCGGAACGCGTGCTGGCATTGCAGCAGGCGCAGGCCGACGACTACCGCGCGCTGGCCCGGATCCGCGTCGACGAGCTGCGCGAACGCGACGTCATCGAGCACCTCGATGCCGCCGAACGCCAGGTCATCGCGCTGTTGGAAAAACGCACCGAGGCGTTCGACGAGCTGAAGCGTTCGGCCGACGAGAACCAGGCGCTGCGCGACACCCACGAGGCGCGGCGCCGCGAACAGGCCGCGCGACTCGATGCCGCGGTCGCGGCCGTCGACGAGGCCGAGCAGGTCACCCAGCGCGCGCTCGAAGCCGATCCGCAGTATCAGGCACAGCGCACGCGCGCCGAAGACGCCGAGCGCAAGGCCAGGCACGCGGCCGACAAGGCCGCGCGCAGTGCCGAGGAGCGCGAGCAGAAAGGGCGGGCCTACCAGAACGACCCGTTGTTCACCTACCTCTGGGAACGGTCCTACGGCCTGCCGGCCTACGCGGCAAGCGGCCTGGTGCGCTGGCTCGACGGCAAGGTCGCACGCCTGATCGGCTACGCCGATGCCCGTGCCAACTATGCGCGCCTCAACGAGATTCCCGCCCGCCTCGACGAGCACGCCGCGAACCTCAGGACAGTCGCGGACGGCGAGTTCGCGACCCTGCGCGAACGCGATGACGCCGCGCGTGCAGCCGACGGGATACCGGCACTCGACGCGCGGGTCGCCGCTGAACAACGCGCACTCGATGACATCGACAACATGATCGAGGAACGCGAACGGCGCCATGCAATGCTGCTCGAACAGATCGCCGCGTATGCGGCGGGCGAGGACGAACAGATGCGCCAGGCGGTCGAGTTCCTCGCCCGCGAGTTCCGCCGCGACGGGCTGGTCGAGCTGCGTGAGGCAGCACTGCGTACGCCGTATCCGGACGACGATCTCGTCGTCGGCCGCATGCTCGACCGTGACGACGAACGCCTGCAGACCGAGGCGCGCATCGACGGCCTGCGCAGCGCCCTCAAACAGCATCGCGACCGCGTCATCGAGCTCGAGCAGATCCGCGTCGACTTCAAGCGCAACCGCTATGACCGCGCCGGCTCGGTGTTCACCAACGATGCGATCGTGCCGATGCTGCTCAAGGAGTTCCTCGCCGGCATACTCGATCGCGGTACGCTGTGGAAAGTCCTGCGCGAACACCAACGCTATCGTGCGCGGCGATCGGATCCGGGTTTCGGCTCGGGCGGGTTCGGCCGCGGTACGGTCTGGAAGGGCGGTCTCGGCGACCTCGGCGACATCATCGGCGGTATCGGTCGTGGCGGTTTCGGTGGCCGTGGCGGCGGCGGGGGCTTTCGCACCGGCGGCGGGTTCTGATCCGCTTCGCAGGCTGTCGGCGTGCGCCGACGCCCCGGCCCGTAACGCTACGATCCGGTCGCACTGCCGAGCGTGACGATGATGCCGAGGAACAGGTTGTTCGCGAACGGCACGAAGGTGTCCTCGCCGCTGATGCGTACGCCGATCTTGCCGTCGTGCCACGCGAGCTTGAGGCTGAACGCCGTGTTGTCGAAACGGATCTGTCCGAGAGGCACATGGGTCGTCGTCAGGTCGGGGACGCGGAACAGCAGAGACGAGCTGTCTCCCTGCGTCGACAGCACCGGCACCGGCAAGGTCAGGGCGGGCATATCGACGTCGGTCTCTTCCTCGTAGAAGCTGATGATGCCGGGAATCACGAATGCCGGCTCGGCGTCGTCGTCCGGGGCTATCGGGGTCAGGTAGGTGACCGAGCCGCCGTCTTCGTCGACGTCAATCGTCAGGCCGTTACGCAGGTAGATTGCCTGGCCGCCGTCGGTGTCGAGCGTCGGCACCGGGATCTCGAACTGGGCGAGATCGAACAGCGTCAGGCCGTTGAACGTGACCAGATCGACCAGGTCGAACGGGCCGTCGCTGGCCGCGTGGCTGCCATTGACCTTGAGTTGCTGGGTCGCAATCGGCAGCGCCTGCTTGCCGTCGGTGCCGGGCAGGCGCACGGCCAACTGCCAGTCGAGATCGAACGACCAGTCGAGCAACTGGCCCGCGGCGTTCAGCGTGAAGCGGCCGGATACCGCGGCATGCAGGTGCAGCCCGGCGATCTCCACGCCGGCAGGGAGCTGGGTCGGCGTCAGACGGATGGCGAAATCCGCGCGTCCACTGAGCTCGATACGCCCGTCGGTCAACAACAGCGAGCCGTCGAGCCAGTTGCGGCCCTGCCAGAACAAGCGCCCGCTAGCGCCGATCAGCCAGTCGCTGCCGCGCGTCTCGATGCGGCAGGCGCCCTCGATCTGCGCGCCATGCAGCTTGAAGCCGCCGTCGCCGCTGAGTGCGAGCGCCGCTTGCGGTGCGCGGAAGTCGATGCGACCGTGCAGCGACATGCGGATCTGCTTCAGCGGCAGCCCGGCCGGTGACCAGCTTCCGACCCGCGACGTCGCGCCTATCTCGGCGCTCAGTTCGACGACCCGCTCGGCCAGTCGCAGCGTGCCCGCCGAGAAAGCGCGGCCGAACAGCGACAGGCTGCCGCTGCCGTGCAGCTCCAGCAGCCGGCCGGGGCCGATGCGGCCATGCACGTCGGCGTCGATCGCGACCAGCCGCTGGCCGGCGACGTAGACCTCCGGCATGAAGGTCAGCTCGCCAGCGATCGCGGCATGCGCATGGCTGACGTCGATATCGCCGTGCACGACCACCTGGTCGTCGAACAACCGCAGCTCGGCGCTGCCGGCGACTGCGAACTCGCGGTCCGACGCGAGACGCAGCGCTACCGGGTCGCTCGCTGTGCCGACCAGCACGCGGGCAATCGCACCCTGCCCGGGTGCACCGGGGAGGACGGTCCAGTCGCCGTGCACGTCGGCGCGGACCTCGACATACGAGTCGGCGCCGGCGCTGCGGCCATCGAGCGTGAGGCGGCCGCTGACCTCGAGCGGCAGCGGTAGCGTGATCCCGGCGATGTCGAGCTGCAGCGCCGGCACGTTCAACCGCGAGACCAGGCGGTAGCTGCCGTCGCTGGCGATCCAGCCGAGCATGCCCGCGAGCTGGCTGCCCGCCAGCCTGACGCGTGCGGCGACGACGACCGCAAACCCGGGCGCGCCACTCAGCGCGGCGTTGATGTCCTGGCGCGAGAAGCCCGCAATCGCCGGCGGCAGCTCGGCCGACCCCGGTGACAGCACCTCGCTCAGCGGCATCAGCAGGCCGGGGTCCACTGCCTCGCCGAGCGTCAGCTCGGGCTGCCAGCGGGCGAACAACTGCAGGTCGTCGAAATGCGCGCCGGTATTCCACCAGCTGTCGAGACCGATCGCGCCGTGGGTCAGCGCGGCGTCGCCGTCGTCGACGTCGCACCAGGCGGCACCGTTGACCCAGATGCGGATGCGGGTGCGCGACTCCGGCCCGCCGCGGCCGACGTCGAGCAGGCCGTCGATGTCGATCGGCCGCGCGCGCCGCGTCAGGTCGCGTGTGTCGAGATTGCGCGCGAGCCCGGCGCTGCTGCCGGCGAGGCTCGTGGCCTCGACGCGGATGTCGTAACGGGTGTTGCGGGCGAACTGGCGCGCGTCGCTGAACAATGTCGTGACTCTGCCGTCGACCAGCTTGTCGAGGCGCCATTCGTTCTGCTCCTCGGTCATGCGGAAACGGTAGAAGGTGCGCGCGTCCTGGACGTGAAACACGACACCCAGGCCGTCGTTGTCGGTCGAACTCGCGGTGACCAGCAGGCGCAGGTCGCCGATGTCCTCGGCCGTGTAGACCAGCATCGTGCCGTAGCGTGCGTAGGAGTTGTCGCCGACGTTCCGGTTCTGCGTCAGCTGGCCCTGGCTGGCCCGCCAGTTGCCCTTGCCGCGCTTGAGACCGTGGTTGAAGCGCTGCCAGCCGGGCAGGGTCGTGGTGCTGAAATCGTTCGCGTAGACGAGCTGGTAGGCCGGCGCCGGCGGTGGCGGCGGCGCCGCTTCGGCGGGGTCGCCATAGGCGGCGTCGATGTCGCCGGCGAGCGCCAGGAAAAAGGTCGCGCTGGCATCGAAATGCAGGAAACGGCCGTCGACCTCGAGTGTGCGCAGCGTGGCCGGCAGCGCGGCGAGCATGTCGCCGATCGCCAGCGACGGCGGGTCGTCGGCGAGGTCCTGCAGCAGATCGGCTGCGCTCAGCGTGCTGTCGGCGACACGCTCGCGCAACTGCGTGATCATGCCCTGCAGCTGCCGGAACAGCGCGATCACGGTCGTGACGTCGACGCGGGCCGCGAACGAGCGGTTGCTGACCTGCCCGGCGGCCGGGAACAGCGCCAGCACCGGTGCCGGCACGTCGATCCGCGCGTCGTGCAGTTCGGCATACATCAGTGCCGCGATCTGTCCGTTCGGGTCGATCGGTACCGTCGGGTCGGACAGGAATCCGAGGAGCTCGAAGATCAACAGCGGCCCCGGTTTCGGGAACGGCCGTGCCAGGTCGAAGCGCAGGCCGAAGCCGGCGAGCTGCAGCTGCATGCAGTAGCGCTCGAAGAACGGCACGGTGTCGGCGAGGAACGGTATCGGTAGCGTGCCGCCGAGCGGCGTGATCACGCGGTAGTCGGCGACGTGGCGCAGGCCGAGGTCGTCGTTGCCGAGCTCGACATCGAACGCGTACTCGAAGTTGGGCGCCGGCAGCGGGCCGAAGAACGGCGACAGCGCGTAGCGCTTGAGATCGGCGCGCACGACCCCGGGCACGTGCAATTGCAGGCCGTCCCAGGCGGGACGGCACGGGCCTTCTGCCGGGGCAGGCAGCCCGCCGTCGCTGCGCAGGTCGATGTCGAACGCGACCAGCGGGATCACGAAATCGACCTCGCCGAGCACGATCGGGATCAGGTCGAGCTTGAACTTCAGTTTGCTGTTGCGCGGCAGGCGGATGCCGGCGCCGAAGCGGTCGGACGTGTCGGCGTCGTCGATCAGCTGCTCGGACAGTATCAGCTCCCCGGCGAAATCCACTTTCAGGCTGTTCTTGCTATAGCCGTAGCCGATCGCCAGGCGGTCGAGATGCACGGCGCTGCCCGGGTAGCGGCCAAAGTCGGGCAGCGCGATCGGTGCCGCGCCGCCCTCGACGGCGAAGTAGATCGCGTCGGTGGAGATGCCGAGCTTGAATACCAGGTCGCCGAGCGGCGCCAGCGGATCGTCCGGCACGAAACCGGTGATCGCGGCGCCGCCCTCGACGCGGATGTCCGACGGGTCGTTGAACGGCAGCACGACGCGTACGTCGCTGATCTCGAACAGCAGCGCGCTGTCGACATGCAGCGAGCCGAAGACGATGTCGACGACATCCTGGTAGATCTCGACCGACTGCTGGTAGGTCTGCTGGCTGCCCTCGACGCCGAGCCGGCCGAGCATCTGGTGCACAGCCAGCGCCGCCTGGTACAGGAACTTGCGGCCGACGACGTCGAACAGCCGCTTCTGGATGGCGGGGATGGTGCGGAACTCGAGTGCGAAGCGGTCGTACCCGTCGATGCCGTCGTCGCGGTACTGCTGCAGAACCTCGAGCGCGTCGTCGAGCTCGCGGTTGCCGTCGTCGATCGTGCTGTCCAGCTCGGGTTCGATGACGGCCTGCCAGCGACCGGGGTAGTCCCAATGTCCGGACAGGTCGCGCAGGCGGTCGAGGTCGGCGCGCTTGAGCGGCAGCTTGGGGATCGCGATCGGGATGCGCAGCCGGTCGAGGCCGAAGCTCAGGCCCGCGTCGGTCAGCTCGAACACCAGGTCGGCGGTCTGCCCGGCAAAGGCCAACGTCGTCGCGATACCGAAAGCGAACGGCACGCCGTCGCCGCTCGGCGTCGGGCTGCCGATCGACAGCGCGATGCGCGACAGTTCGATCGCGACATCGATATCGAGATCGATCTCGCTCGCCGAGTCGCTGGCGAACGCGTCGGATCCGCCGGTCAGCGTGCCGGCGAGCATGTCGAACAGGTCGATCTCCAGCCCGGCCTCGCTGAACCGGCACTCGGTCGCGAACCAGGCATTGTCGCCGTCGACGCCGAGTTCGAGGGTCGCGCTCCCCACCAGGTCGACCTGGCGCGCAAGATCGAGCAGGCGGTCGAGCTGCTGGGTGATCAGCGGCGGCGCCGCGCCGAGCGCGGTGTCGGGCAGGATCGGGTGCAGCGCGAAATCGCCGCCGAGCCTGAGTATGCCGGTCACGTCGCTGCCGTCGGCCGACAGTTCGATGCCGACGTCGGTGACGGCGATCTGCACAGGCGGCTCCGGCAACGGGATCCCGGGCAGCTGCAGTGCGAGCGCCAGCGGGTCGTCGAGCGCGGCGCTGAGGCTCGCGGCGCCGTCGTCGTCGAACGCCGCGGCGAAGCGCAGGTGCACGACCCCGTCGGCGTTGCCGGTGTCGATGCGCACGGCATCGGCCAGCCCGGCGGCCTGCAGCGGCGCGAGCGTGGCCAGGTCCGGAACCGTCAGGTCGAACGCCAGCCCGACCTCGCCGTCGAAGGCACTGCCGTTGAGCGTCAGCGCGATGTCGATGCTGGCATCGCTGACCCGCGGCCGTGCCGCGTCGGGTAGGAAACGCCACAGCCTGTCGACGTCGTCGAGCGCGGCCTCGATGCTGAGCTGCATCGTGTCGCCGAGCCACGAGGCGTGCAGCGTGACCTCGGCGTCGTCGGGCGGCATCGGCAGCAGCGGCAGCGTATCGTCGATGTGGATGCGGTCGGCGATGTCCTGCCACTGCATGCTCGCGATCAGTTCGAGCATCAACGGCGCATAGCCGCCCGAATCGTCGGCGCCGAACACCGCGATCAGCTGCGCCTGTTCGACCTGGCCGAAGTCGCCGATCTCGACCTGCTCGAGGTTGAGCCGCAGCACGTCCTGGGCGACGCCGTGTTCGATGCCGAATTCGGCCGCGGTCGCGTTCACGGCCAGGCCGGGCAGCGCGAGTCCGATGTCGGCGCGGCCGTCGATGTCGAACTCGCCGCTGCTCGTAAACATGCCTTCGAGGCGGGTATCCGCGATCTGGAGCGCGTAGTCGGGGTGACCGAGCGGGATGTCGACGGCCGGCCCCCCGGCCTGTTCGAGCAGCAGGTTGAAGCGATAGGCCTGCTCGCCGTCGTCGCGGTAACCGAGGGTCGCATGCAGGATCTGGCCCAGGAACGGCACGCGCAGGTAACCGCCCGCGCTGGTGCCGATCGGCACGTTGCGTTCGACGACCAGCTCGAACTGCTCGAACGCGAACTCCCAGCCGAACAGCTCGCCGAGGATCTCGGTCTGCGCGCCGTCGAACGCCTCGCCGTCGTGCACGACCGCCCAGCTCAGCGCGGCCGCGACCGACAGCCCCTGGTTGCCGAGCGCGAGATTGGTGAGGTCGGCGCGCAGGCCGGGCAGCTCGGCGCCGGCGGGCTGGAACGGGATGTCCCAGTAGCATTGCGCGCTGGCCGCATGGAAACCGCGGAATGCCGTGTCGAAGCCGAGCGCCGTGATGTCGTCGTCGACATCGGCATCCCGTGTGATGAGGCGGCATTCATCGAGTCCGAGCAGCAGCCCGGTGCCGACGATCGTGAACGGCGGCAGCGACAAGCCCTGCAGCTCGGCCGCGATCTCGAGGCTGGCGTCGATCGACAGCGCGCCCTCGATCTCGAACGAGAAGCCGCCCAGCGCGGGTGCGTCGTCGCCGTCGTCGGCTACCGGCAGCAACAGCGGGTTGTCGATGACGACGCGCAGCGGGAAGTGGCGTATCGCGACCCGTGGCGGCGCACCGGCGACGACCAGTTCGCCAAGGATCAGCGGCATGTCGTCGTCGCTGTCGCGGACCACGCCGAGCTGGATGTCGCTGAAGCCGGGGATGTCGAAAAGGATGCTCTGGCGGACGCCGACGACCAGCGTATAGCTGGTCAGGCCGTCTTCGTCGGATTCGAAGAAGTCCGCGACCTCGAGATGTGCGGCGACGTCGCCGAGCAGCGTGTCGAGCAGCGGCTGCAGCGGGCCGAGGTCTACCGTGGACGACAGGTTCTGCAGGGCATTGAGCGCGTCCGTGCTCATTCGATGTTCACCTGGACGAAACCGACCGGCACGATGCCGGCCTCGAGATCCGGTACGGCGATATTCTGGCCGAGGCCGATAATCACGGTAGGTTCGAAGAAGTGGCTGCTGTGCAATAGCAGCAGCGTAGCCTCGCCCTTGCCGAGGATGCTCAGGCTGGCCGACAGGGTGTTGTAGTTGAACGACTGCATGTCGTTGAACGACAGCCGCAGATCGGTCTCGAACTCGCCGCCCGTGGAGATGATGTCGACGCTGAAGCCGAGGTTCTGCAGCAGCGCCGAGGTCTTGGGGTAGTTGCCCGGCTTGTCCGGGTGCAGCAGGCCCAATGCGCGGCGCAGCTGCGGAAACTTCTTCAGGAACTTCGCCTTCTTGAGTTTCTCGAACAGGCCGATCGAGAAGCCGAGCTGCTCGAACGTGAACGGCTTGCTGATCGGGCCGGTCGGACTGCCGGACCCGCCGTCGGGCAGCATGGTCAGCGTACCGGCGCCGGCCTGCAGAAAGAAACCGGCGCCGGCCGGGCCGAAGTCGATCTTCCACAGCGTGCTGGTCGGACCGGTCGCCGCGTCTGCCTGCCGCTGCAGGTCTATCGTCAGCGTGTAGACGATCTCGACGCGACGGTTCAGCGGGTTGTCCTCGGACAGGTTGGTCGGATACGGCAGATCCGACTCGCCCTTGGCGACGACCGAGAAGCTGCCGGAGAAGAATTCATCGGGGTCGATACCGGCCTCGGTGATCTTCGTCGACAGGTGCTGGTGGACGGCATTGGCGCGCTGCTGCGACAGCACCAGGTTGTGCTGGCTGTCGCCGGACTTGCTCGCATAACCGATGATGCGCTTGACCCGGATCTGCAGGTTGCGGCGGCCGTGTTTCTCGACCAGCCGCTCGATCGCGCTGCGGTGCTCGTCGGTGAGCAGCTCGGGCAAGCCGTCGAACGGCAGGTCCTGGAGGATCGCGCGGTGGTGGTGCAGCAGGCGGTCGCCGAGGTTGGCCTTGTGCTGGATCTCGTCGTCGATCTTGTCGACGAGCTCGTCGCGCTGCTCGGCCATGGCGGCGTCGGTCGTCGCGGTCACCCGGCATCCCTCCGATGGGCTGTCGATGCCGGGCACTGCATGCAGCGACCGCGGCGCCGGCACGTCAATTGGGGGGTAAGTCTAGGCCGAGATTGGTCGGGTCACCAGTGAGGCCGGTACAGCGTTTTCAGACTGCGTGCACCGTGGCCGGTCCTTCGGAGGCGATGGGGGCGGGGACCGGGTGCCAGCGCACCCGGACTCACCGGCTATAGGCAGACGGACTTGCGCCGCTGCAGGACAGGGCCAGGCACGACTATTCCTTCATGCCTTTCCAGACCCTGGGCACGGTTCCCGCGGGCAGCTTCGAGTGGCAGGCGCCGCACGACTTGATCATGTCATTGATCGAGGCACGCATCAGCGCCTCGTTCTTGTCACGCACGTAGCGTTTCGCGGATCGCTTGATCTTTTCGATCGCGAGGCGGCTCTGTTCGGCGAGTTGTTCGAATTGCGCCTGGTTCAGCTTGTCTGCCGCGTCGGTCTTCTGCGCGTGACTGAACGCCTCGGCGATGTGCCACTCCATCGGCCCGATCATGCCGAATGTCCGCTCGAATGCCTCGGCATGTCGCACCATGTTGTCGGCATACTTGAGGTCGTCGTGATCGAGGATCATGCGCATTGACAGTACGTGCGAGCGCAGCACGCCGACAACCTGCTCGAGATAGGCCTGGTTCTGCGTCGGCGCCGCGTCTGCGGCAGTGCTGTTGACAGGTAGCGAAACCATCGAAGCGAGGACGAGGCCGAACATGGCCCGTGCAAGCGGCGATCGGTGAGTGGTCAGTCGCATTTCTTTTTTCCTCGGTCTAACCGGCGGTCCCTTCGCCCCGCCGCGCAAACAAACACAAATAGTCCAGCTATTTAACCATAGTGGCGTCATGGCCGCGACGCCCAGAATGAATCGTTGGCGACGCGGTCAACAGTCTCGGGGGCCGCGGCAGCTTGATCGCGGGTACGCCTCCGCGATCGGAACGGTGCCGTGACCGGCCTGCGACGCCGGCTGTCGCGGCCGCTGCCGGTTGATCGACGTCGGCCGGACGCGGCGGTGCGACACGGGCCCGGCAGATTCGGCCCGGATGCGCTAGGCTGGGGGCTGCTGCGACGACCGGGGGCTATGACAGCATGAAACGACAACGCTGGGTCGCGGCGATCGCGCTCGCGCTATGGCTGAGCGGTGCCGCTGCGGCGCCGATCCTGCAGTTCCAATCGCGGCCGTTCGATCTGAATCACGCCTTCGTGCAGCCGGCCGGGCTGGGTTTCTTGCCGTTCGACACCGCGCTCGGGACGCTGGAATCGGTCACCGTCGACGTGTCCGGCGTCGTCTCGCTGATCAGCCCGACCACGCCGAACCTGATCCCGACACCGCCATTGGGGCAGCTGCTGCCGACGCCGTACTTTTACCAGATCACGCATCGCTTCGATCTGGCCGCACTGGCTGGGTTCACGTTTGCGTTCCCGAACGAGGCCCAGTTCATCTTTGCCGGCGCGGCAAACGGTGATGAAGTGCTGCTGACCGCGGCGCCGCGACCGTACTCGTTGTCCGTCGCGTTCGACAATGTCTCCGATCTGACTGGATTCGGCATACCGTCGACCAGCAACATCGATATCCCGCCCGGACCGATCGCCGGGACCCGCGCCGGTTTCGAAGAGAACCTGATCACCGGGGCGCTCGGCCTGCAGTTTCAGCTGCTCAGTACCTGGCAGATCGTCGCGTCGACCGGCGCCGCCGCGGTGATCACACCCGCCGGCCGCAATCAGGGGGTCATGACACTGACCTACCAGTTCTCGCCGTTCGTGCAACAGATCCCGGTACCGCCGGCACTGCCGCTGATCTTGGCGGCGTCGTTGGCGATGCTCGGTGCGCGGCGGATGCGGCGCCGCGGTTGATACTGAGGCCGTCCGCCGCGACGCAGACGCCGCGCGGCCTCTGGGCCGCCGACACATTCGGTTCCGGCGTTCCGCACATTCACGATACCAGCCTGTCCATCAGGTCGATCATGGGCCCGGTGCCTCGCTGGCTGACCGGGCCTCAGCCGTCGAGCCGCGTACGGTCGAGCACGCCGGGGCCCTTCGCATCGGGGTCCATCGTCGTCAGCGGGGTCCCGATGTCGACCTGTCGCCCGACGGGCCGCGGTCCAATCGTCAGCAGGTGCCCGATGACGCGGATCTGACTGCGCACCAGCGCCCGCAGGTCCTTGTTGATCGCGTCGGACAGATCGTCCGCAGGCCTCGGCGAGGACGCATCCGATGTCCGCATCGCGCTGAAACAGCGCGTTGGCGCATGGCGCTACGAGTTGGCTGACCGATAGGCGCACCTTCGGGTGTGGCCGGACAACGCGACGACGGCCGATGGGGCGGGAAACGCAACCTCTGGCCATTGGCTAGACTGGGTGTCTGCCCCAGGCCAGCCGAGTTCGACACGACCACTGTCCGCGCCGATGATTCTCACCGATCCTCTCCTCGACCTGGTCTCATCGATTACGCGGAGGCTGCCCCCGTTTCGTGGCCTCCAGCGGATCTGGCGAGCGGTCAACGCCGCGATGCTGAAGCTCGGTGCCTCGCCGATTCGCACGGCGACGATGAACGACGGGACCCGATTGCGGGTCGACCTCAGGAGCAACACCGAGGCCGTGGCCTTCTACCGCGGACAGTACGACCCGGATCTCATCGAGGCCGTGATCGCACTGCTGGACCCGGATGCGACCTTCGTCGATATCGGCGCCAACATCGGCTTTTACACGGTGGCCGTCGGTGCGGCGATCCGCGATCGGGGTGGCGAGGGGCGGGTGGTCGCGTTCGAACCCTTCGCCGGCAACTACCGCCGGCTGAACGCAAACATCCAGCGCAACGCACTCGAGGGTGTCTGTGACGCGCAGATGATCGGGCTGTCGGACACCGGCACGGAGAGCGAGATCACGCTGCGCGAGGACTTCGCGCACGGATCGACGACGGGAAATGCTGCGATCGTCACCGACAGCGCGCTCGACGGCGGCTTCGAGCGGGCGACCGTGGAACTACAGACCCTCGATGCTTTTTGCGACGCACGCCCCGAGAACGACAGCGCCATCACGGTGATCAAGATGGACATCGAGGGCCACGAAGACTTCTGTTTGCGCGGCGCGCAGCGCACCCTCGCCAGCCACCGCCCGATCGTGCTGATGGAAGTGAACAAACCCTTCTACGTCGCCCGCAACGTCGATCTCGATGCGACGTTCCTGGCATTGCTGCCGCCGCGCTACCGGGTCTACCGACGCCAGTCGGGCGGATGGGTGGCGACGCGATCGCTCGACCATTGCCGGGAGATCGACAACGTCTTCCTGGTCGCCGAGGAAAGAGCGGCCGCGTTCGAGCAAGCCGTCGCCCGGCACTGAGCGACTAGCGATACCGATGTCATGTGCAGATCGCCGCATGCGATGAACGGGCGGCAACGACCCTGCGACCGATGGCCGCCCCGGGCTCAACCGTTCAGCCGACAGGAAAGATTGCCGACGCGCACCAGCGTACCGCTGCCGACTGCCGGCCAATTCCTCGGGAAAGGCGCGCTGCCGGGGTTTCGATACGCCGGTGTCGAATTGGAGTCGAACGATAGACTGCCGGACAGCCTACCGTCGGCATTCGGCGAGAGCTTCAGGGCACCGACCCGCCGCTGTCCGACCATGACGTTCCAGGTCCGTCCGAGCCGTCTGGCATTGCCGGCTGGTGCCTTGACCGTCACGTCGAACGTCTGGCGTTCGACGCCGGATACGAGCCTGGCCCACAGCGTCACGTCGGCATTGTTGTAACCGTCACAGCTCGCGACCGTGGGCGAGGCGACGGAGGTTGCCGACACGCCGATCAGCGTGCCCCAACACAGGGCCATTGTCAGGTTCCTGATTTTCATCGTCTGGGTTTCCTCTGTGATCCTATTGGTTTCTTCAGGACGCAGGAATCGCTACATCATGGCCCTGCCGTCAGTTGGTGCCGGTCTCGTGGTGCTGGTGATCGCCGTGGTCGTGATGCTTGTGCTGGCTGTGTTGATGTGACGCATCCTTGCTCTGCGCGATCGCTGCCAGGCGGCGACTGCGCAGACGCTCGGTCTCCTCAGCCATGTAGTCGATTAGCATCTCGATCTGGCCTTGATCCAGTCGAAAATTCGGCATTATGACCTTGTACTGCTCATACATTGCCGCGGCGATCGGGTCTCCCTCCTCGAGCATCTTGTCCGGTTCTTTCATCCAGCGCCTAAGCCAGGCCGGATCGCGCCGCTCTCCGACTGCAAACAGGTCCGGTCCGAGTTGCCGCGCGCTGCGAACCGGTGCGATGCCGCCGCTGATGACGTGACACGACGAACAACGGTCGCGGAAAAACATTTCGCCGGACGAAATCTGACGCAGCTTCGGCGCCTTGGCGTAGTCCTTTTCCGTGTGGTTGCTGGCGGTCTTCCAGCCGTGCAACCAGGTACCGAGCTGGTTGGCAAGAATGTAGGGGTTCTCGAAAGGCGACCGCCTCATCCATTGCCCAGTCGCCTGGTTGCCGATCATCAGGTTGATATTGTGGTTGGACAGGTCGGCTTCTTCGGCCGGCGTGCTGTATAGACCGAACTTGTCACGGATATGGTCGATCTCCTGCTTGTTGCCGGTCAAAAACTTCCAGTTCTTGCCATCGATTCCGTAGCGCTTCGCGTAATCGCGCAACACCTCGGCGGTGTCGTTCTCAGGATCGATGGTGATCGAATAGAAATGCACATCTTTACCGACCCGACCACCCAGCAGGTCATAGACCGAGGCCATGCGAGCGGTCTCCATCGGACAGACATCCGTGCAGCTGGTGAAGATGAAATTGACCGCGACCACCTTGCCGGCGATCATGTCGTCGAAGAAGCGTAGCTTTTCCCCGGTGTGGGCGGTCAGTTCGTAGTTGGGAAAATAATCCTTGCCCCATACCTCGCCGCCGCTGCGCCCCTGGGCCTGACCGGCGCCGAGCAGCAACATCAGCGACACGAGCAGGGCCGCATAGTTGATCGCTGCGGAGCGGCGACCGGATTCCATAGGTAGATTCATCGATGTCTCCCCCCATTTACGGCGCCCGCCGACCGGTTTGCGGACGGCGGGCTACCGACGTTGAGTTCAGTCCTGCAGGCCAAAACCGTCGCCGCTGCGGAAGGTCGGCAGTGCCACAGTGTCGACGTACTCGACGCCATCCCAGGTCGGGATCGGTGCCGGCATGATCTGCACCTGACCCGGCTGTTCCAGGTCCCAGCGCAACAACATCGCGTGGTCTTCGTGCTGCGTGTTGTGGCAGTGTTCGACGTAGCTGCCGGCGAACTCGCGGAAGTTGTAGAAGACGTCGATGTCGCGCGCGGCATCCTCTTCCGGACCGAGCCGGAATACGTCTTTGCGCGCCCAGCGATGCCACTCGGGCGGCAACTCGCCGTCCTCGCGAAGAATCACTCCCTCTTCGAAGTGCACATGAATCGGGTGGCTCCAGCCGCCTCCCGTCTCCATGCGCCAGATCTCCGCAGTCCCGTCACCGGCATAACCTGCCAGCGTCGGACCGGTGGCGAGCTGCGGTGCGGCGCTCAACCTGCGTGTGTCGGCCTTGTAGGCAGGCCCACCGTCGGTTTTTACGGTCCACGGCGCAGAGTCGGTCCCGGAGCTGCGGCCGAACGTGAAGGTGCGATGACGGGCATCGGCGAGTTGCGCCATCTGCACCGGGTCTTCGCGATCGATGACCAGGGGTATCATCTTCTGGCCACCGGGCTCGTAGTCGACCGGGTTCATGCTCAGGTCGATGCCGTCGTAGGGCTGGATGCGCAATTCGAGAAACTTGCCGACCACGGGGTCGCCATTTCTCCAGCGCACCGGCTCGCCGCCGTCGAAGTCGAGCTCGGCCTTGTAGGTCTCGCGCAACACGGCACCGATATCGACGCTGCCCTCGACCACCTTGCCGTTCTTGTGCTCCAGCAGGTTGACGAAGTACAACTTGTCGCCCGGCCTCAGCCCATGCGCGGCGAAATCGACGACGATGTCGAACCGCTCGGCGATGGCCTGGACCGGCAGCGCGCCCTTGTGTTCGTCGGCGTTGCCGTCACCGTCCAGATCGAGGCTTCCGTCGAACGGCACCGAGTGTTCCATGATGTTGCCGTCGTTGGCCACCAGATGGAACGGGATGCGGTTCCACGAGACGCCCTGCGACCGGCGTCCCGGGATCTCGCCGGTGGTGTGACCGGCCACTTCCTGGACCAGGGCCAGCTTGAAGTAGCGCGAGACGGAGCCGTTCAGCACGCGAAACCTGTAGCGCCGCGAGCGTACGTCGAGATAGGGCTTGTACAGCCAGTTGGTCAGCATCTGATCGCCAAGGAAGCCGTCCTTGTTGAAGATGTTGAACCACAGTTGACCCTCGTTATCCCATGCCTTGTCGGCCAACAGCAGGTTGACGTCGTAGTCACGGTTGCCCCACGGCAACGCGGATCCGCTCGGCAGGCGCAGGTTGACGCCGTCGTCGACCGCTTCGTTGCCGCGATCGATAGCGCTGTAGTAGTTCATCATCGCCGCGTTGCCCTTGTAGACATTTGGCGCGGTGAAATCGAGCATGTGGTCGTGGAACCAGTGGGTGCTCATCGTCTGGCGCCAGTCGCCGCGGATCTGGATCGTTCCGTTTTCACAGGTCTTGATGCCGGGTTCGAGGTCGTTGACGAACAAGGTCTCGCCCGGCTCGCACGGAAAGCCCGCGCGCGGGTCCGCGGCGTCGGTGTTGATCGAGTCGTAGCCGGCGAGCGCCAGCGGCCAGCGGTAGTCGTAGAATTGTCCGGGGAAGAAGAATGCACCCGCGAAGCCGTCGCTCTCGGCCGGCGAGTGGCCGTTGTGCTCGTGCGTCGTGATCGTGTGCATACCGAAACCGCGGTTGGCCGTGACGTCGATCGGCAGGGCATTGTAGTGCCGCATCAGGACCGGTTGACCGTTGCGGACGTTCAGCAGCTTGGGCGGGAGCGTGCCGTCGAACGTCCAGATCGACTTGTGGTCCTGCACCGGCATGTCGGGGTGAAAGCGGATATCCAAGCCTGCGGTCGTCCCGTCGAATCCAGGCTGACCGGTGGTGTTGTGATACAGGCCGCCCGGCCCGAACTCGCCGGCCGCGTAGCTGTGGCGCTGGCGGTCGTCGCGGAAACCGCTGTTGTCACGCGCGCCCGCCTGGGCGGTGACGAAGTACTCCACCGGGTAAAACTCGTTCCAACGCTGGTGCGCCCAGCCCTGGCCCGGGGGACGCCCTTCGGCCGGCGGATCGTTCAGCGCCCGGCCGAGGAAGTCTTCGATGTCCGGCTGCCACGGGTTGAACAGCGCGACGTTGGAGAACTCCTGCGGGAAAGGCGCAATTCCGGGTTGCGCCAGGAACGCATCGAGTGCCGACGGTTCCGGCGAGCTGGCCGCGACGAACGACGGGTCCTGCGCCGGAGCCATGCCGACGGACGGCCGCGGGTAATCGAATGCCGGCGGCGGTGCGGTGGGGTCGAGCGGCGCAGTCCCGAACTCTTCGAAGCGCAGCATCTGTTGCGTGAAGGGTTGCGCTCCGAACAGCGGACTGGGTTTGCTGTTGGTCGGGACGTTGTACTTGCCGTTGCTCTGCAGGGCAGCTTCCGGAATCGAGCCGCTTATGCCCTGGTCGGCAGCCGTCTGCGTCGGACCGCCCTCGAGCGCTCCCTGATAGACAGGGTCGAGCTGATCGGGCACGTCGGCCAGGTCCTCGCCAACGAAAGGCCCGGTAAAGGCCGATGGGTCACCGGGCGGAGGCGGCCCGACACGATCGAGCGCAACGTTGGCCACGGCGCCCGACGCCGCACACAGCCCTACCACTAAGACTGTTCTC
>JASJCU010000136.1 GCA_030065815.1 Gammaproteobacteria bacterium | reverse complement strand
AGCAGCACCGTGTACTCGCGCAGCAGGCGACCGTTCGGCCAGTTCACCTCGATCAGGAAATTGAGGAACGGCTCGCGGATCGGAAATTCGGACGTGACCCGAACGACCGGCTTGCCGCGCGCGGTCAATTGCGGCTCGAATTTCAGCAGCGACAGATAGAAGGGACGATCGACACCGGCACGGGAGAAGGCCTCCTGGTCTGCCAGTTTGACCCTGACCGTGTCCAGTTCGTCGGCCTTGACCGACAACAGCGCGATTTCACCTTGAAAGTTCTGGTTCAGCGTCGACTTGGAACTGAGTTCTCCCAACCCCAGCGCGTGAACCGGAACACTCAACGTCCCCAATGCGAGTGAAACCGCCAACGCCAACTTGCGGACCATGAATTCCCCCCAGGTGCTTTACCGTCCCGATTTCAGAGCTGTCCGTTTCTTCCATCTACGACTCAAGCAGCCCGGAATCGATGTCATGATTTCGTGCCAACTATAGCCGAATGAAAGTTGTGTACCAATGCCACTAACGGCGGCCCCGGCCAGAACTTAAGGCCTTTTGCGGAGATCTGACACCCGCCGAATAGCGTGTGTGACGGCGGTCACTGCCGGATCAGGATGCCCAGCATGCGGCGCAGCGGTTCGGCCGCACCCCACAGCAGCTGATCGCCGACCGTGAAGGCATTCAGGTACTCGGGGCCGAGGTTCATCTTGCGCAGGCGCCCGACCGGTATGCCGAGCGTGCCGGTGACCTTGGCCGGCGTCAGCTCGCGCAGCGTCAGCTCACGATCGTTGGCGACCACCTGCGACCAGTCGTTGGCCTCGTCGAGGATCTGCTCGATCTCGCCGATCGGCACGTCGCGGGTCAGCTTGATCGTCAGCGCCTGGCTGTGACAGCGCATCGCGCCGACGCGGACACAGGTGCCGTCAATCGGGATCGGGTCGGCGCCACGGCCGAGGATCTTGTTGGTCTCGGCATAGCCCTTCCACTCTTCTTTACTCTGGCCGTTGTCGAGGGCGACATCGATCCACGGGATCAGGCTGCCGGCCAGCGGCACACCGAAATTGTCGATCGGGTAGTCGCCACCCCGCAGGCACTCGGTCACGCCACGGTCGATATCGAGGATCGCCGATGCCGGGACGGCGAGCAGCCCGGCAACGCTGTCGCGCAGCACGCCCATCTGGCTCAACAGCTCGCGCATGTTCTTGGCGCCGGCGCCGGACGCGGCCTGGTAGGTCATCGACGTCGTCCATTCGACGAGGCCGGCGTTGAACAGGCCGCCGACGGCCATCAGCATCAGGCTGACCGTGCAGTTGCCACCGATGAAGTCCTTCTTGCCGTCGGCCAGTGCCTGATCGATGACCGCGCGGTTGACCGGGTCGAGCACGATCACGGCGTCGTCGGCCATGCGCAGTGCCGACGCGGCGTCGATCCAGTAACCGTCCCAGCCGGACTTGCGCAGCTCGGCGTACACCCCCTTGGTGTAATCGCCGCCCTGGCACGTGACGACCGCGTCCATCTGGCGCAGCGCGTCGATGTCGTTGGCGTCCTTGAGCGCCGGCACCGGCTTGCCGATGTCCGGGCCGGGCTGCCCGGTCTGCGACGTCGTGAAGAACACCGGCTCGTCGATCTGCGCGAAATCGTTTTCTTCGCGCATGCGGTCCATCAGCACCGAACCGACCATGCCGCGCCAGCCTACAAAACCTACTCTTTTCATCGGTCTATCCACTCGCAGTCATTGGGGCGCAGAGGACGCGGAGAAGCGCAGAGTACGCAGAGAACAATGCTGACGATCCTGGTCTTATCGTCTGCAGCGGGACACACGCACCGCAATAGAAGTCTCTGCGCACTCTGCGCTCCTCGGCGAACTCTGCGTCCAGGAAATCTGTCGTCAAAGCGCCGCGACCACAGCATCGCCCATCGCCTCGCAGTCCACCTCGGTCATGCCGTCGGACAGGATGTCCGGCGTACGCAGGCCCTGGTCGAGCACCGCGTTCACGGCCGCATCGACGCGGTCGGCGATGTCCGGCTCGTCGAGGCTGTAACGCAGCATCATCGACACCGACAGGATCGTCGCCAGCGGGTTGGCGACGCCCTTGCCGGCGATGTCCGGCGCCGAGCCGTGGATCGGCTCGTACATGCCCTGCCCGGTCTCGTTCAGCGACGCCGACGGCAGCATGCCGATCGAGCCGGTCAGCATCGCCGCTGCATCGGACAGGATGTCACCGAACATGTTGGTCGTGACGATCACGTCGAACTGCTTCGGCCACTTGATCAGCTGCATCGCGGCGTTGTCGACGTATATGTGCGACAGCTCGATCTCCGGGTATTCGTCGGCGACGACGCCGCTCGCCACCTCGCGCCACAGCTCGGTGCACTCGAGCACGTTGGCCTTGTCGACCGAGCACAGCCGTTTGCCGCGCTTCATCGCGATGTCGCACGCCGAGCGCACGATGCGCACGATCTCGTTCTCGCTGTAGACCAGGGTGTTGAAACCCTGGCGCTGGCCGTCGTCGAGGGTGCGCACGCCGCGCGGCTGGCCGAAGTAGATGCCGCCAGTCAATTCGCGGACGATCATCAGGTCGAGTCCGGCGACGATCTCGGCACGCAGGCTCGACGCCGAAGCCAGCTGCGGGTACAGGATCGCCGGGCGCAGGTTGGAGAACAGGCCGAGCTCCGAACGCAGGCCGAGCAGGCCCTTTTCCGGGCGCACCGCGATGTCCAGCGGCTCCCATTTCGGCCCACCGACCGCGCCGAGCAGGATCGCATCGGCCTCACCCGCCATCGCCAGCGTCGCCTCGGGCAGCGGCGAGCCGGCCGCGTCGTAGGCCGAGCCGCCGATCAGGCCCTCATCGAGTTCGATATCGAGGCCGTCTCCGGCCAGCGCGTCGAGCAGCTTCACCGCCTCGGCAACGATCTCCGGGCCGATACCGTCACCCGGCAGGATCAGTACGCGTTTCGTCATGTCAACTTGTCACCTGATAAACAGAAACCGGGACGCAGAGGTCGCGGAGATTTTCGATGTTGGGCGATCGGCCAAGATCCAAGTTCTTCATCGGCGACGTCCGGCATCAAATGCCTTGCGAAGACAAGCTCACCTGCGCAACCTCTGCGAACTCTGCGCTCCTCCGCGACCTCTGCGTCCAAATACATCCCAAACGAATTACGTCTATTTAAACAGCCACGGCGCTTCGACCCGGCGCTTGGCCTCGTAGGCGCGGATATCGTCAACGTGCTGCAGTGTCAGGCCGATGTCGTCGAGGCCCTCGAGCAGGCAGTGCTTGCGGAACGGATCGATGTCAAAACCGATCGGGCCGCCGTCGCCACCGCGGATCTGCTGGGCGTCGAGATCGACGGTCAGCGTCAGCGCCTCTGACCCCTGCGCCTGGTCGAACAGTGCGTCGACCGTCGCGGCATTGAGCACGATCGGCAGCAGGCCGTTCTTGAAGCTGTTGTTGTAGAAGATGTCGGCGTAGCTCGGCGCAACGATCACCTTGAAGCCGTAGTCGGCGAGCGCCCACGGCGCGTGCTCGCGCGACGAGCCGCAACCGAAGTTCTCGCGCGCCAGCAGGATGCTGGCCCCGGCATAGCGCGGATCGTTGAGCACGAATTCCGGGTTCACCGGGCGCCGGCTGTTGTCCATGCCGGGCTCGCCGTGGTCGAGGTAGCGCCATGCGTCAAACAGGTTGGGGCCGAAGCCGGTGCGCTTGATCGATTTCAGGAATTGCTTGGGAATGATCGCGTCGGTGTCGACGTTGGAGCGGTCGAGCGGGCAGACCACCCCGGTAAAGGTCACGAACCTGTCCATGGCTACCTCGTCGCCCGCTCGATCGCCTCGCCGGCGTTGGTGATGTCGCGACCCAGGCCCTTGATCGTTTCACAGCCGGTCGACGTGACCAGCAGGCCCAACAGCAGGCTCAGCAAAATGGTGCGTCGCATGATGTCCTCCTAGAGATCCCGGACGTCGACGAAATGCCCGGTGACCGCCGCGGCGGCCGCCATGGCCGGGCTGACCAGGTGGGTGCGCCCACCCTGACCCTGGCGACCCTCGAAGTTGCGGTTCGACGTCGAGGCACAGCGTTCGCCCGCCTCGAGACGGTCCGCGTTCATCGCCAGGCACATCGAGCAGCCCGGCTCGCGCCACTCGAATCCGGCATCGATGAAGATCCGGTCCAGCCCTTCCCGTTCGGCCTGCGCCTTGACCGGGCCCGAGCCGGGCACGACCAGCGCCTGGCGGATGCCGGCCGCGACCTTGCGACCCTTGGCCACCGCGGCCGCGGCCCGCAGGTCCTCGATCCGCGAGTTGGTGCACGATCCGATGAATACCTTGTCGGGCCGGATCTCGGTGATCGGCGTACCGGCGTGCAGGCCCATGTAGTCGAGCGCGCGGCGCATGCCGTCGGCCTTGACCGGATCGCTCTCGGCGGCCGGGTCCGGCACCGCGCCGTCGACCGCGACGACCATCTCCGGCGACGTGCCCCAGGTCACCTGCGGACGGATCTCGGCTGCCGGGATCACGACCACGCGGTCGAACTCGGCGCCGTCGTCGCTGTGCAGCGTCTGCCAGTGGGCGACGGCCCGGTCCCAGTGCTCGGGGCCCGGCGCGAACGGCCGCCCGCGTACGTAGTCGATGGTCTTGGCGTCGACGGCGACGAAGCCGGCGCGCGCACCCGCCTCGATCGCCATGTTGCAGACCGTCATGCGGCCCTCGATCGACAGGTCGCGGATCGCCTCGCCGCTGAACTCGATCGCATAGCCGGTACCGCCGGCCGTGCCGATGCGACCGATGATCGCCAGCACGATGTCCTTGGCCGTCACACCGGGGCCGACCGTGCCGTCGACGACGACCAGCATCGCCTTCGACTTCTTCTGGATCAGGCACTGCGTGGCCAGCACGTGCTCGACCTCGGACGTGCCGATGCCGTGCGCCAGCGCGCCGACAGCGCCATGCGTCGACGTGTGCGAATCGCCGCAGACCACGGTCATGCCCGGCAGCGTCGCGCCCTGCTCCGGGCCGACGACGTGCACGATACCCTGGCGCGGGTCGTTCATGCCGAACTCGACGATGTCGAATTCGGCGCAGTTCTGGTCCAGCGTGTCGACCTGGACCTTGGACACGGGGTCGGCGATACCGCGGCTGCGGTCGGTCGTCGGCACGTTGTGGTCGGCCGTTGCCAGGTTGGCCCCTCTGCGCCACAGCGGCCTGCCGGCCAGGCGCAGGCCCTCGAAGGCCTGTGGCGACGTCACCTCGTGCACCAGATGGCGGTCGATGTACAGCAGCGTCGTGCCATCGGCCTCTTCGCGCACCACGTGCGCATCCCACAGTTTGTCGTACAGCGTCTTGGCTTTCATATCGCAACCCGATGCGCAGCAGCTGGGTGCTGAAGGGCTTAAAGATAGCCGCTACAATCGATAACGTAAATTCATGTTTCTTATTTTTCGCATTCTCATGAGGAATTATGGAACTCGCCGCCCTGCAGGCCTTCGTCGAAGTGGCCGAGCGCGCCTCGTTCTCGGAGGCCGCCGAGGCCCTGTACCTGACCCAGCCGGCGGTCAGCAAACGCGTCGCGCAGCTCGAGGCGGAACTCGGCGCCCGGCTGTTCGATCGCATCAGCCGCCGCGTGACGCTGACCGGCACCGGCGCGACGTTGCTGCCGCGCGCGCGGCAGCTGATCCACGACGCCCGTGAGCTCAGGCGTCTCGCGACCGACCTGTCCGGCGAGGTGCGCGGCCGGCTGGTGATGGGCACCAGCCACCACATCGGCCTGCACCGGCTGCCGGCGCCGCTGAAGCGTTTCACCGAGCGCTACGCCGATGTCGAACTCGATATCCGCTTCATGGATTCCGAGGCCGCGTGCCGCGCCGTCGAGACCGGCGACCTCGAGCTGGCGATCGTGACCCTGCCTCCGGACGGCCCGCCGAATCTGCTGTTGCAGCCGATCTGGCACGACCCGCTGGAGTTCATGGTCGGGCGCGACCACCCGCTGGCCGCACGCCAGCCGGTCTCACTGATCGACCTGCTCGCCTACCCGGCGGTACTGCCGGGCGGCACGACCTACACGCGTGGCATCCTCGAGCAGGCGCTGCGCGGGGTCGACGCCCGACTGCATGTCGCGATGGCGACGAACTACCTGGAAACGCTGCACATGCTGGTCGCGACCGGCCTCGGCTGGAGCCTGCTGCCGGCGACGCTGCGCGACCCGCAGGTGGTCGCGCTCGACATCGACGACGTCCGCCTGGCGCGCAAACTCGGTGCCGTGACCCACCGCCGCCGCAGCCTGTCCAACGCCGCAACCGCGATGCTCGATGCGTGCCGCAGCGCCTGATCGACGCGCCGCGACTCCTCGGAGCCGGCCGTGCCGAGGCCGCAGGGTGCCTGGGCCTGAAGGCGCAGGGCCCGCGGGTCGCCGACGTCGACAAGGTTGCCAGTGGATGCTGCGCAGGTCCGGAAGTCGCGGTCGACGCCCGGCGCTGTGCCGGTCGATTGCCTGTGTCGTCGCGCCCGCCGTGGGGCGGTGGTCTTCGGGACCCTGGCGACGGCCACGGACTCGCGGCGGGCGGCGTCAGCCGCGCTCGGCCGGCGCTTCGACGACGGCGCCGGCGGGCCGCGGCGGCACGTCGTCGCCGACGATACGCAAGCGCACCGACTCCAGCGCCGACAGCAGTGCCGGGACCATCAGCAGCACCAGGAAGGTCGCAAATGCGAGGCCGAACGAGATGGAAACCGCCATCGGTATCAGAAACTGCGCCTGCAGCGACGTCTCGAACAGCAGCGGCAGCAGCCCCGCGATCGTCGTCAGCGACGTCAGCAACACCGCCCGCAGGCGCTGGCACGCCGCCTCGACGATCGCTTCCGTCACCGCCATGCCCTTCTCGCGCAGCTGCTTGTAGAACACGACCAGAATGATCGAGTCGTTGACGACTATCCCGGACAGCGCGAACAGGCCGAACATCGACAGAATCGTAGGCGTGATGCCCATCAGGAAATGGCCGAACAGCGCACCGACGACGCCGAACGGGATGATCGCCATGACGACCAGCGGCCAGCCGTACGATCCGAACACCCAGGCCAGCACGATGTAGATCATCGCCAGCGCGAACAGGGCACCGCGCCGCATGTCGGTCGCGGTCTCGCGCTGGTCCTCGGCACGGCCAGTGAACTCAAAGCTGATGTCGTAGCGCTGCGCCAGCTCCGGCATCAGCCCGGCACGCAGCTGATCGCGAACCGCATTGGCATTGGCGACCTTCTTGTTGATATCGGCAAACAGCGTCACCGCGAGCTCGCCGTCGGCGTGGCGCACCGCCTTGAAGCCGCGCCGCTCCCGCAGGTCGACTACCGATAACAGCGGCGCGCGGCGCCCGTCGTTGAGCCGCACGTTGAAGTCCTCTAGCGCGCTCAAACGGTGACGCTCCTCATCGGTCAGCATCACCCGCACCTCGACCTCTTCGTCGCCTTCGTTGAAGATCTGCGCCAGCTCGCCGTCGAACGCCGCGCGCAGCTGACGCCCGACCTCCTCGACACTGAGGCCGAGCGACTCACCGAGCGGGCTCAGCGTATACAGCAGCTGCTGCGGGCCGAAGGGCATGTCGTCCTCGATCGCCTGCACGCCGGGCACCGCGGCCAGCGCATCGGCCACCTGCAACGCCGCCTGCTTGAGCGTCGGCGCATCCGTGCCGACCAGCTGGATCTCGAGGTCGCGCCCGGGATGGCCGCCGGTGCGCGACGTGATCGTCAGGTATTCGAGTCCGGGTGGCTCGGCCAGGCGCTCCTGCCACGCCGCGATGAACACCTCGTTGCGCACATCGCGACGGTCGGACGGGATCAACTCGACGGTCAGCGACGCGAACTGGTCGCCGGTCTGTTGGCGCCGGCCGTTGGCGAAGAACGCCCGCCCGGTCGTGACGTTGGCGACCCTGACCAGGTCGCCGCCCAGCGCCGTATCGGTCGCGTACAGCGCCTGCTCGATCTCTGCGGCAAACGCCTCGACGCGGTCGGGCGGCGTCCCGGCCACGAACGTCGCACTGGCGACGATGACATTGCCCTCGACGTTGGGAAAGAAGCTGAAGCCCATACGTCCGCCGCGCAGCAGCCCGAACAGCACGATCACGAAAGCCAGCGCGACCGCGACGATCGCCATGCGATTGTTCACGGCCCAGGTCACCCAGCGACGGAAGTGATGATCGCGGAAGCGCGCGAAGCCGGCGTCCCAGCGCTGCCGAAACGCACCGGGCGGCTTGTGCATCAGGCCCTTGAAGCTGTGCCGCAGGTGCCCCGGCAACACCAGGAAGCTCTCGATCAGCGATGCAATGATCACGCAGACGATCACGAACGGGATGTCACCGAGGAACTTGCCGATGAACCCGGTGATCGCGAACAGCGGGATGAACGCCGCGATCGTCGTCAGCGACGACGACATCACCGGCGCCAGCATGCGCCGCGCACCACCCTCGGCGGCCTCGAGCGAGCTCTCGCCGATCTGGTAGTGGGTCAGCGCGTCTTCGCCGACGACGATGGCGTCGTCGACGATGATCCCGAGCGCCATGATCAGCGCGAACATCGAGATCATGTTGATGCTGCCGCCGGCGACGTAGACGATCGCCAGCGTGGCCATGAACGATACCGGGATACCGACCGTGACCCAGAACGCGACCCGGCCGTTGAGGAACAGGAACAGAATCCCGATCACCAGCAGCAGACCGCCGAGGCCGTTCTTGACCAGCAGGTTGATCCGGTCTTGGATCAGCGTCCAGCTCTCGTCGTAGACCGTGAAGCCGACGTCCGGCGGATAGCGCGTGCGCGCGTCGGCCCGCCACGCCTGCAGGATCTCCGCCGAGCGCAGCGAATCCGCGGTCGCCGAGCGCATCAGCTGCAACTCGATCGCCGGCTTGCCGCGATAGGTCAGTTCGACCTGGTTGGGCCGGGCGCGGCGCTCGACCTCGGCGACATCTCCGATCCGCACCAGGCGCCCGTCGCGGTCGGCGAGCAGCGCGATATCCTCGAAACCGAGTTCGCTGCGGCGCTGGTTCAGCGTCCGCATCTCGCGGCCGACGTCGTCGCGGCCGACGGTGCCGGCCGGCAGGTCACGCGAATCCACGGCGACGCGCGACGCGACGTCGCGCAGCGACAGGCCGAGGTCCTCGAGCGTGGCCTGCGGTATCTGGATCGCCAGTTCGTCTTCCGGCAGGCCGGTGATGTTGACCTTGGCGATGCCGCGGTCGAGCAGTTCGCGCTCGATGCGCCGCGCCAGCGGACGCAGCTCGTGGATGTCGCCGGGGCCGTGCACGAGCAGGCGCGCCACCGGTTCGTAGCGGATCACATGCGAGACCTCGGTCGGCTCGGCTTCGACCGGCAGGTTGCGCACGCTGTTGACGAGCTCGTCGACGCGGTCGGTGGCCGCGCCCATGTCGGCATCGACCGGGAACTCCAGCGAGATCACGCTGAGGCCCTGACTGGACGTCGACGTCATCTTTTCGATGCCGTCGGTCGTACGCAGCGTCTGCTCGAGCGGGATCGTGATCGAGCGCTCGACGTCCTCGGCCGACGCGCCGGCCCAGACCGTCCTGACGTTGACGACCTCGACCTCGAAATTGGGAAAGAACTGCACATTGAGATTGGCCAGGCCCCAGACGCCGGCCAGCAGCATGATGATCATCAGCAGGTTGGCCGCGACCTTGTGCTGGGCAAAGATGCCGATGATGTCGTTGCGGTGCTGGAAATCCATGCCGGCGTCAGGATCCGTCGACGACCCTGACCAGCAGGCCGTCCAGGGCGTTGGGCAGCTGCGTGGTCACGATACGCGCGTCCGCCGGCAGGTCGGGCATGCGCACCAGCAGCCGCGACTCGCCGCCGTCGAGGCGCAGCTCGCCGACACGCTCGATGCGCAGACCGCGCATGCGGCTGTCGGCGTCGATCCGGTAGACGCGGTCGGAACCGTAGACGGCCTCGCGCGGCAGCGCGACCAGGCCGTCGCTGGCCGGCATTTCTAGATCCAGGCGCACGAAGCGCCCCTGGTCGACCGGCAATGTGTCGGATCTGACGATGTCGAACAGGCCGTCGACACCGCCGGCGGCATCGACCGCGTCGGCCGCGAGGCTGCGCAACGTGGCGACGAACGGCACGCCGTCGATCAGTGCGCCGGCCTGTAGCCTGCGGTCGTCGGCGATCGCGGCCCGGACCGCCGGCAGGTGCCGACTCGGCAGCTGCGCGCGCACGATCATCTCGTCGGTGCTGTACAGGCTGATCAACGGATCGCCGGCGCGCACGCGGCGCCCCGGCGAAACCAGCACCTGCGCGACCCGGCCGTTGAACGGTGCCCGCACCTCGCAGCGTTCGAGCTCCAGCTGGGCCTGGTCGCGCAGCGCGGTGCTGCGCGCGCGCGCCGCCTCCAACTCGGCCAACCTCGCGGCGTGCTCGTCGACGGCCTGCTGGCGGGCGGTCACGGCGATGGCCTGGCGTTCGGCGGCCTGGCGCGCGGTGTCGAGCTGCGACTGGGCACCGACCTGCTTTTGCACCAGGTCGCGCAAGCGCGTCACCTCGCCGCGCGTCAGTGCCAGCAGCTGGCGTTCGCGCGGCAGCGCCTCGAGGTTG